>DATNNY010000112.1:0-6795 GCA_035601635.1 Pyrinomonadaceae bacterium
CCCCACACGATTGATCTTGCCATACCCAGCCACGGACAGATACCAAAGGTGGATGCTCTTCCTATCCGAGTGTTCTGGTATTCCGAGCCGGCGTTCAGCGCAGGAATTGAGCTAGTTCGAATCGACGAGGTTTCCGTCCGAATCTATTCAGCTGCGAAGACGGTAGCCGACTGTTTCAAGTATCGCAACAAGATTGGTCTGGATATCGCTGTTGAAGCTCTGCGGCGATTTCGGGAACTGAAGAAAAAGCCAGACTTTCGGGAACTCGTGCGCTACGCGCGCATTTGCCGTGTGGATAGGATCATGCGCCCCTATCTTGAGGCTACGCTGTGAGCAAAAGAGATATCGGGGCTTCCGTGCGTCAGCGCTTGCTGAATCAAGCACACGAACAGGGGAGGCCTTTTCAGGAACTTCTCCAGTACTTTGTCATGGAGCGATTCCTGTACCGACTGTCGAAATCACAGTTCCGTGACTCCTTCATTCTTAAGGGTGCTCTATTGCTGACTGCCTGGAGGGCACCACAGTCGAGGCCGACGATGGACATCGATCTATTGGGTCGGACCGACAACAGTCTCGAACACATACGATTCGTTGTTGAGGAGATATGCGGTCTCGCGGTGGAACAGGATGGCGCAGAGTTCAGAAAAGAGACCATTGAAATCCAGAGAATCAAAGAGGATGCAAAGTACGAAGGGGCGCGGGTTCGCCTAACTGCTATGGTTTCGAAGGCCAGGCTAGTTGTACAAATCGACATCGGATTTGGTGACTCGATCATCCCTCGCCCAACTGAGGTTGAATATCCGGTTCTGCTTGAATTTCCTGTCCCCAAATTGCTTGCGTATCCCAGAGAGACTGTTGTTGCAGAAAAACTGGAAGCGATCACCGTTCTCGGAGTTCTGAATAGCCGGATGAAAGACTATTTCGATCTGATGTTGCTGTCACAGCTATACGAGTTCGATGGTGCCGTCCTTCATCGAGCAGTGAGAGCGACATTCAAACGACGTTCCACGGAAGTCGAGCCTCTTCCCATTGGCCTTTCGGACGACTTCGCGTTGGTACCGGGAAAGGCTGCGCAGTGGAAAGCATTTCTTCGCAGGAGCAGATTCGGAACGGACTACGCGAACCTGGATGACATCATAAGAATAGTGCGCGGTTTTGCTGGACCTGTATTAACAGCAGCTGTTGCCGAAGACGGATTTCAGTCTCTCTGGAGACCTGGAGGGCCGTGGGTAACCTAGGACGCGACGTGGGTCTGGGGTCGACAACCCGCCCCCGATAGAAGCAGGCTGAAGATTCAGGGAAGGGTTGTAGGTCGAAAGCACAATGCCCTAGCTGGGTCTTTCTGGTGGAGCGCCTGCCAAGCAGGTGTGCTATTTGCAATTTCTTGTAAAGAATTATTCTGAGTACGCCAGCCGATCGCACTCAGATTTAATGCGTAACAACCGTTCTGCTCGGCGGCGGTTTGGAAAACCCCTCAGCGCCACCCTAATTAGATACAGGACTGAGGATCGAGTCGGGACGCCGGGGCTAAGTTATCTCGACGAACCTGCTTGGTCAACCCAAATGGCACGGCCTCTGCCGATGCGTTGGACGTGGGCGCGAGTATCGCCTTCTACAAAGCGTGCGAGAAAAAGGCTGGATTGGGGAGCCTTGAGTTTTTTTCTCAATCGAACAAGACGATGATGGTCGGGTGTACAGACCCAAACTTCTCCGCTCGGTTCAATTTGAAGTCGGTAAGTTCCGACAGGTGGTTGTGTGCTTGTGGCGTCACGATGAAGCGCGCGCTTACTGTTTTGGACGCGCCACCGTTCTGTTCCAATTCTCAAAACTTCCTTGCGAAAGCGTCTCCATAAAGCCGCAGTTTCCGGGGTCGGCCAGTCGGCGCGTCCGCTGAACTCTGCGATTTGGTTGCTTTCAAGCCAAATCCTCATGCCAGCACCGTCGATGAAGGATGCGTCTCCGTCACGAACGGCAGTGATCGCCGCTTGGCGCGAGGGGAGTCCGGCGCGAATGAGCATTGCCATCATCAATTGGGGTACGCCGGTTTCGAGGGATGCACTCGCACCACCAGCAATAGTGTCTGACGACCAACCCAAAGTCATGCGCCTGGTCCGAAGGGCTTCGACGGCCCATACGAGACGATAGGCGAATGCATCCTCAACAATTCGCATGTTATCCGAGCCGATCGTGTCGACACTTACGCCACTCACCCAAGCGCCCAAGAGAGATTGCCAATTCTTGGGAAGCATGTTTGTTTTATCAGGCGTGAAAGGGCGGACTGCGAGAAGACGTTCGGCGAGCCCGACTAGGGCTTCAACGAGCTCATCCGTGTCGCCGCCAAGCGCGGCATCGTCGGCTTTGTCTAGCAAGGGCTCAAGCTCATCAGCCTTAGCGTCCAATGTCAGACCGGACTCTAGTCCGACTCCCATCGCAAAATGACCCTTGCGAGCCTCCGGACTTGAGTGTTTCCAAATAAGCTGCGCGCGCGCGGCAAGAATTGCCTTGTGTTCGTTTCGCAAAGTTTCAGTTTCACGATCAATCTGCCGTTCCCAAAGGGAACCCTTGAGCGCTTCGTCCAGAAGACGGGGAAGTTCGTCGCTATCGGCATCCAAGGCTTCGATTAGACCAAAGACTGTTGCGTCGAGTTTTTCGACAAGGTGCGATAATGGCTCGACATCGTCCTCTTCGTCCTCGTCATGATCCTCTTCTAGCCCCGCGGCTGCTGATTTGTCGTCCTGCAATTTCCAAGCCTCACGCGAATTTGCGAGATATTCCAGAGCGTCATCACGCTTAAGGACTCCTGTTTGTGCGAGTCTCTCCAGAATCTCTGCAACAATTTGTATCAAGCCACTTCTGAGCGTTCGTGACTTTGCCGACAGCACCAAGTGACGCCACTTCTCTAAACGCCATTCTTCTCCCTCGTGCATGACATGAACCACAAGGCCCTCGACGTCAACGAATGCCCTCCCGGCCCGACCTGCGACATTTGCAAACTCCTCGCCTGAAAGAAGCTTTCCCGCACGATATAAGCTGGGGACGAGCAGGACGGCGGCATTTAGGTTCAACCCTTGCGCAAGAGTCGGTGAGGCAATCGTCACCTTGAGAACACCTCGAGAAAGAAGCAGCTCCACTTCACGCAAAAATGGGTTGGGCAGGCGTCCATGATGGATCGCGACGC
This sequence comes from Pyrinomonadaceae bacterium, assembly GCA_035601635.1. Taxonomy (GTDB): domain Bacteria; phylum Acidobacteriota; class Blastocatellia; order Pyrinomonadales; family Pyrinomonadaceae; genus UBA11740. The sequence goes on from DATNNY010000112.1 coordinate 3,179, forward strand.
CAAACTTCAAGCATTTCACTGCCGGATGGTCAGCGCCCAACCATTCACGACCCACTTCGAGCGCACGCTCTATTGTGTCGGGCTTGTCAAGTAGTGAGGAGAGATATCCTCGAGTTGTAAGTTCGATAACGGCTTTGCCATAGCCTTCCACGGTGTTGCGTTGGGTGCAAAAAATGAGTGTGCGTTTGCCCTGAGCTGCGAAATTCCACGCCGCAGCGAGAGTCAAAGATCGCGTGTTACTCGGAAACGGTTTCTTCTGTCTGCCGCGAGCAGGCGTTCGCTCCACGAACCTTGCTAGGTACGGGCCGTTGTCGTCGAGATCAAAACGTAGTCTGGCGGCCGTGCCGCGCCATGCCACTGTTCCGAAGCGCTGGCGAGTGGGACGCCAATCGGATTTAACGGGTTCACCTTTCACGTCGTTTCGAATCCAAGCTGTAAGGTCATCGAGTTGTTCGCCGTCGGGCAAGATCGCTGACAAACAAACTATGCGCCGATCTTCGGCGTCGGTACGGTGGAGCAAACGCTGCACGAGAATCTCATACCGAATTTCGCGTTCTGTTGGACCGATCATATGGCCTTCATCCAATATGATTAGGCCGACATCGTCGATTAAATTTGCATCGTTCCGAAGCGCAAAATCGAGCTTCTCGGGCGTTGCGATGACAATGTTCTTGGATCGAAGGGCATCCTCGTCGCCCGCCGAGATACCGCTTGCGCCGTAGAGTGACGAGACGGCGAAGCCGAGAGGAGCGAAGGTATTGCGGAACGATCTTTCGGTCTGCGCAGATAAGGCCCGAAGAGGTGTGACGATGAGCACTCGTTTCCCCGTCGATAAGGTCATCAACGCCGCTAGTTCCGCGACACGGGTCTTGCCGGCACTAGTTGGCAATGCTACAACAAGGTCATCAGACAAATCGCTTGAACGCCGAGCTGCAGCGAGTTGGGATGGCCAGAGTTCGACCTCAGCAGTTTTGCGTCCGTATAGAGAAGCAAGAAACAATTCCCGCAGGTGTGGGTACTTTCCCTCGCCACCGTCGGGGGCCACGACTGGAAGATTTACGTGCAGGGAATGCCGCCATAAATCGTCGATAAGGCTGAGGCACAATCGCGCGATCCACCAAAGCGGAACAGATCCTTCATCGGCCGCGAGCTTGACGGCGTCAGTCAAGAGAACTCTTGCGGTCTCCAGCAGAGACACCTCTCCTGTCTGGAGAGAGAAATCAAAATGAGCCAGAGCTCTGCATATCGTAGAGTTGAGTACGATTGCGATTAGGTCTTCTTCGCCCAGCTCGCCAGTGCCTAATGACGTCGCGAGATTCTCGTCCGAGTGCGTTTCGTCCAGAAGCCAATTACGAGTATGGACGCGCAAAGCGTCGAGGTCCCGCAAAATTAAGAGGACGAGAGCATCTTCAGCCGGATTAGCATTTAGGCCAATTGTGCGCTGACTGAAGAGAGAGTAGGCAATAGCGGAGAATCCAGCCAAGTGGTAGGCGGCAGCAGCGATCACTCGATAAAAACCTCGTTCTAGAGCCTCCGGCGAGCCGTTTCGGACTAGGGATTCGAAGGCATTAGCGGCTTTCTCAAACGCACGTTGACTGATTTCGACGGAGCCGCCAGCCTCTTTCAGCCGTAATCCTGCGCCCAGGAGTGAAAATCCATAGTCGGCAAGGTCGGTGTCAATTGTCGGCCCGAATGCTGGGGCGTCTTCGGGGAGGTGCCCGGCCTGCCGCATGATCGCCCATGCGGTACCTCGGTCGAGCAAGCGATCTCTAACGCCCGGTTGGGTCGCTTGGCCGAGGAATTCTTCGAGATTCTCAATCGTTTCCAAACTCTTCGGCTCCTTTGTAGGTCTCGGCTATGAACTCTTGATGGTCCTCGATCCTTATATTGACGACAGTTTGGTTCCGGCCAGCACTGGCTGCCTTAAGGTCGTGTTCCAGAGCCTCGGGCGGGGTGTTGCCGGACATGGTGAATAGGACATGGTCAATTCGCGTTGCCGGAAGGGATTTGGTGCCAACCTCTTCGCGGAGGGCTCGCCCAAGGTCAGCTTTATCGTCGTCGTCATCATCAAGGAGGCGGTCTGCAACGAAAAGGAGCGAACTTGGGGTACAGCGGCCATTGTCACGGTTTAGCGATGCACGGGCCTTCGTGATGGTCGTTTCGCTAAGAATTATTCGACTCTTAGATTCACCTTTTAAAAGTTGGAGGAGGCCGTCTTCCTCATCCCATCTCACACCGATGAAATCGTCGCCTCGCAGCGCCATCTCCCGGCCGTCCTTATATCGAAGACGACGAACCGGTACGGTGAAATCCATCTTTTCTTCAACAAGCTCGCATGCCAGAATTTCCCCTAGATCGCCTGAGCGTGCTTTCTTGGTTCTGGGCAATCGTTCTCGAAGAATTCGTGCGGCGACTTTATAACCCAATTTTTCGACATCATTGGCGATGCGGTCAACAGAATCGTAGTGTGAGCGTACGGCTGTATACAACAGAGCTTTGACTGCGTCTCGGCCGTTCGCCTTTTCGGTGAACTTCCAAAGGCGCTTGCGTTTGTTTTCAGAGCGGTGAACTTTGAACCAGTTGCTATAGAGAGGCATTGGTGTCTCGTTGTATTAACTTTCAGTTTCTGGTCAAATAGCGTCTTTGTCATATAGTACAGACTTCGGCCCTTAATCTCTGATTACGATGGCTTCAGCGGGCGATCGATAACGATGGTAGATGGAAAAGTCGAAAGCTCAGGTCTGGCGCACAATCGTATTTTGCCTCTGCCTTCGCGACCGCCAAAACTGGAATCGTCACCCCAGTTGGTTCTGGTCTTGGATCGCGTGCGATTTGACCTGGACAACCGGCATGAGTTGGGCGAATTCGTTTGGTTTGCTCGCGAATATCCGCGCATCTATCGACATCACATTGAGCATGCAGAATTTAGACTCCAGAGTGTGTATAACTCTTTCGAGGATGTGCATAAGAGCCTTGCGAAGCGAATCTTAGAGGAAGACTCTCTCGACTGCTTCGAAATGGCTGTTAGCGACAAACAGGTCAGGACGATCTACTGGAATTTCGAAAGTTACCTATCCGCTCTCTGTGCGGCGCTGGACGTCTTAGCGAGGATTTGTACGACGGCATTTCCGCAGCAAGTGCCGATAAGTTTCAAAGATTTCTGCAAAAGGGCTCCGGAAAGCAGTTTCAGGGATATTCTTCGCGGTGCTCAAACGCGTTGGGCACAAGGAATGAAAGACTACAGGGACTGTTTTATCCACTACACTCCTGTCGACACGATCCTGTCGTTAAGGTTCGTCAGGTACAACCAGGGATGGCAGCTTCGAGGGAAATTGCCTGCCAAACCGAAAGCCCGAGAGATCCTCCGATTTCGCTGGAATAGACGCAGTGAGTTACTGAGCTATTCGATGAGGGTTTGGAAACGGTTTAGTTCCTTGGACAGAAAAGTGGCACAAACTATTCTGCGAGCCTACCGGAGCGGCTCTTACCCGTTGAGAACAACGGATCTTTTTCGAGCCGGCGGCTAGAGTTTGTCGTGTACAGCTGTAGATTTGTTTCGGTGAAAAAATAAACGACGTAGCAAAGTCATTTGTTTCCCGTTTTGCAGCTATCAATGG
>DATNNY010000113.1:0-9426 GCA_035601635.1 Pyrinomonadaceae bacterium
GGGTCCCCGCGCGGGCAGCCCGCGTGGGGTGGTGGATGCGACCGGATTAGAGGTTGGCGATCTAGGACTGTCGCGTGGGTTGAGACCCGGTCGCTACTGCTCCCGGTACTGACCTCAAAACCGTCTTCGTGGTTCGTTTTCCCGCCGCCAAAAACGCGATCCACGGAATCACACGAAATTGCATGAACAGGCCCAGTCCCATCGTAATGATTCCGGACTCAAAACAAACACCGCATCAATCAAGACAAAAATGTGTAAGCTGCGGACTAGTCAACACAGGCTCTGACGAGACGTGCAGGCGCTGTGGAAGTCCACTTGCCATCGACGATTCGACAGAACTGCGGCCGGATCCGGAAGCCGCGGAAGCAGATAGTCCTAAGAAGCGCGGCTTGCTCAAGCGACTGACCTGGATCGTAGGAGCTACTCTGATCGCCTTGGTGGTCTTTTACCTGTCGCTGTTGATTAGTTCGGACGGTCTTCAACCTGACCAACGCGAATCGGTGCAAAAAGCGATCGCTGTCCTTGAGCAGCACGGTTTCGATCGCGAGGCTTTCATCCTGAAACACCTGACGGTCTTTCGCGGCACGGACAATTGGTGGAATCGCTACATTGGGCACCGCGACGCTTACGCCGCCACGAATTTTCATTTTGAAGTCGTGACGTTGTATCCGGAGTTTTTCACTGTTCCGGTTGATGACAACGAGCGCGCCGCCGTACTGCTGCACGAAGCATCGCATTTAATGGGCCGTGGCGAGGAAGCGGCGCTTGGTTTTGCCTGGCGCAACAAGCAGCGTTTGGGATGGACGGCAGACCGTTACAAACAGACCAGGCTTTGGTATGCGACTGAACAGTTGACCAGAGCGCAGTTTCCCTACATCTTCAAGTGCGGGCCCGACGGACAATCCGATTGCTTTTGACGAGATGGAGTCAGTACCGGGAGCGGTAGGACCGGGTCTCAACTCGCGCGACGCTCGAGATCGCGAGGATCATACCCGGTCGCTACCGCTCCCGGTACTGACCTTATCAGTCACGAAGGTAAACAATGGCGCTACCCTAATAGTGCTTTTCTTTCGCCCCTCTTCTAAGGTATTTTGCCGTGACGGTAATCGCTTGAGGTGAAATCAATGAAAAGAATATTTCTATTGGTGTTGGTGCCTTGTGACGTATGCTTTCTTAGCTGTCGCGCAGGGTTCCAGCGTTTCCATGCCGCCTAAGCCCCCGCAGGAAAAACAAATCGTCACCGCCGCCCAGGCAAACGGCGTATATCGCTATTATCAAAGCGAGTTCCGCATTCTGGCTCTAGGCCACAATAAGTTGAAGGTCCAATTCGACGGTATCTATATGACGCTGGCGAAGAGCCCGAACATGGGCTATGCCATGGGCGAAGCGACTATCGATGGCAACGTCGCGACGTTCAAGCCTCCCGATTTTGAACGCTGTGAGATCACGCTGGTCTTCCTCCCCGGAAAGTTGAAAGTCACTCAAGCGGGTTCCGACGCGGATTGCGGTTTCGGTCATAACGTTAATGCGACCGGGACCTATCGTAAGATTCGCAGTGGCAAGCCAAAGTCTGAGTCATCTGGTAAGGGCGGGTGGATTGCGAACTTCAGCGGGAATTATTCCCTGACTGAATGACTTCTTTCGCCATCTTCATTCCCGGTGATACCACCAAGAGCACGATCATCAAGACGGGTACCTACCGTCCCGTTAAGGCCAACAAGCCCAGATTTATCCCTGTGCGTTAACAGAAAAGCTTCTGCATTCTTATCGCTCTTGTTATACTGAGACTATGTCAGGTGTCTCGTATCCCCTTGGAGTTCCACACCGTCCGCCTCGACCGCGCGGTACAAACAGTCTCGCCGGAATAACAGTTGGTGCACTACTAGGTCTAATAATTACGGATCAGCCCGCCGGCGCACTTGCCAGTGGAGCAATAGGAGGCGCAGTTAGTAGTGGGCCTCCCTCTCTGGAAGCAGCCCTACGCTCTTACTTCACACGTAAAGGACTGGATGTTATTGGGTTCTATCGTCGCGGGCCAATGGCCGCACAGGTATTGTTTCGTCATGGCGAACAGTATTGGATGGTGACTAGTCGTGCGCCGGATAGCCCAGATTGGACTCTCGAATCTCTTGATGACTGGCTGTATGGCGACATAATAGAGTTGCAACTCCCGACCAAACTCGCCGAGATCGGTAAGCGCCTCGCGTCATGAATTTTCAAGAAGCCGTTAAGACACTTCAGCTAGCGGTTGAAGAACTCAGCAAGGCTGCACTGTTCGACGACAAAACCGAACTTCTCAATAGCGTTGCACTTGGGCAAACAGCTGCTGTAGTCGGGACAGGCGAGGGCAACCCTGATGTCGTAATCTTCGGCGATCTGAACCGATTCAAAGCACTCAACGACCAGCTTGGGACACGTTGCCGGTGATGTTGCCATCAGTGCCGTAGGGCAGTTAATTCAGGAACTGCTTGTTGAGCAATGCGAGGCCAAGGCATATCGCCGAAGTGGCGACGAATTTGTGATTCTCCTTTCGAAAGACAAACTAGATGAGTTTAAAAAGAAGGTCCTTTCTTTTGGCGTCTGCGAATTTCAATTCGAGGGGACGAGTTACAACACAGCTATGAGCTTTGGGTATGCTGTCAGCGAAGGTGATATCGATTTTGCAGATTTGCTGGCGCGAGCCGAAGCCGCGTGTCAGTCCGCAAAGTTTCGAGGAGACGGTACTTGGGTGGAGTGGTCGTCGGAGATCGATCGCAAGACCTTGTTAAGCTTTCGGGAACGTTGTGGAAAGTGTGGCGCACAGGTAACCGTAAGCGCTCCAGAAGAAGCGATGCCTGAGAATCGATCGATGAGCTGCCCATGTTGTGGGCAATCGTTTCCGACAAAATGATCCGCACAAATTCTCCAAAACACTTGTAGCCGCTCTCCGGTTTGTCTTACTATGGCCGCCTTGCTATTGCCTGCGAAACCATCCTGGCGGAGAGGTTAACCAAAGATGCTTGCAATCATCCTGCTTTGCTTCGCAGTACTGTCTTTCGGACAAGAAGAAGGTCAGGCACGGAGACCAGCTGCCTCTCCGCAACCAACGCCATCACCTCAAGCCACGGCTTCGCCCGCTGTTCCTGCTTCAACTCAGCAGCGCGGCTCGCAAGAACGCCCGGCCACGCCCGCCGAAGAACTCCCCGTTGTGACTCATCATGAGATTCGAGCGGGCGGCAAGACACTTCGTTATACCGCCACGGTCGGCATGATGCCGCTCAAGAATCGCGAAGGCGAAATTGAAGCGCGCATCTTTTTCATGGCTTACACTCTGAATGATCCTGACGGCCGCACTCGACGCCCGCTGACGTTTTCTTTCAATGGCGGGCCCGGTTCGGCTTCGGTCTGGCTGCACCTGGGAGCCATCGGGCCAAAGCGCGTGCCGATGAATCCAGACGGCACAATGCCGCCGCCACCCTATCAATTGGTTGACAATGAATACACCTGGCTCAATCAAACCGATCTCGTTTTCATCGATCCTGTCGGCACCGGCTACAGCCGCATCGTCAAACCCGAGGCGCAAAGGTTCTTTGGTCTGAACGGCGACATTGAATCTGTGGGCGAGTTCATCCGGATGTATTTGAGCCGTTATGAGCGTTGGACTTCGCCGCTTTTCCTCGCCGGCGAGAGCTACGGAACGACGCGGGCTTCCGCTTTATCCGGATACCTGATCGGCCGTGGCATTGCTTTCAACGGCATCGTGCTCATTTCCACGATCATGAATTTTGAGACAGCGGACTTCGCACCGGGAAATGATTTGCCTTACGTAATGTTTCTGCCGTCCTATGCGGCCACCGCCTGGTATCACAAAAAGCTCGCGCCTGATCTGCAATCGCGCAGTCTGCAGCAGCTCACATCTGAGGTCGAGCAATGGGCCGCCAACGATTACACGTTGGCTTTAGGCAAAGGCGATCGCCTGACGGGTCAGGAGCGGCAGGATATCGTCGCCAGGCTCGCGCGTTACATCGGACTCTCGACTCAATTCGTCGACAACGCAAATCTGCGGGTCTCGCTAAATCTGTTTCGCAAAGAGCTGCTGCGATCTGAACGTCGATCTATTGGCCGGCTGGACGCTCGCATCAAAGGTTTTGATTCGAGCTATGCTTCAGACAGTCCGGATTTTGACGCCAGCGAAGCAGCGATTCGTCCGCCGTACACTTCGACCTTCAACAACTATGTTCGCGCTGAGCTCGGTTACAAGTCCGATCTCGAGTACTACATTCTTGGCGGCGGCATCACTAGCCCATGGAACTGGAATACGAACAACGGTTACGTGGACACCAGCGTGGCCTTGCGGAGCGCCATGGCCCGGAATCCTTATCTGAAAATCTTCGTCGCGATGGGCTATTACGATATGGCGACACCGTATTTCGCGGTTGACTATACCCTGCATCACATCAGCCTCGATCCGATTCTGCTAAAGAACTTTTCCACGGGTTACTACGAGGCTGGGCACATGATGTACATTGACGAGAAATCTCTGGCGAAGTTGCGCGCGGACGTAGGAAGGTTCATTCAGGATTCCATAAACAAATAGGAGGCCCAAACATGAAGCTGCTTCTCGCGATGCTTTTCATTCTCATTGTTTGCACTTCAGCAGTTCCGCAAGGGACAAGAATCGTCACCGCCGCTGAAGTAAACGGAACTTATCGTTATCGACGCAACGAGATCAAGATCCTGGCGCTGGGTCATAATAAGCTGCGGATTCAGATGAATCTCACTTATGAATACAAGACGTCCTCCGGCCCGATGGCGAATGTTGGAGAAGCCTCAGGCGAAGCCACAATCGAAAATGACACGGCTCTGTTTGACCCGCCGGATACTCAGGAATGCACGATTACCATCAAATTTCTTCGGGGAAATAAGATCAACGTCTCTGAGGATCATACAATCAATTGCGGTTTTGGCATGAATGTTAGTTCCGAAGGAACTTACATCAAGATCAAGAGCGGCAAACCCAAATTTGACTCGGATAATTGATTTGCACTGTCGGTCTCTTTGGAGCGAAAGCTTGAGCACGCATCTACATGACGAAACAATTCAATATCCCGACGGCCGCGTCGAACTGAAGCCCGCAGCGTTCGAGGAAATAAGTGCGAGCCCATTGTTCAATCGCGACCTTGCACCGGTCAGAGTCGCTGATCGCAACTGGACTACTTACAACTATGCCGCGCTCTGGATCAGCATGGCGCACTGCATTCCCACTTACATGCTCTCGTCAGGATTGATCAGCGCGGGCATGAACTGGTGGCAGGCGTTGATTACGATTCTGTTGGGCAACACGATCGTGCTGGTTCCGATCCTGCTGAATTCTCATCCCGGCACGAAGTACGGAATTCCCTTCCCGGTTTTTGCGCGTGCCGCTTACGGAACTTATGGATCTAATCTGCCGGCACTCATGCGTGCGATTGTAGCGTGCGGCTGGTTCGGGATTCAGGCATGGATTGGCGGCGAAGCGCTCAACACGCTCTTCGCCGCGATTATTCCCAAGTGGACCACGCTGCTGGGTGGACCTTATTTGGATCACATGGGCACCGAGTGGCTTTCGTTTCTGCTCTTCTGGGGCCTGAACATTTACATCATCTATCGCGGCATGGATCTTTTGAGAAAGGTCGAGAACTGGGCCGCCCCGTTTGTTTTGATCATGACTGCGCTCTTGCTGGGATGGGCGATCTGGAAAGCCCATGGCCTCGGTTATCTGCTGACTCAGCAAAGTAATTTCCACAGCCTCGGTGAATTCTGGCCCGTCTTTATTCTGTCCTTAACCGGAATGATTGGATTCTGGGCGACGCTCTCACTCAACATGCCTGACTTCACGCGGTTCGGTCACAGCCAACGCGAACAAGCGCTCGGTCAGATCGTGGCCTTGCCGACGACGATGACCGTGTTCGCGGCCATGGGCGTCATGATCACGTCCGCGGCAGTCATCATCTACCCGCAAATGAAGGCCGCCGACTTGTGGGATCCAATGAAGCTCGTCGGCCAGTTTCATCGCGTTGAGATTGTCGCGGTGTCGATGTTCACCGTCGTGGTCGCTACGCTCGCGGTCAATATCGCGGCGAATGTGGTTTCGCCGGCCAATGATTTTGCGAACGCTTTTCCCCGGCTGATTTCATTTCGAACCGGCGGATTGATCACCGGCATCATTGGGATCCTGATGCAACCCTGGCGGCTCCTGGCCGACCCAACCGGTTACATCTTCGATTGGCTGGTCGGCTATTCGGGCGGGCTGGGTTCGATTGCCGGCGTACTCATCATCGACTACTGGTTAGTAAGACGGAAGGACCTGGTGCTGGGTGATCTGTACCGCCGGCGAGGGGCCTACACTTATCTGGGCGGGTGGAACATCCGCGCGGTGATAGCCACGTTGCTGGGTTGCGCTCTCGCTTGGAGCGGCCCGATACTGAACAAGCTGGGAATGCCGATCTGGTTTTTCGGCAAGCTCTATAGCTATGCATGGTTCGTGGGGTTTGGCGTCGCGGGAATAACGTACCTGATCTTGATGCTGCTGGTACCGCCGAAATCAACGCGTGATTCCGCGCAGGTCCCATTAACACACTGAATTTTGAAACTCGGGAGCGAATATGGCACGAACAGTTAAATGCGGTTTGATCCAGGCGAAAAACGCAGGCCCGACCGACGGGTCGATTGAAGAGATCAAGCGACTCAATATCGAAAAGCATGTCGCGATGATTAACGATGCGGCCAAGCAGGGCGTGCAGATTCTCTGCATGCAGGAAGTTTTTACCACCCCATACTTTTGCGCCGAGCAGCAGGTGCGCTGGTACGAAGCAGTCGAGAAAATTCCCGATGGCCCAACTACAAAGTTGATGCAGGAATTGGCCAGGCAGCACAACATGGTGATCATCGTCCCGATTTACGAAGAAGAGATCACCGGCATCTATTACAACACCGCCGCCGTCATCGATGCTGATGGTAAGTACCTCGGTAAGTACCGTAAGAACCACATCCCGCACGTCAATCCGGGTTTTTGGGAAAAGTTTTATTTTCGTCCGGGCAATTTGGGCTATCCCGCATTCGATACCGCCTACGCGCGCATCGGAGTCTATATCTGCTATGACCGCCACTTCCCTGAAGGCGCCCGCGCGTTGGGTTTGAACGGCGCCGAGATTGTCTTTAATCCTTCAGCCACCGTCGCCGGACTGTCCGAATATCTTTGGCAGTTGGAACAGCCCGCGCATGCTGTCGCCAACGGTTACTTTGTCGGCGCAATCAATCGCGTCGGTCGCGAGCTGCCCTGGGACATCGGCGAGTTCTATGGCCAAAGTTACTTCTGCGATCCGCGAGGTCAGATCGTTGCGCAAGCCCCGCGCGATCAGGATGCTTTGGTGGTGGCCGATCTAAATTTGGATTTGATTCGCGAAGTGCGCAACACCTGGCAATTCTTTCGCGATCGCCGGCCCGACAGCTACGGCCAACTCGTGGCCGACTAATGACCGGGAAGTAGCTCGAACGCGTGGTCCTGAGGTCAGTACCGGGAGCGGTAAGCGACCGGGTCAGTGCGGCATTGGCCCGACCGTCAGGGAGGGCTCCAGCATGATAGTAACTGAACGACAGCGAATCTCTTCCGGCGCCAAGTGGGAGTCGATCGTCGGCTATTCCCGCGCTGTCCGCGTCGGCAAACGCATCTACGTCACCGGAACGACGGCCCTTGGTGATGACGGTGAGATTGTCGGCATCGATGATGCTTACGCGCAAGCCGTTCAATGTTTTAAGAATATTGAGGGTGCTCTGCAGCGTCTGGACGCGGGACTCGAACACATCGTGCGCACGCGGATGTTCGTAACGGACATCTCGCGTTGGGAAGAATATGGTCGCGCTCATGGTGAGTTTCTGCGCGACGTCATGCCGGCTACGACGATGGTGGAAGTAAGCGCCCTAATTGACCGACGGATGCTGATCGAGATCGAAGCAGATGCTGAACTGTAGAACCTCATCAAAGTTGAATAAGGAAACAGGAAAGAAGTTGAACGCAAATAACGCAAGAATGGCAATGACAGCCGTGCTCGGATGCAGTTTTCTCTGTCTGGCGCTCCCGGTACTGGGCCAACAGACAGTAGCGACTGTCTATCGTGGGTCGGTTGGCGGAAGCCACTTTCAGATGCTTCTGAACATTCAGGGAAACAGCGCATCTGGGGCATACTCGTACGACAGTATCGGCCAGGATCTCAAACTAACCGGCCATCTGGATAGTCAAGGAAGGCTTGAGCTGACGGAATCCGCCGGAAAGGGAAAGCCCACCGGCAAGTTTGTCTGCAAACGATTCGAACACGCGGCGGAACCGGAATGCACATGGTCCAAACCGGATGGCACACGTGAAGCGTACGTAACTCTCCAGGAGCAGCACGTCGCGTTCACTAATGGTTGGCAGGTCGTACCGAAGACCATTGCTAATCGAAAGTCCGGCGTCAGCGTCTCCTATCCACAGATTTCAAATGGAACCAGTGCGTTAAGTCCGGGCGCCGCGAGCTTTAATCGGCGGGTCCTGGTCCTGACACAAAAAGCCATCAAAGAGTTTGAGCCGGGATCCGAACCGGGACGAAACAGCTTCGAAATCAACTACAACGTTCTGCTTGCCACTGACGATCTGATTAGCGTCGAGATGTCGGAATACTCCGATTCCGGCGGCGCCCATCCCAACACCGGTTTTTGGTCACTAACGTACGATCTGTCAGGCAACAAAGAACTCGAGCTTGATGATCTTTTTAAGCCGGGCAGTGATTATAAGATCGCGATCGCGAAGTTTGTGGTTGCCGATATTGATCGACGTGCGATTGCCTTTGAGCAGGAGGACGCCCGGACAGAAGGGCGAAAGCCTGGTCCGCATGAATCAATGGTGTCAATGGATCAATTGTCCGAAATAATGAATTGGGGACTCACTCCAAAAGGCCTGGTCGTCTATTTCGATTTCCCCCACGCAATCGCTGTGTTCGACCGGACCGTGGTTCCTTACAACGTCATCAATGAATACCTGAAGCCGAATAGTCCGGCGGCTCAATTTCATAACCCGTAGTGGAACGCGTAAGATCTCGAAGTTCATAGGAGTCGATCATGGATCTTTCAATCACAGTTAACGGTATCAAGTTTCCCAACCCCTTCTTACTCGGTTCCGGCCCGCCGGGAACCAACGCGCGCGTTATCGCAAAATCCTTCGACGCCGGCTGGGGCGGCGCAGTCGCCAAGACCGTCAGCCTCGAGTCGAGCAAAGTCGTCAACGTCGTACCTCGCTACGGCAAACTGCGTTCGCGCAACAATGGTGAAGTGATCGGTTTCGAAAACATCGAACTCATCTCGGATCGCCCTATCGAAGTCTGGCTCGAGGAATTTCGCTAGATTAAAAAAGACTATCCTGATCATGTTCTGATC
>DATNNY010000114.1:0-30210 GCA_035601635.1 Pyrinomonadaceae bacterium
CGACTCTGAGCGAAACTTGAAATTCTATTGAAGGGAAGAAAACGTTTTGTCCACATCACCAGCCCGAATCATCATGTCAGAATTCACCAACCCAAATCTGGAAGTCCTGATCCCAACTGAAGAGATCACAAAACGGATCAGCGAGTTGGGCGCAGAGATAGCGCGCGATTATGCCGGACGCAATCCGCTGCTGATCGCTGTCCTGAAGGGCGCGTGCCTGTTTCTGAGCGATCTGATGCGGGCCGCGGACATTCCCTTGAACGTAGAGTTCATCGCAATTTCCAGCTACGGAGCTGAGATGCGCACGTCCGGAGAAGTCCGCATCCTGAAAGATCTGGACGTGGCCATCGAAGGCCGGCACATTCTGGTGGTGGAAGATATCGTCGACACCGGTCTGACGCTCTCCTATCTGTTGGCCAATCTGAAGTCACGCGGCGCAGAGAGTGTGAAACTCGCGGCCCTGCTCGACAAGTTCGAGCGGCGAGAGAAAGAAGTCCCGATCGATTATCTGGGCTTCAAAATTCCTGACAAGTTTGTGGTCGGTTATGGATTGGATTTCGCCGAGCGCTATCGCAACCTGCCATTCATTGCGGTGCTGAAGAATCCGGAAGAGGCGCAGTTGGGCTTGCCGATGAAAACCTCGGACATCCAGCACTTCGAGACGGGGCACTAGCCCGGCCGTAAGGGAGGGCTCGGTTCTGATAGTCTGCCCGGGCGGTTGATCAATAAGGAAATTTCTGAGAGACGTTGCTCTAGAACGTGATGCCGTAGTAGGTGAACAGTGCGTTGTTCCGGCGGCCTTCATTGCCGATGCTATAGCCGGTATAGAGCAGGCTGTGTTTCGTCGTCGCGAACGAGAAACCCGGCGTCACATACCCAAAGCGGTTTCTGCCGCTGAACCAATCCATGACGAAGCTGAGCCGGGGAACCAGTGGCTGCTCGTACGCGGCGATGACCCCACCACGCGCGCCGGTGCCTTGATTGCGGCCCACCAAAGCATAGCCTCCTCCGGTCAATCGCGGTCCAAACTGTCCGGCCACCTTCTTACTGATTACTGCGTAGAGCATCAGGAAAGTGTCAGTCCCGCGTCGATGCGTTAACGGTGTGTACAGCATGACGCCTCCGGCCGCGGCCACGCCGCTCTGCTCGTTCTGATAGAACTGCCATTTGATGCCGGGCTGGATCTCAATCGGTTGATTCACACCGAAACCGTCGGTGTAGACCAGATTTGCTCCGACCTCGATCTTGTGACCAACGCCAACCACCGCGCGTGGAACATAGGATTGAAAACCTGATTCGTGGTGATTCGCGTAGTGACTGATGTAATCAAATTCCACATAGATACTCTTGTCGACGGCCACGTCCGTTGAGGGAACCGTAGCAATCGTTGATTGGGCCGCCGCAGCCTGTTGGCCTGCCACGCCAAAGACCAGTGTTAGCAGAAACAGAGCAAATCCGGATCTATTCATCAGGATTCTCCTTAGTCGAGTTGCCGCGAACTATAGCGATAGTTACCGCGAAAATCTATCTCAGCACCCGATTTAACTTTCCGGTTGACACATCCCAAAGGACAACCGACGCATTGCCGGCGCCGCTAGCGAGCAAACTTCCATCGGGCGAAAAGGCCTGGGAAGTGACCGCCAGATCGTGACCCTTAAGCGTACGCCGGGACTTGCCGGTGGCGGTCTCCCAAATGATCACAGAGCGATCGTCGCCGCCGGTGGCCATTAAATTTCCGTCGGCTGAAAAAGCGATCGCATTCACGCCGCCGAAATGTTTCTTAAGTTGCAGACTGACAGCGCCGGTGGCCAGATCCCAGAGGCTAACGCTGCCATCTTCGCTGGCGCTGGCCAATGTCCGGCCGGCGGGGGCGAAGCTCAGTGCCGTAATCTCTCCGCCGCCTGTTAGGGTCCTCGTGATCTGTCCGCTGGCTAAATCCCAGGTTTGAATCGTGCCGTCTTCACTGGCTGTCGCCAGCGATCGGCCATTAGCGGCGAACACAAGATGCTTCACTCCTGTTCCATGGCCTGCGAGTATTTGGATCTGTTCGCGCGTAGCAGTGCTTAGCAGCGCGATCTGGTTGGCCCGCCCAATCGCCACAGTGCGGCCGTCAGGAGACAGTGCGACGGCCGCAATCGGTCCGCCGCTTGTGGAAACAATCTTCTTGTCACTGGTGCCTACGACCCAGAGACGGATCGATTTCTGATCCAGGACTTCAGCGGCTGTCGTTCCGTTTGCCGAGATATCGGCAATCGTTGCCAAGTCTTCGTGGGCCCCAAGCTGATTCTTCACTTCCCCGGTCCGCGGATCCCACACCTTGATTCCGCCTTCCTCGATCTCGGCGGCGATAGTCTTTCCGTTTGCAGAGAAGGCCAGGGACAGCACGCGCTTTACTGAAAGCAGGAATCGGCTGTAAGAATTTTGGTTGCCGTTCCTATCGCTGTTTTCTTCAAATGTATGTTTAATGGTCCACGTCTGAGTGTCGACCAGATTCACGGATGTAGCGTCAGTTTGGAAGGTTAGGTAGCGGCCATTCGGTGAAAGGGTCGTGACATTCACGCTGCCCTCGTCGCCGGTGCGAAGAGAACCCAGGCTGCCGTCCTGAATGTCAATGAGTTCCATGGTGGCGGCCGGACGATTTGGCGCATTCTGCCATCCGCCAATCATTATCTGTCTCTGATTTGCGTACGCCAGACAAGAGATCACCTGGATGCTGGCCGTCAAAGTTTGCTTCGCGGCTCCGGTACCTGAGTCATACAATCGAATCTCGCTCTTAACGGACGGGTGCTTCTTGTTGTTTGAGGACCTCGTGATCGCCACGGCCAACGTCTCTCCAACGGGCGCAAAGGCCACGGCCCTAAGGTCGTGCTTGAAGTCATTCAGCTTCAGCGTCTCTTCACCGGTCGCGGTATTCCAAAGCCGTACTTCTTTCGTGTTCCAGTAAGCGATCAACTGACCGTTGGGAGACAAAGCGATGCGCGGGCGGCGCAGATCGAGCAGGACGTAAGACGGATCGAAGCCTCGCCCGTAGAAATCGAAAATGGGGAGGTCGTGCTTCAATTTGAGTCTGAGCTCGCCGGTTTGCGCGTCAAGCAACCTCAGATCGGTCTTGTACGAAACGAAGTAGTGGTATTCGACGGTCGCCAATAACTTGCCATCCGGAGAGTGAAAGGCCATCAGGCTTGACGGGACCTCTCCCGGCATCGTGACCTTTTGTTTTAGGTCGCCAGTTTGCGAATCCCACCATTTTAGTTCGGCGGAACTGGTCCCTTCTTGTCGCTGGCCGACCTTTTGTCGAATCCTGCTGGCATGAAATTCAACACTGCCCGTGACTAGGGTCTTGCCGTCCGGCGCAAACGATACTGACCACACCCGCCCGTCAAAGCCGCTGATTACGTGCCGCAAGGATCCCGTTTCGACATCCCACAATTCAACTCGGCCCGCTAGATGTGTGCCACGAGCTATCGCCAGTGTCCTGCCGTCTGGAGAAAACCGCGTTGAGTACACCAGGTCTGTCGTGTACGTTAAAACACGCGGCGGCCGCCGGGGTTGCGCCTGTAGCCAAGGGCCAGTGCTGAGCAGGAGGCAGACAAAAAGAGCCGGTGCATACCAGACTCTGATTGACGAAAAGCGCTTCATCATCGTGACAAGTATTAGAGAAGGCCAGGTTTGATTTCAGCCAGGAAACTCTTGCCGGCAGGCAAACTCAAGCCGAAATTTTCAGCAATCGTTTTTCCGATGTCCGACAGAGAGCTGCGGGTACCAAGACTAACGCCGGCGCGCGCGCTTTTGCCGAAAGCGATGAGCGGAGCGTATTCGCGCGTGTGATCTGTTCCAGGATAAGTAGGGTCGTTGCCGTGATCGGCGGTGATGATAACCAGGTCGCCCTGGTTCATGGCGGACTCGATCTCAGGCCAGCGCGAATCAAAATGCTCCAGCGCGCGAGCATACCCTTCCGTGTCGCGTCGATGGCCGTAGAGCATGTCAAAGTCGACCAGGTTCGAAAAGATCAGGCCGCGCGTGTTGTCACGCAGGGCCCGAATTGTCTGGTCAATCGACTGTTCATTGTTCTTTGCGGTTAAGTCCTGGGTCACTCCGGTTGAATCGTAAATTGAGGCGATCTTCCCGATACACACGACGTCGAAGCCGTTTGACTGCAAGAGAGGTAAAAGATTTTCACGCGGCGGCGGGACAGCGTAGTCGTGGCGATTCTCAGTTCGATAGAACGCGCCGGGTGCGCCGAGAAAAGGACGCGCGATCACGCGGCCAACTTCGTGCTCGCCACGCAGGAGGTCGCGTGCCGTCTCGCAGATCTGATATTGACGTTCCAGCGGAATTACTTCTTCGTGCGCGGCAATCTGGAAGACTGAATCGGCTGACGTATAAACGATCGGCTTGCCGCTTCGCACGTGTTCGGCGCCCAGGTCCTTGATGATTTCAGTACCGCTGGCCGCTATGTTGCCGAGAATCCCCGGCAGTTTTGTCCGCGCGACGAACTGATCGATGACTGATTTGGGAAAGCCTTTGGGGTAAGTGGGGAAAGCGTGCTCCAGAATAATGCCGGCCATCTCCCAGTGACCGGTGGTGGTGTCTTTGCCGTTTGAAGCCAGTGCGCATTTGCCATAAGCGCCACGTGGTTTTGCGATCTCCGCCACGCCTTTCAGCGGACGAATGTTGCCCAGGCCGAGGCTTTCCAGATTAGGCAAACGCACCTCGCGCGATTCGCAGATGTGGCCGAGCGTGTCCGCACCGGCGTCACCCCACTCAGGCGCGTCGGGCATTGCGCCGATACCGGCACCGTCGAGGACAATCAGAATAATTCGATTAAAAGAAGCGGTGTGTTCCATCTTCGAATTCCAGTCAGCCGAACGCATTCGAGATTCCAAACCTAAGTTATAGAATCAGGCACCGCTAATCAAACGGAACTTACGCCTGCTCGTTGCTACCGAGCTTAAGTAACATCTCCTCAATACCATGCTCGTCAAACGAAATGGATCTGTTTTCGATCTCGGCCGATCGAATATAATTAGACCTCTAAGATCACAGAGTCTCCCGCAATGTACCGTCCTAACTTTTGTGCGGAATGTGGCGAGCGCCTGACGCGCAAAGTTTGGCGCGCACTCATTCGCGCGCCGTTTTGTGGTGACTGTAGCCGCCGGCTGGGCGGAAGTGGTTGGGTGAAACCGATAGCGTCAATTTCAATCGTCGCTGTTTCGGCCTTTGCCGTTGGCCGATACTTACGGCCACAGGCTCCGCCCCTGCTGATTCAACGTGCGGCAAATTCACCGCTCTCTGATATGCCCGTTAACCTAAACGACGCCGCTCGCGCGGCCAATCACCGTGATTCGATTAAGCCGAACGCGGGAGCTCTCAATTCGCTGCCGGCAGACGACAACGCATACATTTGCGGCGCGCGGACAAAGAAAGGCACCCCGTGTCATCGCCGCGTGCATGCTGCGGGCGAACGCTGCTTTCAGCACAAAGGTATGCCGAGCTTAGTCCCTCTATCTAAACTAGTTGTGCGGCCTTAAATTTCACTTGTGTGCCCATAGTGCGCCTCCATTATCGACCAACCTCTGAATGAACCATGGGCCGATAGGAAAGACCTAGTTAGACCTTCAGATGCCCATTTTGAGAAATTTGGCAACGAGGTGGTAACGGGAAATTATGGAATGGAATGTGCGCCTGGTCGGTTAATATAGGCTCAAAGAATCTGCGGTAGCTATTGGTATTAGCGCCTTATCTCTGTCCAGCTGTCTTTACTCTCTCCCACCATAACCCAGTTACAAGAAAGCCTACGAGTGCAACCCATGCTGTGCAGACAAGAGTAAATATTTTTCTCGCCCAAGGGATCGGCCCAACCATTAGCGGAAGATCAGATATTTTTTCGATCGGTTTTTGTCCCGCGGCCCCCCAAAGACTCAATCCCGCTTTTTGACCCAAGGTGGCGAAAGCGCCACGGATAGTGCAAGGAAAATTCACTTTCAATTCACGATTAAGTTGTTCCTGTCTCAGAATTGGCCCTACATAAAAAGCATTACTTGCGTCCATTCCAATATGGGCAGTGGTCAGACCTGTATGCTCGAGTCTAAATTCGGCGTCCACCTTGTTCTGATCATTATTTTCCATGCCAAGCACTATATTCTCATCTTCATTCGGGGAAAGATATTTCGATGATGATACCGTCAAATCGACGAGCTGCAGCCTATATCGATTAATTGATTTCTCTAAAGTATGGTATCCCAGAAGTAGCCCTAAAGTTGTGGTGAGAACCAGTCCAGACATCAAAAACAGCCTGAAGCTCTTCGCACTCTTGTGACCAGAATTCCTCTTGGGATTCTTTGGTTTCACGGTTGTTTTATGCGCTGATAATTTCTCGCAAAGGTTTTACCTTCATTTTATGACTTGCCAACAAAAAACACGGCAAAGATTACAAGAGTAACAGTTGCTAGTAGCCATCGGACGTTACTCGTAGAGGTTGCCAAGATGCCAAAACCTAACGCAAGCAATAGACAAGTAATCCCTAACGTAGTTCTTTCGAAACGCCAAAACAGGCGCTTCGAAGTTGTCGCGCTCAGTGCTCCCTCAACCGCTGCTAAAACCGCGGTGAGGCCTTCGCCTTTGCCGACGAGCCTCAATTCCGCGACGCCTTTTTCGGAATCGATTTCATCAAATGCCTTGACTAGTTCGAGCGTCGGATTTGCAGTAACAACAACCTTGGGCATAGCCGGCGCCAAGGTTCTGGCTAAAATCAGACCGGTGATGTCCTTCCGGTCTACACCAATACGAACGTCGAGTATCGCTAGATCAGCGTCGCCGTGTTCCAGTTCCTTCCTAGCTTGAGTAGGATTGTTAGCCGTTACCACCTCATAACCTCTTTCGGTTAGAATTTCGGTGGCACTCCTTAAGAATTCGTCATCATCATCTACAACAAGTACTTTTTGATCCGGCATTTGTACACATCCCTCCCTCCCTCTTAACTTACAAAGTGATCCACGCGAGGGTGGCCAGCCTTCGACACTTGCTATGAATAATGTTGTAGCGTCATGAGGACTGTCCGACAGCTCAATCAACCGTCACGTTACATGAACCCCGAAGTCGCATCTTTGAAACTTGAATTGGCAACCTGATAGTGCTTGGGTAAGTTGCCTTGTAACAGGCTTGGCGCTAGAGCTGCTAACACCTTTTAGCCCAATCGAGTAGCGGGAGTCTACCTTAAATGATCTGTGATAGGCAAATCCTTTGTTCGCTCTTCGAGTGGGGAAGATAAGGTTTTGGCGATTTGGACATGCTCGGTTATTGGCAGTCTTACCAGGAATGTAGTTCCCTCAGGATCGGTTTGCTCTATTTCGATAGTTCCGCCATAGGTCTCAATAATGACTTGCGCGATCAATAGTCCAATCCCGAATCCGCGTGAACTCGGTACCTTTTCAATCGGAGCGTTTAATAGTCTTTCGCGAATCTCCTCAGGAATGCCTCGACCGGTATCACTTAACCTTAACTCCACGCCGAAGTGAAAAGATTGGGTCTTTATAGTGAGCAAACAAACCTGTGATTCCTCCATCGCCTGTACTGCGTTATCAACAAGAATATCGAGGGCCTGCGCTAGCCATTCGGGATTGCAACGAACAGTCGCTTGCGGGTTAGCATGCAGGTCCATCTCAAAATCAACATCGTTGTAAGGAATACGCTCCGATAAACTACGGACCCTTTGGGAAATGAAGTCGTTAATAGGAACAGGGGAAACTCCTTCATCTGAGGACAATGGCGATGTGATTGGCTTCTTCTTGATTTGCAGAGATTGAGCCTCAATTCGAGAGAACTTTTCCTCAATCAATTGTCGATCCTTGTCGCTCAAAGACGCACGTTCGAGATTTCGCCTGAGGAGCATTACCAGATTTGCGATGTTGCTGGCATGCTTCGCTATATCATGGAACCACGTACTGCTTGCCATTCCCATCCACGCAAGCGCGGTCCGGGAACCAACCATTCCCTTGGTTCGTCTGAGTTCGAGATATTGATCTGAGTTCTTGAGAGCAATGACTATGTGTTTAGCCAATGCTTGTAACGTTAGCAGGTCGTCTTGATCAAAAGACTTCAAGCGTGTACTTTCGATATTAACTACTCCTAGTATCTTATCGTCATCGATAAGCGGTACAGCTAGTTGTGATCTAATTCTTCGATCGCATTCGATGTAATCGGGATGTGCTGCTACGTCGGGGACAAGTTGAGGTTGTTTGTCAACGATCGCTCTACCCACAATACCGATCTTATCGGAAGCCAGATCTCTTAATGGTCTTACGCGCCCGCCCCTTCCGACAACTTCATCAAAAACATCTTTAGGATAGACGCTATTGATACTCAACTCCTGATTTGCTTCATTATACAACTGAACAGTACCAATAAACCCGCCGTGTTCCTCGGATCCTTTTACGCAAATCACGGCCTGTTCGATAATCTCGTTAAGGACAATGGTGCGCTCGCGCCCAAAACTTGCTGCTATAAGGTTAACTGCTTCATAGAGTGCCGTAAGCTGCGCTCGTCTCTTTTCAAGCGCCTCGAATTGTTCGGCACTGTGAGCTGCAATAGCTGTCTGATTAGCAATGAGGGAAAGCAAGCTTGCATCTTCATCAGTAAATCGTCGGGGAAGTTTGGTGTGAACCAACATGGCCCCCATTACTTTGCCGTCTCGGAACATTGGCGCGCTCAATCCAGACTTTATGCGATACTCGGAAATCAAAGGAGATATCGGAAAGCGCTTCTCCTCGGCGTAATCGTCCACCTTAACTACTTTCCTATTCTGAATAGAAAAACTTGTCTGCGATCCAATTGTGCTATCTAGCACATCACCAGCTTCGATAGTTCTAAAACCGGTGACGGCGTCAAAGACAAACCTGCCATCTTCCCCTTTTGAAACGATGCTACAAAACTCAGAATGAAGTATGGTTGCAGCGGTCTTGACTGCTCGTTCCAGTGTCTGTCGACGATGAAAGCTTCCGAGTAAAACTTGCGAGAATTTTGAAAGCGCTTGCCGTTGCTTCAGCTTGTTGGAATTCTCCTCATAGACTTGCGCGTTGTAAATAACAACACCAGCCTGGTGCGCAAACAACCACACATTATCCAGCTCTTCCAGACTAAAATGATGAAGAACTCTGTAATTAATAAACATTAGTCCGACTTTTTGTTCTGAAACTGTTAAAGGAATAGCCAACAACGAGCGAATCTTTTCGGCTTCTGCAAACTTGCTGTGAGCAAGAATGGGATCCGAGACAACATCGGTGGCGATGTAAGGCCCCTCGCTCCAGAGCATCTTGTAGAGAAGTGACTCTGGGGTAGCTTCGTATTTCAAGACCCTGCTTGGATCAAACAACCCGTCGCTTGTCGGAGGATGCCGCAACCTTCGCTTGATTTTGTCGTACGTGTATAACGTTACGGCATCGCATCCGATGACTTCAATGGTACCGCGTGCGATATGAGAAAGCGCCTCGTCAGTGTTTCCCAAAGACAGAACTCGGGCGATTAGCCTCGCGCTCTCGTTGGCCCTCCTAATCTGATCCAACAGTCGGGTTTTCTTCATCGAAAGACCCGCTATCGTTGCAAAGTTCTCTAATAAACTTCGTCGCTCCTCCAGCAGAAGATTTGAAATTCGCTTTCTGTAGCATACAAACAATATGCCAACCGACTCATCGCCCGTTCTTAAGGTAATAACTTGGAAGCTCTTCCAACCAAACTGACTCATAAACTTACTTATTGATGAAGTGGAAAAATCAGGTTTGGAGTTAGTCTCAGATGGATGGCAAAGCCAGCCGGTCTTCACTAATGAACGAGCGAGATCCTCAAACAGGGAGGCATTGCGTCGAATGTGTAACGTCGCTCTCTCGGAAAACCCGGAC
This sequence comes from Pyrinomonadaceae bacterium, assembly GCA_035601635.1. Taxonomy (GTDB): domain Bacteria; phylum Acidobacteriota; class Blastocatellia; order Pyrinomonadales; family Pyrinomonadaceae; genus UBA11740. The sequence continues at coordinate 9,894 of DATNNY010000114.1, forward strand.
CCCACTAGTTGGTTCAAAGTCGGCGCTCCTTGATTTCCGTTGTACGACCATACCCAGCAGGCGTCAGCCAATAACATTGCTCTTGCCTGTTCAGCAACAGTTGATAGCACATGCTCTAAATCGGAAGCGCTTGCCATAAGGCGCGCTGCATCGAGCAACTGTTCAAATTCGCCTCGCTTTAATCGTTGACTAGAAGTTGGTTTGTGTGTTCCTCGTAAATAATACCGGAGCCTACTTCGCTCGGTAGACAACCTCTCCACTAACTCGGCGTTTTCTAAGGCAACCACAATCTCCTCGGCGAAGATTCCTAGAATCCATTCGTCCTCCTTAGTAAAGCCAATGTTCGGCCGGACCTTACCATCTCTGTCCCTTTTGTTATCTACTCGCAGCAATCCCACCAACTCTTCATGATCAGCCACCTTCTTCTTCAGAGGAATTGCAAGCAGGGAAAATAGACCCTTTTCTGGAGTATGGTGCGATTCAACACCTCGCACGGAATAATGATGGACCAGATCGTCGCCTCTGGCATTGAAAATTTCTCCCTGGTGAGCAATATGGCCTGTCAGGCCAGTCTTAGGACCGCTCCTAATCGCTAGTGACTTGCCCTTTTGAAATCCGCCGTCCCGATGTCCGTAGCTTGCCTCCAAACTGAGGAAGCCCTTTTGCCTAACAAGAAAAACGCCAGATGACTCTGCTTCCAAAATACCTGAGGCGTGTTTTGCAATCAGCTCCAAGCGATCATCTAGCGTACGTATTGCCAGATCGCCCACGATCTCCTTAGTCGCCAGAGCGAGCTTTTCAAGACGTTCTGACCTAGTTTGGTCGATCGCGAGCATCTCCGTGTTTGCGATTAGCTCTGTTGTCGCGAGCGCTATTGCACTTTGATTCGCCAACGTCGTGAGAGCGTTAGCATCATCTCGGCTAAACACGCGGCCAGCCTTATCGTCTACATACAGCACGCCGATGACACTACCTTGCCACTTTATGAGGACCTCCAACACGGCCTCGAAAGGTTTCTCGTCGGCAAAAATACTTGCCCTGCCTGGCCATTCGTTATAATTAGCCACGCTCATGAAGGGAAGGCCATTCTTAACTAGTTGTCCCGCCATGCCCTCGCCAAGCCGCAATGTCTTACCCACTTGGTCAGGTTTATAGTAGTCTGCCACTATCACGAGTTCTTCGCGTTCAGGGTAATACTTATAAATACCTCCGCCGCGAGCTTTCAAGATGTCGACGGCTTGCTTTGCGATGATTTTAAGGACTGGGTTTCTCTCCAATCGAGAATTAATACCCGAGAATGTATTTCGCAAAGTCTCCAGCGCTTCAGCTCGCTTTTTTACCTCTTCATAGAGCTGAGCATTCTCGATGGCGACAGCAACCTGAGCAGCGAAGATTCTGCAAAGGTCGACGTCATCTTTGCTAAATCGGCGGGGGTAACCAACAGTATCCAGACCCAAAGAACCCAACAATCTATCTCTACCAATGATTGGCACAAGCATCATTGATTCAATCCCTTGGTCAAGAAGAGGCTTGGCAACCGGGGCGAACGACACGTCTTTTGCAATGTCAAGCATGAGGATGGGCTCTCTAAAATCCAAGAGGCGCTCTTCAGCCGGAACGCCCCGCAACGGTACAATCAATCCTTTAGTACCAATTTCTGGATATTCAGCTAGAACTCTTCCCGTTTCGCTACCTGCTTCAAAGAGCATTAACCCGCTGTGGTTTACACCTAATAATTCCACCGCTGCTTTGCAGGCTGCGTTTAGGGTGAGTTCTAGATTCAGCGAGGGATTTACCTGAGTAAACATCTCAAGCAGTGTTGCTAAATTCCGTCTCTTAGTTTCCGCTTCGGAAAAAAGACGAGCGTTCACAATTGCAACGGTGGCTTGCGAGGCAAAAAGACCGAATGGCTTGAGCGTTTCCTCCGTTATTGGACGACCACTAATACTATTGTCGGCTGAAAGCTTGCCAATTATTTCCCCTCTCAAAATAAGTAATACGCTAATCCACTCACGTATGCCCTCTTGAGCCAACCATTCATCAAACCTACTGTCGCTACTAGGTTCTCGCTTTAGAATAAGGGGTTGGTGCTCTCTACTAAGAATTTGGAAATATGGAAATTCACCTACTGACCATTCGCGGCCTACAAAACTCTCATCCATTCCCCTGCTTGATCTCTCAACAAATACTTTTCTAGCATCATCGAACTGGTAGAGTCTGACGCGATCTAGTCCGATCGCCTGAACGCCTTCGAGAATCAGATCTAGAACATCTTGTTCGTCTCGGCTGTCGAGTAACTTCGCGGAGATCTTCATCAACAATTCAAGAGTTCTACGTTCTTGATCCGCACTGCGCAGCTGCTGGTACTCGGCTGCCTGCCGAATATGTACGGCTAATTCATCAGTCTCAAACGGTTGATGCAAGTAGCGAAATGCACCTGCCTCGAGGGCTTCAATCATTTGCCCGTCGTTGGAATTTGTATAAACGACGAACTGGGGTCGGGTGCTCTTGTCGTTAACCTCGCGCATTAACGCGAGGGCAAGATCACGATTGCGATCTCCATTTGAGCTCAGGGAGTCGTTTATGAGAACGACATGGTAGGGGTGCTGCGTGGAATGCAACAAGAACAAGGCATCGTCAAGTCCGTTGGCTGAGTCAAGTGCACACGCGTAGTATTTGGAAAGCGCATCAGCCAAGTATGCACGCCGTTTCTCCTCGACGCCAACAAGTAGCAGGCGCAATTCGGTACCAATCGATTTACTAACAGATTCGTTGTCACCATTCCGTGGTGTTATCATCAGCGCCATATCACTCTAACCAGAAAATCAATCGAGCTAAGGCGTCTCTAGGTTTCACCGTATCTATATTCTGACACGATTTAGCGGTCGACGGAATTCAGACCCTCCCGGCAACTGTTTAGCTTACGGCAGGCCAAGCGTGAACGCAAGGTTCTTTCTCTCGCTTTGGGGCTAGGCCCAGCATGACTATTTCGCCGCTGCTAAGCAGTGTTGCTATATTCGACTCCAGGTCGGCGCGGGATCCTGTCGCCTAGACGTTTCAAAATAGTGAGAGGAACCGGGAAAGGTAATGCCAGGCTTCCCGAAACGGCCAAAACGTCCCCGGGGAACCCCTCAGATTCAATCGCCGTTGGAACTAGGCTGACTAGGTCCGTCGCGGTATACAAAAGAGCATACCGTAGTACAACAAGAGTCTTTTCCGAGAGTGATCCAAAGAAACGTTCCAACCGATAGGTCCTCATTTGGCAAATCACCACTTCACTTCAAGCGTCTTTATCGCGGTCCCGTACCTGAGATCAGCAGCTTCTCAAGCTTATCGCTCGCGCCTTCACGCTCCTCCGGCAACACGTGAGCATAAGTATCGAGCGTAAATGCAACGCTGGCGTGACCTGCTTGCTCGCTCACCACCTTCACTGGGACTCCACTCAACAAACTGAGAGTTACATATGAATGTCGCAGATCATAAAGGCGAATAGCCTCATCCAGGCCAGCGCGCTGAAGAGTTGGCTTGAAGTGATAACGGATGAGAAACCGTCGGTGGATGGGCGTTCCTAGATTAGTAGCAAAGACAAGATCATTGTCTTGATAGCTAGAACCCATTTTTAGGCGCAGTTCATTTTGTCTGATTCGTTGCTTCTTGAATTCGGAAACCAGTCTCGCGGGAAAGTACACAGTTCGTTTCCCCTTCAGAGACTTGGGCTCCTCCCATTTCCACCCACCGCCCTTTTTGGATAATTCGACTATTACTTTTTTGACGTGCGCAGCTCCTCTCGTCGGCTGATCCAAATCAAGCGCTGTCCATTGGAACCCAAGCAGTTCCTCCGGTCTTACACCAGTCGCAAGTGCAAATCTCAGCATCAATCCCCACGAATTCTTTTCTGTGGCCGCTAGAAATAATCGCGCGGCGTCGGGCGACAAGAAAAGCATTTCTTTCTTTTCAATCCGCGGCGCTTTGATAGAATTTGCGGGATTCTTAGATATCAATTCGGAATCCACGGCCCAATTCATCGCAGTGCGCAGGCGCGCATGGACATGCCTTATCGTCCGCCCAGAAAGCCCTTTTGCACGCAACTCGTTGTACAGTTGCTCCAGATGGCGAGCTCGTATCTGACTAAGAGGAATCGCGCCGAGCTCAGGTCTGACATATCGTCGCATTAGCTCTGAGTACCACCAGTGAGTATTTTCCCGAGTAGAGTGCTTCCAAGTTGCGAGCCATCTATCAAGAAAGGCGTCCACGGTCAGCGTGAGAGCGGTCAGCCAGGTTTCGGGATTCTGATCGCGCTTGAGATCGCGTTTGAATTCGTTTTCGCGAGCCCAGCGTTCCGCCTCCTTCTTGGTTCCGGTGATGGTTCTATTGATATAGCGCCGCTTTCCCCGCGAATCTCTCTGGAGAAAGATTCTGACGAGGTGCTTGTTTGGACCGCGGCTAATTATCTGTGCCATCCGCTGCGCTCACAAAACGTAATTACTTCAGTACTGGGAAAATGAGTCGGCATCTCCGTTAACGAAATGACCCTCTATGCTGCGCGGCCCACTCCGCCACGCCTGACGAATTCATAAACCGAGTCTTCCGTGAATCGCAACATCCGTTGCCCTAAATTGACAGCTGGAAGCTCTCGGTTCCGCGCGAGTCGATAAACTACCTGGGTATTCGTCTTCAAAACATCTGCGACCTCCTGCGCCGTTAGGAGCCGCGGAGTTGTATTTGTGCTGGTGGGTAGCGCAAACAGGCAGAACAACCGTCGAGCAAGATCCCCAATCTCGCTTCCCAATACTTCCGCTTGTGACACAACAGCATCGTCGCCATTTGTTGGCTCTAGAGTATTCGCACAATCCTTGAGTCCGTGATTCATTTTGTTAGCGGTTAAGTCGCCTTAGCTCTCCATTCACGTCCACGACTTGGCAGTGCTTTCCCTAATCCATCTGGGCAATAATCTTGATTAATTCGCGCAGTCCCTCCACAGGAAGAAGTCGCTTCATACTGCGCCCTCCATGGGGGCGTGCCCGGCTTCAATCGCCCTCGGTCCGCTCTGATATCCTGCTACCCTCCCAGAGAGAATCCGTGAAGGGTAAGAAGCTATCGAGCGTCGAGCAATAGCAAGTTTTTCCAGTTCTCCCGGCCTCAGCGCGATCTCCCAGTCGCGTTTAGAATCATTATGTGTTGCGTTGAGCCGACCCTTTCCAATCCAATTCAAAATGGTATTTTTATGTACATCCAATAGCTCGGCCAATGCAGACACGCTATAACAGCCACTTTCCAGGGGTTTGGGCCACGCGAGGTCGTTTAACCTTATTCGATAACGATCACGAAGACGCTTCACCCTTTTCTTAGTGAACGTTCCACCGCTCCCGTTGCGTATTCCAGCCTCATTGAGCGCGTCCGCTATCTCTTGGTTTGAGTGGTCTGGGGCCAACTTCTTAATCAACTCAAGGATCTCATCTCGAGTTCGTAGCCTCGCGCCTGGAACCGGTAACTCCACATCGATTTCAGTGCAGGCTAAAGTTTTCCAGTGGATAGCGACCCGGACCTTTGATTCATTTCTCGTGAGAGTTACGTCACTAATCAAACATCTGATCAATTTCTTCTTGGTTACGAAGTCGGTGGTCGGAGCGGCCCAGATGCGTGGGAGTTCCTGCGTCAACGATTTAACTAGCCCAAGTTCTTTTGGACCTAGTTGCGGAATTTGATTCTTGTGCGTATCTATTTGATCGAGCTTGATTCGGCCGAGCTCATCTTCGCTCTTCTTCAAGTCTTCCTGGGCGCAGTTAAGCGCAGACCTGTTGGTGTAATCAATGTAGAGTAGTCTCTCTTTGGCTCTCGTTACAGCGATATTTGCCCGCTTAAGGCGCGCCTCAAACTGAAGCTCCTCAAGCCGAGTTTGATCGTCGACACTCTTACAAGCGCTAAGCGACAACTTTATCTGTGCCGGCGCCACTGCCGCCAGGAATAGTTTTACTACGGCTACGTCAATTGATTCACCGGGAATCATCTGGCATTTTTCGCCACCGAAATGTACTAGGTGAGCCTGGCAGTCATAGTAGGCGCCAGGCCGACCGCTAGAGTAATAAATTGACATTCTATAGCCACACTTACCACAAAGAGCTATTCCTTGAAGGAGCGCAGATCCGGTCCTTGCGGCACCTCGCGTTTTCTCGCTCGGGAGACTTCGGTTATGGCTAATCCGCTCTTGATTCTCCAGAAATTGTGCCCATGTGATGTAACCGGGGTGGTGATCGTAAATGACAACCGGCCAGTCCTCGCGTGGCAACTTCACTTGAAATTTCTTCACTCGAGGCATCCCCCCGGGTGCCTCAACCAGCTTCTTCTTGGTTTTCCATCGCCCGTAGACGTAGACGCCGGCGAACATCGGATTCTGCAATATGCCTCGAGCTCGTGATTCGCTCAAAGGCACCCAATCATATTCTCCTGCGCGCGGACCCCCGCGAACCAAGGTAGGGAACTTCAAGTTATTCTGTCGAAAATACCTAGCCACGCCGAGCGCAGTACCAATCTTGTTGAAGATACCGAAGAAAAGCCGAACGGCGTCTCCAACGGCCGGATTAGTCTCAAGAGCTAATTTTCCGTACTCGTCATAGACAAACCCAATCGGAATGAAAGACCGGAGCTCTCCCTTTCTTGCCAACTCTCGCTTAGCACCTAAAAGCCGCTGAGTGATCCATCGCAGTTCTACTTCGGTTATTATGGCCTTGAACTTCATGAGCGTGCTGTCATTGCTGTCGCTCGCGTCGTAGATGCCATCCGGATCAATAATGAGCGTGCCGTTGAGGTCGCAGGCTTTTATCAAATAATGCCAATCCGCAGAGTCTCTACTTAAACGAGATGACTCCAGACTAAATACCGCTCCGACCTCCCCCTCCGCGATTGCCCGAAGCATCTCAACATAACCGTATCGGCGATCAGTCGAGCTGCCCGACACGGCTTGATCGCAGTCGACAATGATAATCTTGTCCTTCGACCATCCTAATCGGAGGGCGAGGGCCTCCACTTCTTCGCGTTGCCGTCTGCCGCCAACGATGTTGTGATCGACGCCGTACTGAGTTGACTGGCGTACATAAACGAAGGCCAGTTTCTGTAGATGCTCGGCCCGAATCTTTAGCGCGTTGTTTTGCGGAACCATTCAGTGATACCCCTTAGCGTCCTTTTCCTCTGTCGGTTCTCCTTGCCCTTGAACCCTTGTCGTAGACAAACCCAGTCGGGATGAAAAACCGGAGCTCTCCCTTTCTTGCCAACTCTCGCCTAGTACCTAAAAGCCGCTGGGTAATCCATCGCAGTTCTACTTCGGTTATTATGGCCTTGAGCTTGCCGTTGATTGACGCACGTAAATGAAATGTATTTTCTCGAGATGTTCGGCTCGAATGTTTAGCGGGGCGTCTTTTTTTAATCATTCTGTTATGCCTCGTAGCGTCACTTTCCGCTTTTTGCCTTCACTTCGCCTTGAGGGTGAACCGTGCCGCTTCATTGCCATCCTCTGGAAGAAGCCCTTCTCTTGGAGACTGCAATTGGCTGTGTACAACCTTGAACGCCATATCGACAAATATTTCAATAACTCGCTCCCGGGTATTGTCATCCAGCTCGCCCCACACTTCTGCGGGCTCTTGTTCTTTGCGAGCCGGAGCATCGTCTTCGCTCATAGCTGCCTCAGACAATTCAACGAAAGTCATTGGCAACTCTGCGCGCGATTCGGATTCGACATCGCTGTCAGTACCCAGCGATCCGAATTTCAGTAACAGTAGCTCAGAGGCACAGGAAAAGCGGGCGAGTAGTTGTTCATATAAAACGCTCGCCCGCCTAATCCAAAGCACCTCAGTAGTTTGTTTCTTCTAGTGCTCTTTTTTCGCTACGCGCAATTCCAAGCTGCCTCTTCACTTCAGCTTCTCCTGTAAAATCTTGGCCGTTTATTTTCTTGAAACGTTTACCGGTTATGACATGGCCGACTTCGCTTGGCTTCATCCTGATAAGGTTCTCTATGTCGTCATCATCCAAGTCCTGATGCTTATCCTTGACTTGCGTGCGCCAGTGACCTTTCCGGTTCTTCTTATAGATTGACTTGGCGCTTTGACAATCAGGTAGAATTGAGTTGTAGAAGTCCAACATCTCAGCTCTTTCTGCTTCTGTCGTAACGGCCGTGCGCCCGGGTCGCAACTTAGTCCACTCTTCTTTAAGGGACTGTCCGTAAAACTGGATGAGACTGTTCCATAGCTTTAGGTAGGCAGATTCTTCTTTAGCTTTGAATATTTCATTCGTCTCCAACTTAGACACAAGCGCAAACAGAATCTGTTGGACCAAGTGATACGGCAGAACCTCCATCTTGGCCGTGATCCTGCGGACGAAGATGTCGTAAGCCTGCTCGCTATATGAATCCAGAACGCCCGGGTCTTGCCCGTAGAGCTTCTTAATGAACGAGTTGTTCATCTCCCTTTTCATGTAACGCGCAATGTTGTTCCGCAGCTCCTCGACCTCGAAAACGAATGAGAGATCGCCAAATATGGTGTCGACCGTAATCTTCCCAGACATGCCGTCAAAGCTAATGAGGTCAACGGCGTTAAGGCGCCGATCACCAAAATGTTCCTCATCGAGAACCTTCTGGTATGGCGGACTCGTATCGGGATCGGTCCGTTTACGTTTGGTCTTACCCGCGCGCCGTTTTCTTTTTGATTTGTGCCCAACCATGCGATCCCTCCAAGCCCCCAGATTGTTGGCTCGGCGAGTTAACCACGGACGGTCGAGATATCGAAGGATTTACACAGTGCATTCGATGAGGAGGCGAGCTTAGAAGTACCAAACCAGAAGAACCAAGGAACGAGGGAAAAGAAATCACAGCATCGACTTTGAAGCGGTAAGATTGTTGTCAAAGAGCATTGAATCAGAAGCAAGTTGAAGGGGCGATTGGCTGGAGCACCTCACACTTAGTCGTCCTTGACACCATACATTCGCTTGGCTCCGTCACTATGCATGAACCACCAGCTATAGATGCCGGCGGGCCAGAATATTATGATGAGCAGCGCGGACGACAATAACGCGAGCTTCCTTCCTAAGGGTTTCTTTCGGTGCATGGCGAAGGCTGTGACAAACATTACGAGCGCTATACAGAACACGAGGCCAAAGATTAAGACTGCGGCAGGAATTTGTTCTTTATGACGAAAGTTCTGAGCAATGATCCAGGGAGAAATCAGCAGACCGAACGCGAAAAACAGACCTACGGCAAAGTAAATGCTGACGAGTGTCTTGTTATGATCTTGAGCTGTCACGGATTACTCCTCGAACATCTTGAGCGATGGGAACCCGAGGTGATCGTCTCACTCTATTTGTGATGGTGGCTCTGCGCTCTCAAACGGATGATGGCTCCCGGCATGCATTTGCCTCCCCCTGCGGTCTCACATATCCTATGCGGGCGTAACCGATTCAAATGTTGAATAAAACTAGAGGGCGAACTAGTTAATGCATCGCGCCCGTAAAGTGCGGGTGCTCAGGCTATCCTCAAAATGGGCGCGCAGTCTACTACCAATTGGTAGCAATCGCAAGAACAATTTTGCGTCAGGGGGAAACTCCTGATGCCAAAGCGTCCCGCTCCTAGAAAGCTAGCGAAAAAGTTGACTCGGATCAGACAGAAGTTGGGCCTGAGTCAGACAGAAATGGTTACAGCCCTGAATTACAAGGCATCGCCACTTCGTGCCTCGCAAATTTCCAACTTTGAGCAAGGTAAACGCGAACCGCCGGCAATGTTGCTGTTGGCATACGCACGCTTGATGGGAATCTCGACGGACGTTTTGATCGACGACAAACTAGACCTGCTGTAACCTGACCCCAATTTAGAGCGAGTTCCATTAAGGCAGCAACCACCGACTTTCGCGAGGTGTGGTGCACCCTAGAGGCCGAATTTGAGGTCGAAAGGCAATGCTTGGAGAATCAGACTTGGTGGGACCCAACAGACTATGAGACGGTTTGAGGGGCATCAACAAGGCGAGACGAAACGAGATAACCCAGTATTTACCGAATCCGCAGCCGTCAAAGTTCGTTACATCTGGTCACGTCTCAGCACGCCATCGCGCCATAATCGCGCCATCCAGCGTCGACAAAAAACTCGATGGCTTTAACGGGCATTGGCCACAAGTTTCAAGAACCACCGACTGGTTCTCCTCCAGATACGAACTCAGCCCACCTTGTTCCTTCAGCTATTTGGGCAAGAGCTGTAGCTGGGACTCTATTACCGCATGTTTCTCTGCACTGCCAGATGCTTGTCTGGGTAGCTTTGTGCCCCAAGCTAAGATCTAAGCACAACTGATTAACTACACCAGCGCCGATTTCACCCTGGGCAAGACGGTAAAGACTCGATAGCAGCAACAATCCCGCTGCTGCGGACAAGAACGGAAGGGCAGCGTCTTGACTCTGTCCGGTGGGCGTGGGAACGTCGCCGTGGCTGCATCGAAGCACGCCCGGCTTCACGTCACGCATCCGGCAGTCAATACAATCGTCAATTCCATTGATATGTCGATGAAGCTGAGCTTGCCATGTGTGAGACGTTGTAGCGTGCAGGACAATCGGATCGTATCGGCAGGCTATTAGGTGGCGAACAGATCGCTCATTTGCCAGAGGCAACACGAGGTCCGGGCGAATTTGATCGTTTTCTTTAATCCATTCGTCATACCAAGCGAAATGAGGAGTAGCACCGATGTCGCGAGCAATCAAGTCAACCTTCCGTGCCGCCACGCCGGTCTCCCAACCGGCATCAGCGGCGAACATCCCCAGACTCCTACTTGTGTTATCTAATGTCACATGATCCTTATCAACAACGTCCCATCTACCCTCGGTGCGCAACTGGCGCAACCAGTAGCACAAAGCAGAACAAACCGCACCCGCCCCGACAACCAGCACGTTACCGACGTCTAATGAACCAATTTTGAGCGGGCCCAGACTTGATTCTGGGCCTTCTGACAAATCCCAGGACGAAACAATATGAGGGCTAACCCTCATTCCGTGCGCAATTCTGAACAACGCAGCCGCTCCCAAACAAGCGGCGAGCGCTGCACCGAGAATTGAACCACCGTCCTTAGGGAACTCGGTATCGCCACTTGTCAAGATTGCTCTGGATCCAGAAGCACCGATCTGCCAATTACTGATGGTTCTCGTAGTGCCGAGGCCAATCTTGGGTATATCGTCAATTCTATCGACCAAAACAATTTCATTGAAGGGATCAATTGCAAGGACGGTTTGTTGAAGGGCTTCAGCGAGATTGTTCCCGCTTTGGTGAGGGTTAACGATTAATGGAGCAACAGGCGAAATCAGCCGAATTTTTCGGTGAACGCGCGCCATCATATTGACCAAGCCAATTGCGGCAATCTGGCCAGACAAAGAATCGGCCGCATCCGAGCCAACGATTACACCGACCGGCTGTTCGGCGACTTCATTGTTAAGCCCAAGTTGCCGTGTTGGTCCGTCACGTCGTTCATAAAAATCGATTCGGCTAGACACTTTCAATCTCGATTAAGGCAGGAACTATTCTGAAAACGTCTGCGGCGTTACTAACTTGAATCCATCGACCGTTTTGATACTGGTGCAACCCAGCTCCTCTAGTCGGGTCCAACGAACCTTCGCCATAATTGCCAATGACTAATGAAAACATTCCCTCAAAAGGCATAAATACAAGTTCATCGTCTCCATCTGAATGTCGCGTATCATTATCAGGATGCGTATGAACTTCACTAACAATGCCAAGGCCTCGCTCCCTTGCCGCTCGCGCTACGGCGCCCATTTGCTCTTCATCAGCGATAACGCGGTACGGTCCATGATCACACTGTGGTGCAATCGCGGCTAATACATACGTATTAGCGCCGATGGTTCTCCCAGCCCAAAACACAAGACCTTCATGTCGTCGCCCGCTCGGGTCGGCGAAGGCAAGTAGCGCCTTCCGGGTACGTGTCACAACATGGTCGTTTACCACCAGTAAACCAGTCGCGGGCGAAGTTGGCAGCGGTTTTAGACGGAAGACGGTCATTGCATTCTCCCCGGACTAAATCGTAAATGGACATAAATAATCGATAGCATCTCAGCTATGCTGTAAGCCTTGGCAAAGTCGCCGGTTACATCAAACCACCCCGTTGACTCACCCCAATCGGCATGCGGTCCATCCGCCTCTTTAAACGCCAATCGATTGAAGGGTGCACAGATTATGAGATTCGGGTGGAAGATTGAAGATTTCCCACCTACAACCGATCCTGCAGCAGGGAATGCCGACTTCGTTACGATGCCGTTACCATCAACGAAACGCCATGCCGGTGGTATCGCGCGGTAACCATTTAAGTCCGCGTTCAGAGAGAGCGTCGTCTCGTCGTTAGGATGGATAACCTCAGCGGCGATTTGCAATCTGTCGACGTCGATTGTCACTCTCCAACCATTTCTTCTGGCCCAACTGAGCACAACGGGCTCCTCAATTTGAACCAGGATTTGACTAACGCGTCTTGGAACCACGTCTATACTCCGCCACCAACGTCCACAATTTCCAAAGAATCGCCATCTTTGACATGTTCCGCCACAAGTGCTTTGTCGCGATCTAATACGCGTTTGTCGCCGTTTTGGAAAGACACCGTCGAACCAGCCGGATAACCGAAAGCTTGTGCAGCTTCTGCGGCAGCCTCTCCGACCTTTTTCGTCTTTGGCCAAATAAATTTGCGGCCGTCTGGCTCTTTCGGAGAAAACACAGTTACCGTAATCGTCGGCGCACCATGCTCGTCAGGTTTAGTCATTTGTTAATCCTCCATGCGAGGCGATCGAAGGCATCGTCTCTTTTTACACATGATACGCGTGAGATTTCGGATGTCAAGTATGATTGTCGATATTCTCAAAGTAACGACAGCATTGCTGACGCCAGCAATGCAAGTAATACTTGACGAAAGGGGTAAGTAATGCTTGACATCAAATCGGCAAGGGGCTTAAGCTTCTTGGCGTGCCCGCCAAGAAAATTGAGCCTTTTTACGCTGAGCTAGGCCGCAGTATACAGGCACAACGCGCTAAGTTGGGCTTGTCCCAGGAGAGTTTGGGAGCGGCCCTGCAGCCCAAAGTGACGCGTGCCTCTATCGCAAATATTGAAGCAGGGAAACAGCGAGTTCTAACCCACACATTAGTTCAATTAGCACACGCCCTCGGCACCAATGTCTCGCAGATAATTCCGAAACACGAGAGTGTTCGGAGAGCCACAGCTCTCAGCCGGTTGGAGGCTCAACTTGCGGAGCACAATGTCCCGACAAGAGTAATCAAACGATTGGCCGCCCAACTAAGGCACTCACAGATTGGGAAATGATCTATGAATTTAAGACAAGTCAGAATGTTAGCTGAGGACTTAGCGGATGAGCGCGGAAAGGGTCGGGTTCCAATAAATGTCGAAAGTATTGCGCACTCGCTAGGACTCGAAGTTATGAAAGCAAACCTAGGTCCCGATGTCTCGGGGCTTTTGGTCCTTAATGGTGCGAAGGCTCAAGTGTATGTTCAGGAAAAAGATCATGAAGTGCGAAGGAGGTTCACAATTGCGCACGAGATCGGTCATCACTACCTTCGACATCAGTTTGAAAATGGCGAACACGTACACGTGGATAGAGGCAACTACATTAGTCAGCGAGGGCCACGATCTTCTGATGGCATTGATCCTAAGGAAGTTGAGGCGAACCAGTTTGCAGCCTCTCTATTGATGCCGTCGAAGCTACTGCGGGCGAGAATAACAAAGTTGCCCAAGGCAAAGCCCCTCCTGGATCACCATGTTAGTTTACTTGCTAGAGAATTTCGGGTCAGCGAACAAGCGATGACAATTCGCCTGACGGGTTTAGGTCTTCTCTGACGACAGGGTGAGCGAATACAATAAGGAAGAACCACTTCACGACATTCTAGGGCGGCGAGGTTCTAACACTTGAGAAGATCCAAAAAAGGGAACGCAGTTCAGGGATGTTTGTGGTTGATGTACTCTAACTCTTCTCAGTTAGCGGACCTATATTAGCGATCACTTCATGGCAGAAAACGGCGACTTCACTATAGCGAGGCTGAGTCCAGGCGACGCTGACATTATCAGCACGCTAGTTACTTGCGTTATTCAGCCTCTAACTTAATACAACGCGCGCGCGCGTAACGAAAAATAGCAAAGTACTCGTCGGTGAATCTTCAAACAATGATTGCCGAGGATCCTGATTCTGTTTTGATCGCCGTCATGAATGACGAGCCGGCCGGTTTTTGCATTAGCAGATATGACGACGGTTTGATTTGGTTGGCTTGGTTCGGCACGACAGAGAGGCTTAGGAGGAAGGGAATAGGAAAGAAACTGCTGAGAACGTTGGAGAATACGGTCGCAACCCGCCGCGCTCACAAGATTTGGTGTGATACGAGAACAGATAACCTTGCTTCACAGAGTGTCCTTAGTGAAGCAGGTTTCACGAGAGTTGGCCACTTCACAAACCATTGGTACGGTCACGATTATTTCATCTGGGAGAAATACGTTGAGCCTGCGCCAGCTTAAATGGTTAATCTCGAAACAATTCTTTATTAGTTGGGGAGTTCTTTTCGCAGCTCTCATCGGATTGCTTGCAGCGCTCGCAACGTTGTTTCCGCAAGTAAGACTCAATCTATACACGTCACTCTTCGTTGTAGGACTGTCGGCTCTTTTCGGAGCCGGCTACGCATTCCGCGAGAATCGGCCAATCCCATTGCCACCGACTGACGAGCTGGTTCCCGAGCCGTTTAGCTCAACACGGCGGTTAATTGCTCATTGTTCTACGACGCGAGAAGTTGTGCTGCAAGTTAATAGTCTTGCGAAGCGCGTGTACCCCGGCGTAAGACCGCTTCCACCGGATCGGTATGAACAATGGCTGATGATCAACAGCAACATATTGCTAGCGCTATTGAACGCAAATAGCGAAGTCATCGGTTACTTCGATATTTTTCCTCTCCAACCAGAGTTTTTCAATTTCTTCATATCCGGGCATTTCGGCGAACACGATATTAGGCGTGAACACATCCTCGCTCCTGATCAAGCTCGGTTCGCAAAGCGATTGTATCTCGGCGGAATTGCCGTAGCCGATCCTTCATCGGCCCGTGGAAAGAGACATGCGAGCATTTTGGTTTGGAGCCTACTGAAATATCTCCAAAACTTTTATTGCGCCCCTTGTGATCGCGAACTCTACGCTGAGGCTGTGACGGTGGAAGGCGAGCGGCTACTAAAACGATTTGACTTCAGATTAGTTAGTCCCGCACGCGGAAGGAAGGACTCATACCGCTATACGCATCCAAACTTTCGGAAGATCTGATTAACCATGCGTTGTCGGAGATTCCGGAATTGGTCGAGAATATGTTCGCTGGGATGGGAATCTGACACTCCGAAGCAAATGAAAAGAAAACGCCAACATGTCAGATAATCTTTAGCCGAAACGATCTTCCTCTGATTAGCTCCCTAAGCATCCAAAAATTGACTGATTCGGCGAGTGGCTTACTTTTGACGCGCTGCTTCTATTCTGTCCAATAGAATGTTAGATCGAGTTGTTCGTCGCGCAACATCTGTCGCCGCCCGGGTGACTGCATCTGCGTATTCATGGATGTACGTGGGAAATCTTCTTTCGTTGTAACCATATTGCTCCCGCAAAAATCGTCCTAAAGCGCCTCCCCTATCGAATCGAATAATCGAGTTCCAGGCCTGTTCAAAAAAGTTCGGAGCCACAATCGCAATATCTAGATCAGAGGGCTGATGACTCGCACCGGAAGGAGATTGTCGAAAGTTCTCTCCTGCTTTCGTTGGATTAAGACTGTAACCCGTTGCAGCACTCCCAACTAGATAAATACCCTCCGGCGCTACGCCGACTTCTTTGGCTACCGCGGTCCTCCATGCGGTAAATAAGACAGTGTCACCCTGAAAGATCCACGGGACGCCTGAGAGGATATTGACTTCGACGAAGTCCCTGAGGGAGCTTGAGTTTGTAATTGCTTTTAGCAGATCGTCAGGTTCCATCAGCTAAGAAAACGCGCGGCTACGAAGCAAGAAGAGTGATTCGCTGTTGTATTCAATAGAGGGAAGCCTTATTGAAGAGAGAATTGATGAACGACCAACCGGAATCGGGAATTCCAAAATTGTCGTTAAGCGGAAACGCTAATTGACCTCGGCCCACTCTATCGATTCTAAATGAGTTTGAGCAAGTATCTTTCCGCGTCTCAAGGTGTTGCATGCACAAAAGCTAAGGAGTTATTATCCATTCCTTTTGTGACAGGACGTGTAGAGCCACCTTTATTTGCCTTTCGCTGAAACGCCTCTTCCTCTCATTCCACGCGTAGATCTTTTTCAAAATGTCATCGAATGTTACCGCGCCTTCCCGCTTCGCAACCCAGTGAACCGTTGAAAGCAACTCAAGCCCGAATGGAGACTCGAACCCTTCCACGAGTTCAGAAACTCTAGCCAATCGGCTTTGCGTTTCAACATGAGTCTGCAAGAAAGACACAGCATCATCGATTGCACCCGGCACCAGTCTTAACTGCTTGTGTGGAGCATCACCGCCATCAGCGTATCCCGAAATCAAGTGTCCTTCGACTGCCTTGAGAACATGACTAAGATTCTCGGCGTAAGGTCCATAGGGCCCCTTCGCGAATCTCAATCGCAATGGCTCGCCTGATTCCTCCATGAAATACATGAGTTTGTGAACTTCGAGCAGTGTGATGAAGGGATCTAGCAACCCGGCTAGATAACGATTCATTAATCCGACCAAGGCTGCGCGACCGGCAGTCATTTTGGGCACATCACTCGAATAGTTCCGTCGTGTGTCCGACTTATCGTTCGGCTCAAACACTACGACTCTGATATCCGGAAGTTCCCGGAGTGTTCTTTCAATACGTGGTCGCACATTGGACCAATCAAGACCACCCAATCCGCTACCCAGGGGTGGAATAGCGATTGACTGAATATCGCGCGAGCGGATCTCGTTAACCAGCGCTACAAGGCCGGCTTCGATATCCTCGATTCGGCTCTTTCCACGCCAATGACGTTTAGTGGGAAAATTGATG
Organism: Pyrinomonadaceae bacterium; assembly: GCA_035601635.1. GTDB lineage: Bacteria > Acidobacteriota > Blastocatellia > Pyrinomonadales > Pyrinomonadaceae > UBA11740. The sequence continues at coordinate 26,952 of DATNNY010000114.1, forward strand.
ATGTACTTCGGGTTTGTTAATCCACCAGTTTTGAAAACCAGCATTTGACCCGGTCGTACTTCGTGACGCTCACAGGCAGCAACGTAGGACTTAAAATTTTCTGGGAAGGCATTTTTGAATTGAAGGGCAATTCCTCGTCCCATTATGCCGACGCAGTTGACTGTATTCACCAACGCCTCGACGTCTTCTCTAAGAATATCGCCTTTCTTGTATTCGATCATATGGAGGTTCCGGGCTCTTAATAGTACCACTCTGGTTTCATTTCGACGACAGGTTTATGCGCGAGACCTCGCAGCGCAGTCAGAACCTGATCATAGGTAGCGCGTGACCGCACTCCAATACGCGACACGAGATCCCAAGGAAACTCTCGTTCAATTAGAAATTCAGATTGCTTGCCTTCTTTGCAACCGCTCCACTTTCTTGCACCTACCGCATTCCAATCAATTTCGCCCAGCTGATTGAGGTCATTTCGATCCTCGAAGTAATAGGAGCCCGCGTTCCCCAAAGTGAAAGCCCATCGCAAGCCCTGTCCTTCAGCCCACTCAATCGTTTGTCTCAGATCGGCTTCTATATGAATAATCGGAGCTTGCCCTCCACTGTATGCAAGATCTGGATGATTTCCTTGGTAGATCAGATAAAGCATGATTGAGCGGGGGCAAAAATAGAATGGAACGCACTCGCCGACGAAGACTCCTGGATGGCTGGTTAGCGTCAATTCGTACAACCGGCGTTGCTTGATAGCACTCATTCCGATCGTAGTGCCGGGCGGATCCCGACGAACAACTTCAGCGTCGCACCAGAGGCGGTCAACAACGATTGACGCCAGCCGGTCAACATGGACGATGTGATAGATCTTTGGCTTGTCTGGTATCTGTCCAGGCACAATGACTCCGTTAGGCGCTAATGACCTCTTGTTGCCAGCGATTGTATGCGACGGTTACGATTAGCGAAAGCATTCAGCATATTTCAAATACCCAGAACGGCAGTCGATAGAGACGCCTCGCAATCGGACGGTCATCCGATTACCGGCGTATGATGCCTCGATGAAGAAAGTTAGACCAGTGGTAGCCCGCAACGCGCGAGAACTCGCGAAGGTCCTGGGCCTGTCGCCAGTCGTCGTGATGGAAATCGAATTTCGCAGCGACCTTAATGACAAGATTATCGAAGTCGTCAGCAAGAAAGGATTGACTCAAGCAGATGTGGCGCGGCTCGCTCACACGTCACGCACCCGCGCGACCGCCATTCTGAACCGTAACACCCACGACATTTCAACGGACCTCATGCTACGTGTATTGGCCTCGCTAGGGGTACAAGCGAAACTCCAATTCAAGAGCGCGGCGTAATCGACGAGGCTTTCTCAGGCGAGCCAACTTTTGGCGAGTGTGACTCTCGGATTCGCGTGATGACTAGCTGGTATGCTCTCCACGCTCATAAGCGAGCGCCTCCTCCAATTCTCGCTTGAGATCGGCAAATGCCTCATCACTCATATGGTTTGTCTCGTTCGTCTGCCCCTTGCGAGTTTCACGCCGAGAATGCCGAGAATCTATTGTTTTCTTGAGTTCAGCTTTTGCTGAATTTGTTTTGCTCTATCCGAAACTGCACTCGCTTCCGCATTCCGACCGAGCTGAGTCAGCAATGTCGCATACCGCTCGCACGTCCTAAGCATGCCGTCCGTTTCTTCTAGACCCAATTGAGGCCAAAGCTCATAGGCTCTCTTGAGAAGTGGCTCTGCTTCTGCAAGTTTGCCCATTCTAAGGTAGAGTGCCCCCAAATTGTTCATGCTTTGCGCAAATAAGATTTGAATATTGCGTGTGCCGGACGGTTGGTTGGTTAAATCAAGCGCCGATTGCCAGAATGGCAGTGCTTCCTAGTATTTCTCTTGAACGAAAAAGAGTCCGCCTAGTTGGGCCAATGCCTCAACAACCGCTTGAGTTCCAATTCCCGGCGATGTCTTCCTTAAGTTAAGAGCGTTTCGTAACAATGGTTCGGCTTCTGTGAATCGCTTTTCAATTCTATATAAGGCACCTAAGTTAATGAGGCTTTTCGTATACTCCAGAGTTTGACCGGAAACGCCTTCGCGGAGTTTGATTGCTTCTAGGAGGTGGGATTCGGCCAAGTCAAACTTTCGGCTTTGTGTGTACAGTCCGCCGAGGTTGTTATGAACAGAGGCTAGTGTCATTTCGTAACCTTGTTTGTTCTCGAGAATCGAGAGGGCCTTTTCAAAAACAGGTTCAGCTTCGGAGAGCAACCCAAGCTCCAGATAACAGCTAGCAAGATTCTCAAAGGAGTTTCCTGTAAGAGGGTGTTCCAAGCCAAGAGCTTTTTCGTGAATCGACACAACCCGTTGGAACAGCGGCAAGGCCAGAGCGGGCCGACTAGTATTTACATAATTGCTGGCTAGGTTGTTCAGAGCTGTAGCGAAAGACGGGTGGTTTTCCCCTAGGGATTTTGACCAGATATCTCGTGCTTGCAGAATCTCTCTCTCGGCATCGTCAAACTGCTGTCTCTTTTCAAACACGCCGTAGTACTCGTTATGAATACTTCCAACGATTGGATGATCCGAACGAATTGTTCCATTAGCGATAAGCTTGTCCGCCAACTGGAGGCTCCTTTTGAAATCAGCCGCGGATCGATCCAACTCGCCGCTGTCCCGTTCAGCGGACGCCAAATTCATAAGTACTACTAGATACTCAATTTGAGCGACTTTGGTCTTATTAGCCTCGATCAATTGCAGGGACTTAATGTAGTTTCGCTGCGCAAGTAAGTGATTTCCCTGGTCTTGATACAAGTCTCCGTAATCATTGTAGCTCTCGTACATGCGAGCAGAGTCTTGCCCGAAGTTCGCCATGACGATAGTGGATGCCTTGTCAGTCGCGTCTCTTGCTTCATCAAATCTACGGAGAGCTCTGAAAAGCCGACCCTTATTGGCCCAAGTTGTGGCGATCTCCGGATCGTTTGGAGCCAACTTGCCATTCATAATGTCTAAAGAACGATCCAGGAGAACCTCAGCATCCTTATATTGAGCCAGAAGGGTCCGGACGACTCCCAAATCGTTCAAGACCTTAAAATCATCAGGTCGCAACGCCAGTGCGATTTCATACTTTTTCGCTGCTTCAAAATAGAGTCCTTCACTGTAGAGCGAAAAAGCTAAATCTAATGCTACGTCAAATGTTTGGTTTGCCTGTTGCTCAAAGTATGGGGCGAGAATGGTACTTGCTTCGTGAAACTTCTGTTGGTATAGGGCAGCTGTAGCCATCTC
>DATNNY010000115.1:0-5714 GCA_035601635.1 Pyrinomonadaceae bacterium
TCGGGTAGCTGCAAGTGTGTGCCCACTAGTGGCACTTCTGTGCAACGCGTGTAGAGGCTTGGAGATGGTGCCAAGATGGTGGCGGTACGTGTCGATATGAGACCAGCCAAAGTGATCCTTTGACGACCGCCAAGCGCGTAAATACTGGCTCATATCGTTTCGTCAGACTACGTGATACCCTCTCCAACGTTCTTAAAATCCGTTGTTTCTAGCAAGTCCCTAAAGGACGATTTACTGTCTAAATCTTCTCAAGAGGCGGGCCTCCCCCTGAGTGCCAAACATAACAGAAGACTGAGGCCCTGTCACCCAATGGCTTGGCCGCGTTGTGATAGGAGATCGTAATTGAAAGGTCCCGGCAGAGCCGCGTACAATACGCGTACATCGAAGACCCTAAAACGGCCCAAACCATCCTAGACAATCCTAGATCTGCTATGGCAAAAGCCTTTCACCCTCAGTGACATCCGCTGATTTCAAACCACTTCGGCGATTCGGTAAGCGGCCCTGAAAAGGCCGGTGTCGGCGGTTCGATTCCGTCCCTGGCCACCATCTAACCAAGGCAAAAGGAAAAAGTAAAAAGGCGACGACCGGCAGCGGTTGATTGCCTTTTTTCCTTTCACTTTTTACTTTTGCCTTGGTTTATCGCGGCCAGAAATTCTTAATCCGTTCTTCGAGGAAATGAAATGGAATGTACTCCGCCTGCCGGCCGGCTCCCCTAAGTTGCTCAACCATGCGCATAGCCCCGTCGGCGTTGAAGCTGTGCACCATGATCGTCGCGGAACGTTGCAACTCGGGGTGCGCGGCGAGAAACGAGGCTATGGCGTAGCCAGTGCGTTCGTCGTCAGCCTCAGTCGCTCCGTAATGCTCGGGCATCAGGTCGTGATCAAGAAAGATAGAATCATAACTCGATTTTTGCAGCAGCTCTTTTGCCTGCACAACATCGTCGACAATATCCAGATGATCGCCCTTGAAACGCTTCGCGAACCATTCACAACGGCGCTCGTCGTCTTCGAGTAAAAATATCCGAATTGGGTGGCGGCCCGAGTGCGCGCCCCCAAACCCAAACTTGTGCTTTAATCGCTCAACGAATCCCATAGATTATTACAGAGATGGTAACAGAATTTACTTTGATAGCGGTGAGAATGCAGGTTAATCCCCTCAGCGTTTTCCTTTTCACGCACGTTGACGTGGATGGCTTTATCGCTCGTATCGCAGGATTAGTCCGCTGGCCCCGACTGCCCAGCCATTCTTCTTTGTCATAAACAGCGCGAACAGATTTTGTTTAGTATTACTCTCTTGCTCGATCCAGGTGCGGCCCCCGTCGCTCGATCGTAAAATTGCGCCGCCACGCCCGACGATCCAACCGTCATCGTCGCTAACGAATTGCACTCCGAGCAAAGTCGAGCGCGCCGGTGAAAAGATTTTAGTCCATGTCCGTCCGCCATCCTCGGTCCGCAAGATCGTCCCGCGCTCGCCAACTGCCCAACCTCTCTTGTCGCTGCGGAAATTAACATGAAACAGCGTCACAGTACTGTCTGAGGTCTGCTTGACCCACGTCTCACCCGCATCATCTGTGTGCAGAATAGCGCCGGCCGCCCCCACGATCCAGCCGCGCTTTTCGTCGACAAAATCAATATGAATCAGCTCCTGCCGAGTCGGCGCCTGAAGTACCTGCCAGGTAGCACCGCCGTCCCTGGTGCTGGCCAGGATGCTGTTCGTGATGACGTCGCCGCGACTGGCCGAGCCAACTACCCAACCGCGCTTCTTACCATTAAAGCGGAGACTGTAGAGCTCAGGCATCGCTCCGTCGAATTCTGACGGCAGAAACTTGTGCGCCTCGCGCCAGGAATGGCCACCATCGGCAGTCTCAAAGATACTGCCACCTGCCAAAACGAATCCCGTTTCCTTGCTGACAAAGTGGATGTCGTTGATTGCATGGTCTATCCCGAGCGGCCTTTCGGCCCAATTGGCGCCGCCGTCTTCGGTATAACTAAAAAAACCCCCATCACCGCCTACCCAACCACGTTTCGCGTCGGCGAAATAAACCGCGTTTAGATCCTTACCACCGGAACTGACTCGCTTGGCAATCCAGCCGCTCTGCGCGTGACAAATCACCGCAGTGAGCCAGAACACGATCGCGAGGTTCAGCGACACTCGCTGCTTCGGTTTTAGTTTCATTATCAGACCTGAGAAGTTTTGCACAGCCGCCCTGATTTAACAAAAGCTCAAACCGGCTTTCCGCCATTAACCTCCGGGCGATCAGATCTCGCGCAATTTCGGGTTGCGCAAAGTCACGAACAAGACAAACACCGCAATGATTAGACCCCCCGCCGCCAGCGTTCGCTGAACGCCGAAACGATGAGATGCGGCACCCGCGATCAAGTTGCCGATGGGCATCGCACCAATAAAAGACAACATGAACATACTCATCACCCGTCCGCGCATTTCGTTGCTCACCAACTTCTGCAGCAGAGTATTGCTGACCGCTACTGAGCAGACAATGCCAAAGCCGAGCAGGAAAAGAAAAACCAGCGAAACAGTTACGTTGGTCGAAAGCGAAAAGCAAATCAGACAAACTGCAAAGGCGAAATCACCGCCCAGCACGAACCAACCCTTACGAGGAAAATCTCCCAGATAAGCCAGGAACAGCGCGCCAAATAGCGCGCCCGCGCCGGCTGTGCCCATGAGCAGCGCGAGGCCCGTGGCTCCCAAATGAAAGACGTCGCGCGCAAACACCGGCGTCATTGAGATGTAAGGCGCGCCAAACAAACTTGTCACCGCCGAGATCATTAGGAGTATGGAAACGCGCGGCCGGCCTCCGACGTAACGAAAGCCTTCGACGAGATCGCGGATAAACGCAGCCTTGTCCTTCATCGATCTGGCCGGCACGTTCTCTTCCACCTTCGGGCGATCGAATCGAACCATTCTCAGTCCAGTCACTACGGCCACAAAAGAAACGGCGTTAGCGAAGAAGCATCCGGCCAATCCGAACAGTTTGAATCCGACCCCGGCAAAGACTGGTCCCAGCACACGCGCAAGTTGAAATTGGGTTGAGTTCAGGGCCACGGCATTCGCCAGATCCTCGCGGTCAACCAGGTCAAACACCAGCGCCATGTAGGACGGCCCGGCGATCGCCAGGCAACAGCCCGTGACAAACGACAGGCTCAGAATCATCCAGACATGGACTACGTTTGCGGCTACGAGAATGCCCAGGGTGAGTGCGGCCAATCCCGCGACAATCTGGGTGTAGATTAGAAGTGTTCTACGATCCACAAGATCGGCAAAGACTCCCCCCGCCAGAGTCAGCAGCAATCCCGGAACGGTCGCCATAAAGCCATCAAAGCCCAGCCAAAAAGGCGAGTTCGTTAGTTGCAGCACCAGCCAGCCCTGCGCCACGGCCTGCATCCAGGTGCCGGTGTTGGACAAAAAGGCGCCCGACCAAAAGAGAAGAAAGTTGCGGTGGCGCAACGCGCGAAACATTTCGCCCAGACCGCGACTGCGCCTTTGTTCAAGATCGAAATTGGCGGACATCTCTAATTAGTATCATTGGTTCAACGTTACCGCCAAAAGGACTACCAGACGTCAGCCTATTTTTTATTTCTCTGCGAAATCTCCCCGACCTCTGCGAGTCTGCGGTGAATATCCTTGGAGAACATTCACCGCAGCGACGCCGAGCCCGCAGAGGAGGCGCAGAGGATTTCAAGACAAGACACGATTCAGGCGGACGTGGTGCGGCGCGACGGACCTTTGCCCCTCAAGACGGACTCATGATTTAGTCGCCAACGCTTTCACGCGAATTTACAGTTGGAGGCTTCAGAAATGACGGCGCAATCTTTTGTATTTGAAATCAACATTCGTTTGTTCTTCCTGCTTGCGATCACGACAATTCCGATCATGACTACCAAAGCCCAGGCTCCTGGCCCAACGCCCGCGCCTGCGCAAACCACGCCAGCGCCTCCCGCGCCCAGTGCCGCGGACGTCGCGACGATGGATTCAACCGTCGCCGCCCTGTACGACGTAATCTCGGGGCCAGCGGGAAAGCGCAATTGGGATCGCTTCCGATCGCTGTTCACGCCGGGAGCGCGCTTGATCGCTAACGGCGTGCGTCCGACTGGAGAGGTCGTCTCAAGAGTGATGACGGTCGAAGATTATGCCCAGCGTAACGGTCCGTTTTTTGAGAAGAATGGATTCTTTGAGCAAGAGGCCGCGCGCAGCACGGACAGTTTCGCGAACATCGCTCACGTGTTCAGCTCCTATGAATCGCGTCACGACAAAGAAGACGCAAAGCCGTTTCAACGCGGCATCAACAGTATTCAGCTGATGAATGACGGGAAGCGCTGGTGGATCGTGACGATCCTTTGGCAGGGCGAAGACGAGAAGAATCGACTACCCGACAAATATCTCAAACGGAACCCTGAGACAATCAATTAGCCACCTACACTGTCGACGACCATGAAACCCTGCTGTTCGGCGGCGGAGATATCTAAGGGATCGTTTGTCTGGACAGTCAACCCTTAGATGATTTAGCTGACATCGACCGTTTCGCTCCTACGCCAAGCCGACATCGGCGCGCCTGATCCCCCGCGACGCTCGGCGACAATCTCGGCCAGAATAGCCAGCGCCACTTCTTCCGGTGAAACCGCTGCGATGTCCAGACCGATTGGCGCTCGCACTTTCTTTAGCTGTTCTTCGTAAGCTCCTTCCTCGCGCAGCTTTTCCAGAACGATGTTCGTCCTTCGCTTGCTGCCGATCATGCCAATATAAGAGGGATTCGTTGAGATCGCCGCGCGCAAACAATCTTCGTCCTGCTTGTGCCCGCGCGTGACAATGGCGACAGAAACGCCTCGGCCAGTAGCTATCGCTTCATGCACCGCTCTTCCCCAATCTTCCGCGACGACTAGATCAATTCCCTGCTCGCTGGGCGACGCAAACAGATCGCCACTAAGAAATTCGGCTCGATCATCGATCAATGTCACCCGGTAGCCAACCAGTGCGGCCAGTCGCGCCAGTGAGGCGCCCACGTGTCCCGCGCCCGCGATAACCAAACGCGGCTCAGCCTCAATGCGTTCGAATAACAATTGCACGCCGTGAAACTGACTGAGATCTGGAGCGAACTCTTCAACCTTGACCGACTTTGCATCTTCGCGCGCAGCAAGGAATCGAAGCGCAGGCCGCGCCACCGCTGCGTCGAGATTCGCGGCGCCAAGTGAGCCAACCCGTGTACCGGACTCTTCCGCCAGTAATCTTGAACCAACACGCAGGCCTCTCGGTTCCTGCTCAGGCAGATCTATCAAGGTCACTAGAACGCCTGCCGAACCTTCATCCAGCATCCGGGTAATCGCCTGAGTGACGAGTTGACTGTCACCTTTAATTTGGTCGCTCATGTAAACGAATTGAGTGGCAGGGTAGTCGAAAGGAGGAGTGGAGGCAAAGGAGCGGGAATGTGATTACGGTTCAATTTACTCGATTTCTATCTCATTGGCACCGACGCTTTAGCGCGGGTGAGTCTCACGCCCGCCGAAATTTGAATTGATCAAGTCGATCTATTTGGCACCGAAATGTCCAAGCAGGCCGATGGCCGCCGCGGCGCGCCGCACCAACCACCATGGGCCGACGAGTAGATAAATAGGATTGCGGAAAAAGGCCGGCCGATTTCCCTCGATGGCGTGTCCGACGAACTGAAGTGCCCAGCCCGTTATGAACAGCGCCAACGCCCA
>DATNNY010000116.1:0-7836 GCA_035601635.1 Pyrinomonadaceae bacterium
CCCGAACACGGAAGTTAAGCCTCTTGGAGCCGATGGTACTGCGCGGGCAACTGCGTGGGAGAGTAGGAAGCCGCCGGGATTATTTGAACGAAGCCCGCTCAGGGTAACTTGAGCGGGCTTTCTAGTTTCTTGTTGCCCTCCCAGCCACTTATCTGTACTCTGAAATCCGAATACTCCGCCAACGCTACGTGGCCGTTCGCTACCAACGTCCTTGCTGCTAAAGCCTGCTTGAGGGCGTTTATCGGTCTGACCGCCCGAATTTCTGGCCATTCTTCTTAACTCAAAAAATGTTAAGTACATGAGGCGAGCAAATTGGTAAGATTGTCGGTGCTATGTGGTGCCCTCGATGTAAGAGTTCCAGAATTCAACGTGGCTACAGCGATACCCTGGTGGTGCTGCGGATTGCCGGTTTGCACCAACTTCTTTGCAATAACTGCGGCTTGGACTTCAAAGGCTTCGATCCGCTACGTAGATTGGAAAGAGTTCCCTCCAAGCGGCCGGAGTCCAGCCCTAATCAGCGTCGTTGTCCGCGATTCAAAGCGCATCTGCCGGCGACCATATGCCTGGTTGAGCGGAACGCCTTAACCTGGGACGTAGCTTATACGCAGCGCTCCAGAGGGCATTGCGAAACTATCAGCCAGATTGGCATGGCTTTGTCGTTTGTCGGCACGCGGTTTTCAAAGGAACAAATCACACTTCCCGGTTGCTCTCTTTTTGTAACCGTTGATCTCCCGGACGGCGCAATTTCAGCGGTAGTGTCTGTCGTTAATTGGAGCCGCCCGGGTGGCGAGGGTAGACCAAAGTGGCTGGTCGGCACCGTGATTTCGCAGATGAGTGAAAGCAATACCGCCCGGCTGGCGGCCTATATCAAGAAACGTGGTGAGGCAGGCCCACACCTTGCGTTTGAATAGGCGGGCCTTTTCGCGAGGGAGTTAAGCCTCCTTGAGCGGACGGTGACAACTTCGAGCAGTAGCAAGTAGCCCGCTCAGGCGAACTTGTGGGAGTTTTTTAGTTTTTGATTGAAGTTGAGCCATTAACCCGTTCGCTACCGCGAGAGGTTACTTAACGCGCTCATGACATAGACGTCTCTGAGATATCTGTGACCTCTCCGTTCGCATAGGCAAGACCCTCCTGCTCCAGCCATTGAATCGCCAGCTTCTCGATCTCGGTTCGGCGAAACTGATACCAATCTTTTTCCATGCCCATCGAATGGATTGCGTTCTTGAACCGTTTGAAGGCGCCGCTGCCTTTGATAAGGCCAAGCAAGGTTTCTCCGACACTGCGATTCTGAATCTGCCGGCAGAAGTCTTCCATGATCATGTACTCATGGATATCAAATTGATCAGGCAGAGCCACGAAATCTTCAGACTTGAGTATCTCACGTGCCTTCAAGATCGATTCGCGTTGCCACTCCGGATATTCCGAAATGAGTTCATCCTCCTCGGCGGCATCCATCTCTTCGTTGGTAATCAGCACGATCTCTCCCGTGCGCTTGTCGAGATAATGCGAATGGTCCTCTCCCGCTGTATCAAGTGCGTCGATAACGTCATCGAGTTTCACCTGGGTTGGCATGGCTGAGACCTCCTGCGCGTTAGAATTATTAGTTCTCTTTCATCGGATTATATCATTGCTCTCGATCACGTCGATCCGCGCCGTATTACAGAACCGGGAGCGATGGCGACCGGAGGCGAGCATTCAACTCGCGAGTCTATCAAACTCTGGCCTCCGCACTTTCCAAAGCTGAGAATTGGATCCCCGCGCTATCGCCCGGCGTTTCGCTAGCGGAGTGTCTGCCGCCGTTTCATGGGCTCCGGTCGCTTCTACGGTTCACTGAAGTGCTGGGCTACTCTCAACCGTCCGCTGCGCGGGACGAAGCAGCCCTCACTTGCGGTCGTGCTATTGCCCCGCTCCAGCGGACCGAAGGCCTTAACTTCATGAATGATGCGAGGTCGGTTACACTTGACGACTGACACTCAATGAACTTCAACACATACTTCCGCTTTGCTTCCTACGCCACGATCGCCGCGGCGGCGCTGGCCCTGTTTGTCGCAGGCGGCACCGGAATATGGCTGGCGGTCGCGTTTTCCCTTGTCACCATAATCGCGTGGAAGCTTGAAGGTAAGCGCTGGCAATTCTCTGAACGTGTGGCGCTCATTATTATTCTCGTGTCGTTGCCGCTGTTCTATCTGGATTGGCGTGCGCTCCCTGTATTCCTCGATATTCAATACTTGGAAGGTGGAGCTGCAAAGCGCGGCAGCGTTGAGGTGACCCTGCTCGCTCATCTGATCTTATTCTTGTCGGCAGTCAAGCTTCTCCAGCACAAGGGTGATCGCGACTGGTTCTTTCTCTATTTGATTTCGTTCTTCGAAGTGCTGCTCGCTGCCGGTCTGAGTGCCAGCCCCGTTTTTCTGGCGACGCTGGTTCTCTACCTCTTGTCGGCATTGACTACGATTGTCGCTTTTGAGATTCAAAAAGCGCGTCGCAAAGTCGCCACCACGCTAACCAGACTCCTGGTTCCACCAGATTCGATTCTGTTTCGTAAGCTGCCCATGCGGCGTTGGCGTCGACGCTATCTGGAAACCCGGCGTCTGCCCTTCGTTTCTGTTGGTTTACTCCTCTTGATCGTCGTCCTGGCTTTGCCATTCTTTCTGATTGCACCCCGCACCGCCTCGAGCGCGCTCAAGCGCGGCGGGAGCGGAGTCTCAGGCGTCATAGGCTTTTCCGACAATGTGACCTTAGGCGAGATCGGACAACTGAAGCGCAACGATGAGATTGTCATGCACGTCAGGGTCGAAGAGGGCAGCGGTTCGCCGCTCGATGGATTGCGCTGGCGAGGAGTGGCGCTGGACCAGTTCACCGGACGCGGGTGGATCAAATCGGTCGAGGCCCGGCGTTTTGAGGACAAGACCGATGATCGCGGCTTCTTCAAACTTGGTACCACCGAAGATCTTGCGAGACTAACGTCACAGACCTTTTTTATCGAGCCGATCGATACGCCGGTGCTGTTCGGGGCTCCGCGAATAGTGGCCGTGCAGGGCCGGCTGCCCTTCCTGCGGGTTGATTCGGAAAGTTCAATTCAAACGCGCCCGCACGAGCAGGACAAGGTTGTATACCAAGTTTATTCGGATACCGCGGCGCCCGCTGTGGCTGTGCTTCGTTCCGATCCGCTGGATTATTCGGCCCCGGCAATGCGCTACCTGCACCTGCCACGCAGCTTGGATCCCCGGATTGCGGAGCTGGCTAAGGACCTAGCAGCTCGCTCAGGAGCGTATAGCGGCTATGATGAAGCCCTGGCGATTGAAACGTATCTTCGCGACAACTATCAATATTCTTTGGATCTGAAAGCGAGCGGTCCGGATCCGCTGTCGGATTTTCTTTTCCATATCCGCTCGGGCCACTGCGAATATTTCGCCACTGCGATGGCCGTCATGCTGCGCACGCGAGGCATTGCCTCACGCGTGGTCAACGGCTTTCTGCCCGGTGAATACAACGAAGCGGCGGGAGCATACACTGTGCGCCAGAGTGATGCGCACTCCTGGGTTGAAGTCTACTTTCCGCAGACTAACTCCTGGGTAACGTTCGATCCGACTCCGCCGGCGGGGCGCGCGGCGCGTTTGCGCACTGGGTTGGCGGCTCAGTTGAGCAAGTATTCCGAAGCGCTCGAGTTGATGTGGGTTCAATACGTGGTGGGTTACGACAAGCAGGAGCAACGTTCGCTGGCCGCCTCGCTGCGAAAAGATTTAGTGGATCTGCAGCGCGGCTCAACAAACGCGCTGGATGGTGCGCGCGGCGCGTTGCCCGCGTTGCTTCGGCCAATCCTGATTGGTATCGCAGGCCTTGGTGCGCTGGCTGTGGTCGGTCTGCTGGCCAGGCGCGTACGCCACTTCGGCTGGCGACGCGGACTGAAAGTGTGGCGGACCGGCACGGAACTCGATAGTTCATCAGTCGATTTCTACGAACGACTGATCAAGTTGCTGGAGAAGCAGGGGATTAAGCGCGAGCCGAATCAAACCCCTATGGAGTTTGCTTCTGCGTTGGGTCTGAGTGAAGCTCGCGCAATCACGAACGCCTACAACCGGGTTCGCTTTGGTGAAGAGCACTTGTCAGACTCGGAGAGAAAGCAGATCGAGCAGTTATTATCCGAGATTGAGCGAAATCGGAAAGGCGATTGAAACGCAAAGGGACGCAATGGTTTTCGCAAAGGACGCAGAGATTTCTGTGAATGCACCGCTGGCCTTTGCGTTCCTCTGCGGAATCCTCTGCGACCTTTGCGGTTAATCACTCTCACATAGAGATCAAGATCGAAGTCTATGACAAAAATTGGATTTATCAGTCTCGGCTGCCCCAAGAACCTCGTCGACAGCGAGGTAATGATGGGGCAGCTCAAGCAAAAGGGTTATGAGATTACCGCCGACGCCGCTGAGGCGGATACCGTGGTTGTTAATACTTGCGGATTCATTGAGTCAGCTAAACAGGAATCGATCGAAACGATTCTGGAAGCGGCGCGGCTAAAGACCGATGGCAAGGCCACGCGCTTGATCGTAGCGGGATGCCTGGTTGAGCGTTATCGCAACGAGCTGAAAGCGGAAATACCCGAGGTTGACGCGTTCATCGGCACCAGTCAGATCAATGACATCCTCGCCGTCTGCGATCCCCGCACGAACCCGAGATCGCTTCCCGTGGTCCCATTGGGTAATCAGAGCGCGACCTATCTTTACGATGAGTCGACACCCCGAGTGTTGGCGACTCCCAGCCACTATGCCTTTATTAAAATCGCCGAAGGTTGCGACCGTCCCTGTGCTTTCTGCTTCATTCCGCAGATGCGCGGCCACTTTCGCAGCCGCCGCTTTGGATCTATCGTCGCCGAAGCACATCAGCTCGCTGAAGAAGGTGTGAAAGAATTGATTCTGGTGGCGCAGGATTCATCGCGCTACGGTGAAGACCTCGACAAGCAGGACGCCCTTGCACATCTGTTGCGCGAGCTATCGCGCACCGAAGGCATTGAGTGGGTGCGTGTTATGTACACTTATCCAACCCACATCAGCGATGGATTTCTCAATGTATTGGCGGAAGAACCGAAGGCTGTCAAATATCTCGATATACCGCTGCAACACGCTTCACAGAACGTTCTAAAGCTAATGAAGCGAGGCGGTAATCGGGACAGTCTCGAGCGCTTAATCGAACGCGTGCGTGATCGGGTCCACGGTATTGCGGTGCGCACCACATTCATCACCGGCTTTCCCGGTGAGACTGAAGAAGACTTTTCGGAGCTGCTGACCTTTGTTCGCAATGTTGAATTCGATCGGGTGGGAGTATTCACCTATTCAGATGAAGAAGGCACGCTCGCCTACGATCTGCCGAACAAAGTCGAGCCGAAGATAGCGAAGAAGAGACGCGACCGTCTGATGAAAGAGCAAGCGAAGATTGCCAAACGAAAACATAAGGCGATGGTTGGCAATCAAGTCCGAGTAATGTTCGAAGGCGAATCGAATGAGAGCGAACTGCTCTGGCAGGGAAGGATGGAGACGCAGGCGCCTGATATCGATGGGTGCGTCTTGATTAACGATGCACCTGAAGGCCTGGTTCCTAAACCCGGCGAATTCGTCAACGTGCTGATTGAAAGAGCCCACGACTACGATGTAATCGGCCGCATCGTGGTCTAGGTCTGGAGTCCTTACGATGAAGTATCTGACAGCAACGGCGCTCCTTGTTTGTTCATTCATTCCGGCTCTCAATGAAACAGCGGCTCAGGATAAGTCCTGGATAGAAGTCTCTCCCAAAGGCGACTTCTTCAGTGTGTCTATGCCGAATCAGCCGACTGACAAGGAGCAGGCAAGACACTTTGGAGAAATCGACGCTAAGGGGAAACTATATGAGTCGGAGTCTGAGGGTGCGAGTTACGCAATCTGGTCGCTCACAGATAGCAAATATCGCTCGACCCGAGATGTGGATGAATATCTTGATGTGGGTGCGCAATTGATTTGGGGCGACCTGTTGAAATCCGCGCGGGATCAGTTGCCGGAGGACGTCCGCGCAACGGCCGGAATGACGTACGTCAAGGAATTGCCGGCCATGCCTCTTCCCGGACGCGAATACTCGTTTACTTTGGGCGCCGCAAGCGGGACTACGCACTTGTATGTTACAAAGTCACGCATTTACGTGCTGATGGTGGTGTATCCGGCTGGAGGTGTGTGGGCGCAAGAGAAGTTTTTCCCGTCATTTGTTGTCTCGGGAACCACGCTAATGCCGCCGCAAATTAACGCAGGTCCTGGCCGTTACGGCCCGGTCGTGACGAACAGCGACCCAACTGATTACAATCGAATCTTCTCCGGCCGTGAAGTTACTCAAAAGGCCCGCGTCCTCGAGAAGCCTGAGCCGACTTACACGGAAACCGCGCGCATGTTTGGAGTTGAGGGAACGGTCGTTCTTCGCGCGGTTTTCTCGAAAATCGGTGAAGTAACAAACCTCCATGTCGTAAGGAAACTTCCACACGGTTTGACGCAACAGGCAATTACAGCGGCGCGCGCGATAAGATTCACGCCGGCAATGAAAGACGGACAACCGGTCTCGATGTGGATGGAACTTCAATATAACTTCAACCTTTACTGATCTCTCGCTCAACTGCGGAACGATGATAGCCAAGAAACAATCCAGCGATGAACTGAATCCAAAACTTGTTGTTCCCGCAAACGAGATCCCGCCGCGAAAACGCCGCACCGCGGGTGATTATTTCGCGCTCGCTGTCTCGACGTGTGGCGTTGGTTATTTTCCCATCGCCCCCGGCACAATGGGCTCGCTGGTGGGCGTGGGTCTGTTCGTAGTCATTTGGGTGGAGAGTTTTTCATGGCTCGAAGCGCATGCGGTCAGAGGGCGGCTCAACCTACATTATATTTTTACTCTTCAGATGTCGTTCATGTTGGTCATCATTTTCCTGCTAACGATGGCCGGAATCTGGGCGGCCTCTCGCGCTGAGAAACTTGTTAAGAAAAAGGACCCCTCAATAGTGGTCATCGACGAAGTCGCGGGTCAAATGATTGCTCTGTTGTCAGGGCCGTTCTGGGCTCCCACCTGGTGGAGTGTTCTCTCGGCGTTCCTGTTATTTCGCGCGTTCGACATTTGGAAGCCCTATCCAATCAGACGACTCGAGCATCTCGAATCAGGATTGGGGATTATGCTGGACGACGTACTGGCTGGAGCTTATGCCCTGATCGTCAATTCGGTTCTGATCTCGGCCTACCTGTTGTGGTTTCCGTCTGCCGGCTAAAGCATGCATCAACACTCGACGCGAATTCGACAGGCTGCTACCATACCCTCTCTTTTGCAAAGACGAATCAAATAATCACGCGCTTCTTCATGTCCAAAACCCAGACCAGGATTTTTATTGCCGATGATGTGAGCGACAAAGGCTTGCAGCCACTGCGTGACGCCGGCTTTGTTGTCGACAAACAGACCGGGCTAGCGCCCGAGGCTTTACTCCGCGCCCTGGCCGACAGCGAGGGCCTGGTTGTCCGCAGTGAGACGAAAGTAACTCCTGACGTCATGGATGCGGCCACGAAGCTGCGCGTGATCGGTCGCGCCGGTGTGGGCGTCGATAACATCGACGTGCCGGCGGCGACTGCTCGAGGCATCGTCGTGATGAACGCGCCCGCTGGCAACACGATTACCACTGCCGAGCACACACTCGCTTTGCTCATCGCCCTGGCGCGCAACATTCCGCAAGCCAGCGCGAGCGTGAAGGCGGCCAAGTGGGAGCGGAAACGTTTCATCGGCGCCGAACTGCAAGGCAAAACTCTGGGAGTCATAGGCCTCGGCCGCATTGGGCGCGCCGTGGCCGCG
>DATNNY010000117.1:0-16179 GCA_035601635.1 Pyrinomonadaceae bacterium
CCCGGGGATTGCGTCTCATAAAGATCCTGAGCCCGCTTTAGCGGGCGAAAGAGCGCGGTTTTAAGGTTGAGTGTTTGACCCGGTCGCTACCGCTCCCGGTTCTGTACCGAATAGAAACCCAACGTGAGAAGTGGACGGGCGCAGGCTATAATCATTCAAGCATCGTTGGATGAAGTCAGCTGAGAAGTATGCGATCCCGGGCTCGGGAGCAATGAGTTGTTAGGCGTCGCCGTAGCACAATGGATCGGTCTTTCACTAGCCGGTTAGGGATTCGCCAATGGCATCGTCATCTATTTTTCGAAAACCCAAACTCAGCGCCGCAAGAATTTCTTCTTTCACCTTTCCCTCTGTTTCGGTTAGTTCGTCGGATGGAGTAGCGAGTAGTTCTCTCAGACGCGTCGTAAGAATCTTATGTTCGGCAGTCATTGTTTTCTCCCTCTCACGTTCCGATGGGCGAAGCCGCGCAACTAGGTGTTGGCGACGGCGTTCACAATGGTCTACGTGAAACTCTTTATGTACTTCAGAATATCGTCAGGCACTGGAAAAGCGACGCCGTCGTGCTCTGCTTGCTTGATAATATCGCGCCAGTCTCCACCGAAGGTCCTGGCAACCTGCGTCGTCGCCTTCACGCTATTAGCAACCTCAACCAGGCCGGAAATACCGACCTCGTGGACTAAACGCACGATGGCAGCATGTAGCGTGGCGAGCATCGATGGGTCGCTCGTCGTCCACCTAACAAACGTGCCCAGACGTTTCAGGTTACCGGGACTGCGCGGCGTCACGCTTGTGTGAGGCATCGGAACAATTCCCATCCAACGAGTCTTGGTCAGAACATGAACCTGTCCTTCGGCAATGTCGAGTGCATTGAAATATGTGCTCATAACGGAGACGCAACGTTGCCCAACCAGGTGTTGGACTCAACCTGATTGACAAGACCTTTAGTGCCTGGCACCAGAAATAAATCGCTGCTTCGCTTGAGCGAAGCGAGAGAATAGTTGATCATAAATCTTTGGAGTAACCTCTTGCGGGAATTGGGCTCCATACCTCAGCAAGATCTGTTCACTTCTGTGTTTCTCGGCGCTTTTCAAATATTGAGGGCCTTTCTTTGCGAAGGAGAGCACGGTTTTCATCCTGTGCGTGTAGACAATCGTTTCCCGTAGAGTATCATCGTTCAGCATCTTCTCGTCGGCACGACTGATGATTTGATCTTTTATCTGTCGGATCTTTGATCTGGTGGGTTCGTCAACACTGGCATAGCTCTGGTCGAGATCTTCTCCCGTGAGATAGTTCGCGACTTGCGACGCAAGAATGCTCGCCAACTCTGAGTCAAAATCTCGTTGATACTCCATGCTCAATTCGGCATAAAGAAATATCTTGACCCTTCGAAGCTGTTCTTCGAATTGCTTAGAGTTTTGGCCTGCGACTATCTTTCCCAAGAATTTTAGCATGGAAGCCCTCCGATAAAGTCACAGACAGTTGCGCCCAACGTTCGAATTCACCGGGCGAGGCGATTACATTCAACCCCGATTCAAATAATCAAGTGAAAGAACGCGCTCCGCGCGTTTTTGGTCGAACGATTTGTTGGGCGGCCAGTTCATGATTCACCCTTCAACGGACGGAAGTTATTAGCATGAGGTTATCCCGAACTAGACGGGTTCATGGTCTAGCCATTTGCCACCGTTGAACTCGGTAAGGAATTGTGGAAATCTCGTAGCGGTCTGCTCCGTGATGTAGATTCCAAACAATTGCCCGTACGGGTCGTTCCTCATGTAGTGAACCGTCAGACCTGCGGTTTTCTCAAGCATCTCAGCCCTTTTATTAAACTCTTCGGCATCTCTCGTATCGAAGAAGACTACGTAACAACGCATACAATGCCTCCAGATCACAATTAGAACCAACTACGCATTAGACCACGCGGCGGGGCCAAGTCCGGTGTGCCGCGTATTATACCTCCTACCTTCTTCCAAGATCCGCGAAAGATCCGATCACACGCTTCGCCATGCCGCACCTCCTTGCTCAAAATCCCCGCAGCGGCATCTCTTCCGATCGCTGCAACCAGTTGTCCTTTGAATAGAGTGCGGAAGCATCGATGACATGAAGCGTGTAAGCATGTCGTGATCTCGGCGATCGGTTTTCGCGGCTGAGGTGCGGTAGCAGGCCATGCAAAACAATTACAGTTCCCTTCTTCACTTCCAGGGGCTGCAACTTCCCCTCCGGCCACTGCGCGTCATCGATTACTTCAAAGCGCGTACCGTCTTCGGCGCGGACGAAGCGTGACTTCAATCCCAGCTTGTGTCCGCCGGGCATCACCCAAAGACATCCGTTATCAATGGTCGCATCCTCCAGCGCGAACCACAGCCCAACCAAACGCAAAGGCTCGGCGTAGAGAAAGGTGGCGTCCTGATGACAGGTAACTTCGCCGCCAATCCGCGGCTGCTTGAAGATGTACATGGACTGAAGCAGCAGAGGGTCGTCGATGCCAAGATCAGAAACGAGCTGTTGGATTTCCGGGATCCGCGAGAACTTGTCAAAGACAGGATCGAGATCGTGTAGTGCATGCCCGATTTTATTGATTGATTGCTCCTTGCTTTGACCGAGCGTGCCGTCGGAATGAAACGCGTTTTCCTCGAAGAAAAAACGTATCCTATCTCCTGACCCAAGAAAATACTCGTCGCTGGTGCGCGATTGCTCTTGAGTAGAAAAGATTGATACAAGGCCCCTCGGATCAAAATCGCGCACTAGTTCCGCGGCTCGCGCGCGGAGACAATCGCAGGCTTGCTTATCTACGAAATTCTCGAGCAGCAGAAATCCGTCGCGAACGTAGCCGGCAAGTTGGTCAGGATTAAGAGTCATCGAGAAAAGCATTCTTAGATCTAACGAGGGATTAATCAAGACAAAGCGAGAGAATCTGGCGCATCGCGGATGCTTCTATTCATCGTCGCGTCCGGCGGGCAGTGACCTGCTGTGCGCAAGCGGCGTTCAGAGTACCGGCTTTAGTCGGGCTTTTATCGGATGAGAAAGACCGTAACTAAAGTTAGTACTCTAAGCGTCTCGAAACCAAAACCGTGCCGAAGCGAGGATGGATAATTATGAAAAGCCGGCATGCTATATTGGGTGGACTATTACTCAACCGTCAGGTCAGGAGATCAAGAATGAAAAGAAAACTACCGATGCTGATAATCGCGGCCCTCGCGATCACAGCCATAAACAATTTCTCGGGCGTATCGTGCGCCGCTAAAACTCGGCAGGGCCAGCTGGCCGGAGCCTATAGCGAAACTTCAAATGATAACCCCGACGCAGTGGCCGCGGCGCGGGTCGCCATTCAGAAGGAAAGGCAGGCGCTGCACGCCCGAATCTCGCTCGTTTCGATCAAGCGGGCTGAAGTGCAAGTGGTTGCCGGACTAAACTACCGGCTCTGTATGAAGGTGAAGGTAAAGGGCAAGACCCGGGACGTCACGGCCGTCGTCTATAAGAATCTCAAACTGAAGTATTCGCTTACCAGTTGGACCGCCGATGATTGCAAGGAGAAATGACGAGCGCGCGCGGAGTATATCTCAAGTCATTAGTCTTCAAACACTGAATTCACTAAATTACTCCCATTGGATTCAGCATTAACACGCGGAGGTGCTAGAATGCGTTCATGGCCAGGCTAAGTGTAGACTCAGCACTGTGGGATCGCTTTGAAGAAGCCGCTCGGAGGCGACGGCGCGATCCGGTTCGTCTGCTCAAAGAGTTTATGAAAGAACGGCTCGAAGTTTGGGAAGATCAGAAGCTTGATCGACAGGTCAAGAAGGCAGCGCTCAGCAGTGGTCGGCGAGAAGAAGACGCCGTTCAAATAGTGCGCCGCCAGCGTGCGAACAGAAACAGACCCAGTGCCGCCTCGTAAACGTCGCATCCCCGTCGTTTTCGATACGAACGTAATAGTTGGTTTTTACCTCAGCCGCACTCCCGGATCGGCAAACCAACAGGCGTTCCGCTTGTGGCGCGATCAAAGACTACTTCAGTTGATAGTAAGCGACGACGTGCTCCAGGAGTATTTCGAAATTCTCTCGCGCCTCGGAGTTCCAGAACGCTTGGTCAAACGACTGGAGAAGCGCTTCGCCAACAGAATAACAGTCACTCACGTCAGCTTGGGTTCGCGTCCGAAGCTAAGCCGCGATTCCGACGATAACATCATGATCGCAACGGCACGTTCCGGCAAGGCTAGCTTTTTGGTGACGAACGATCTTGACCTGTTGGAAATCTCTCTCCGAGAACAGGCGAGACTGCGTCTGGAGATTGTTGCGCCTGCCGAACTCTTGGCACGAATACGAGCAGGTTGAGATCCGGGATCGGAAGCCATTGTTCCCATCCACCACCCTCGTTTGCCTGAAATCGGGCCCTAATGATATAAGAGCCTCTCGTCTTCCCTTAACCAACTACCTCGTTAGGAGTTCTCACATGAAAACCTTTATGTTGAAAAGCGATCGCCTCCGTCGGAGAGAAGCCATGTCAATTCGCACCCGGATACATTTTTTGTTTCTGGCCGCAGCCATAGTGCTGGCCACATGCCTCATCGGCACGCAGCAGCACGCTGCGATTATTCCGGCTCAGGTCCAGGCTCAAGTTCAGTCACAGAACCTTTCCGAGCCAATGCCCAGGGATCCGGAGATCGCCATCGGCACATTCCCGAACGGCCTGCGCTATTACATTCGCAACAATAAGAAGCCTGAAAAGCGCGCGGAGCTGCGGCTGGTCGTCAAGGCCGGATCGATTCTGGAAGACGACGATCAGCAGGGGCTGGCCCATCTTGTCGAGCATATGGCTTTCAACGGCACCAGTCACTTTCCCAAGAACGAACTCGTCTCGTTCATCGAGTCGTTGGGTATGCGCTTTGGCGCCGACATCAACGCTTACACCAGCTTTGACGAGACAGTTTACATGCTCACCGTCCCGACCGATAAGCCCGAGACGATGGACAAGGCGATGCTGATTCTCGAAGACTGGGCGCACAACCTCTCGTTCGATCCGGTCGAAATCGACAAAGAGCGCGGGGTGGTGATGGAAGAATGGCGGCTCGGTCGCGGCGCGGGCGCCCGCATGCGCGACAAATTATTTCCGGTCCTGCTGAAGGGATCTCGCTATGCCGATCGGCTGCCGATCGGAAAACCGGAGATCATTCAGAACGGAAAGCAGGAACGATTGAAGCAGTTTTATGCTGACTGGTATCGGCCCGACTTAATGGCCGTCGTCGCGGTTGGCGATTTTGATAAGGCGGCAATTGAAAAAATGATCACAAGTCACTTTGCGTCTATTCCGGCGGCAACTAAACCGCGACCGCGGACGACGTACGATGTACCCGATCATGCCGAAACAGCCTACGCGATCGTCACCGACAAGGAGAACAGCCGCACCAGTGTCGAACTTGATACTCTGCTGCCATCACGCCCGGAAGGAACTGTCGGCGCCTATCGGCAAAAGACTGTCGACCGGCTCTTCTCGGGCATGCTCTCGGCCCGCTTCTCAGAGCTCACGCAGAAACCCGACGCGCCATTCATTTTCGCCGGCGCGGGCCGCGGAAGTTTCTTCGCGCGCTCGAAAGATTCCGCGACGCTCTTCGCTCTCGTGAAGGAGGATGGCATCGAGCGCGGTTTGGATACACTGCTCAATGAAGCTGAACGAGTCGCGCGCTTTGGTTTCACCGCCACCGAACTGGAGCGGCAAAAACAGAGCGTCCTGCGAACCTACGAGCGCAACGCGCTGGAAAAAGAAAACCTTCTGGCCGCCAGCAGGGCCGATGAGTACGTCCGCAACTTTCTGGAGGACGAGACGTTGCCCACCGCTGATGACGAATACTCGCTGCACAAGCGCTTCCTGCCGGGGATCACTCTCGATGAAATCAACAAGCTGTCCCGGGAGTGGTTCCCCGATCGGAACCGCACGGTGGTGGTTGAAGCTCCGGCGAAAACCGGTCTGGTAATTCCCGACGAAGCAAAACTCGCGGCCGTGATCAAGGGGGCGGCGGCAAAGGACCTCAAGCCATATGTGGACACGGTCGGTAGCGCAATGTTGCTGGAAACGAAGCCGGCACCCGGAACAATCGCCAAGACCTCGACGAAAGATACCGTGGCCATCACCGAGTGGGAACTGTCCAATGGCGTCAAGGTGATTCTTAAGCCGACGACATTCAAAGAGGATGAAATTCTGTTTCGCGCCACCAGCCCCGGGGGAACTTCTCTGGCGGCCGACAAAGACTACATCCCGGCCAACTCGGCCACACAGGTGGTCACCGCCGGCGGCGTGGGTAAATTCAGCGCCATCGATCTGCGAAAGTTCATGACCGGAAAAGTTGCTTCCGTGACTCCATTTATAAGTGAGGTCGAAGAGGGGTTGAGTGGTAGCGGTTCTCGCAAGGATCTGGAGACCATGTTCCAGCTCATTTATCTTAGGTTCACCCAGCCTCGAGCTGATCCTACTGCGTTCGCTGTCCAGACAGCACAGACGAAGACTTTTCTCGCAAATCAATCCGCAATTCCTGAGTTTGCATTTTTCAACGCGCTCATTACCACCAGATATCAGAACCACCTCAGGAGGCGTCTGGCGACGCCGGCGACGATGGATGAATGGAACCTCGATAAATCGATGGCCTTTTACAAAGATCGATTTGCGGACGCGAGTGACTTTACCTTCGTTTTCGTCGGGAGTTTCGATCTCGTCACGATCAAGCCGCTGGTCGAACGTTATTTAGGTTCGCTGCCGTCGATCCGCCGGAAGGAATCCTGGAAAGACGTAGGCGTGCGGACCCCGACCAGCATCGTGGAGAAAAAAGTCGAAAAAGGGATCGAGCCAAAGAGTCTGTCAGCGATCGTATTCAGCGGCCCCTTTGAGTACGATCAAACCCATCGCGTGGCAATTCGCGCGATGTCTGAGATTCTGCAAAACAGGTTGTTAGAAACGATTCGTGAGGAACTGGGCGGCACCTACGGGATCAACGCCACGCCTGGCTTTGAACGCGTACCCAATCCGACCTACTCAATTACAGTTCAGTTTGGCAGCGCCCCTGACCGCACCGAGAACTTGATCAAGCGAGTCTT
The DNA here is from genome assembly GCA_035601635.1 of Pyrinomonadaceae bacterium. Classification (GTDB taxonomy): domain Bacteria; phylum Acidobacteriota; class Blastocatellia; order Pyrinomonadales; family Pyrinomonadaceae; genus UBA11740. The sequence continues at coordinate 7,074 of DATNNY010000117.1, forward strand.
TCAGGAGATCGAGTTGTTCAAGACCAATGGCCCAACCGATAAGCAGCTAAGCGACGAAAAGGAAACGCTGCGGCGGGAGTTCGAAACCAATAGCAAGCTCAATACCTATTTGTTGGTTCAACTGACTGCGAAGTATCAGAGCGGTGAGGATCTCGCCTCTGTCTGGCGTCTCCCCGACTATTACGAAAAAATCGATAAGGCAACAATTCAGCAGGCGGCAAAGACCTATCTCAACACGAACGCGTACGTTGAGGTGATGCTGTTTCCGGAAAAGAAATAGAGGGCGGCTTCAGCGATGATCGGCGCGCGAGGTGCGGAAAGTTGCGGCCCTGCCTCTGATCCGAGGCGCAGCCTCGGCCAATTCAGAAACGTTTTCCGGAAAGGCATAGGCATTCCGCACCTCAGACGGCAGAACCGGTATCAGCATTAGAGAGCGGAGCCGCTGCCCGGTTGTTATAGCGCTGGCCATTGCACTTTGTTTCTTCCCGGCAAACTTTAGATCAGGCTACGCGTGGTTCTACGGTCAGCAGGTACTCGAGTAGGCATTCCAATTGCTGATAGTCGGAGAGTCTGGTCACATACTCGTTGCGGCGAACGCCCAACTCCATTATCGCGGCGGCATCCACAGTATCTTCACGGCTGGCGATTACCACCGGGACACTTCCTAACCGCGCGTGCTTGACGATCTGACGCGCGGCCGTCATCTCATACAGCAGAGGCACATTGAGATCCACTAATATCAGATCCGGATGAACATATAGAGCACGTTTGACCGCGTCCCGTCCGTTATCCGTTTCAATTACGCAGTAGCCATTTAGTTCAACGATATGAGCCAACTCGGATCGTCCATCCCGCTGATCTTCTACGATCAGTACCACGGGATTCCGGGAATCGGCTTGGCGAAACGATCTGCGTCCAACTGAGTTGTTAAGTCTCTGAGGAGACGGTGAATATTGGGACATAGTAGGTACCTCCAAACGGTTTAGGATGCGCGCGGATGTCGAAGGACTTGCGTGTCCCGGAACAACTCCATTCGGGCTCTCTTACAGGTCTGATTCTTTTCCGGCGTCGGGGACGATATGCGGGGCGGATACAAGAGGAGTACTTGGGGCGGGCCGCGCGGGGCCTCGTCTCCTCCAAAACGCTGGGACTCAATAAGGGGTAGCGACGAAAACTTAAACCATGCGGCTTTTCGTGTCTGTACGTTACCACACAAAGTGGAAGCCAAGCTTCTACTCATTCCGTTCCAGTCAGGGCGGGAGATAGGCGGGCAAAACTACTGAAGGCGGCCTGGTTCCGCCTTCATCTTTGCGATAACTGATAGTGGCAGTATAGATTATCTGGAGCCGGCTATCGGAGTTGAACCGACGACCTTTCGATTACGAATCGAACGCTCTACCAACTGAGCTAAGCCGGCTGAAATTGGTCTCTGAACTATACGAACGCGCTGTTTGCGCTGTCAAGCACTCAAAAAACGGCGAGTTGTGACAAAACTGAAGGTCGCGATGATCAGAAAGGAGCGATAATGAAAGGTCAAACACGCAACATCGAAACATTCAAAGTCGGATCGACCCGTGTAAATGAATTCGATTTTCATAAGCATCAGGGCGAGATGCAAGAGCATCATGACAATCAACAGGAACAACAAGGAGGCCCAGCCCAAACCAAAGCTGAACGAGTCGCGGAAGTTACGAAGCAGGCGCACGCGAAAGTTCTGCGGCGAAAGAAGCGTAAGTAGCGCAAGTTGTTAACTTGCGTTTCAAGTTGTAGGAAAGCTGTGGCTACGCAAGTCAACAACCTGCGCCACATTTATGAATGAAGTCATCGTGATCGGCGGCGGATTAGCAGGCGTTGAAGCTGCCTGGCAGGCAGCGAGCGCAGGGGCCCAGGTGCGCCTGCACGAGATGCGGCCGGTAAAGCAAACACCTGCGCATCGGACTGACAAGCTCGCCGAAATCGTCTGCTCGAATTCTTTGAAATCGGACGAGCAGGGATCAGCTTCCCATCTACTTAAGGAAGAACTTCGGCGCGGTCATTCCCTGGTCATGGACGCAGCCATGGCGACGCGCGTGCCCGCCGGCGCAGCCCTCGCGGTCGATCGCCAACTGTTTGCCGAATACATCACCGAGCGCATCGAATCACATCCGGGGATTGAAATTGTGCGCGCAGAGGTCACCAGCATTCCGCTGGATGCCGTCACCATCATTGCCACTGGCCCGCTGACTTCCGATGCCCTGACATTGGCGATCATGAAACTCACGGGAGATGATCAACTTTATTTCTACGACGCCATCGCGCCCATCATCGCGGCTGATTCGATCGATCGGTCGATTGCCTTTCCCGCGGCGCGTTACGATAAGGGCGGCGACGATTATCTGAATTGCCCGTTCGATGCAGATCAGTACACACAGTTCTATGCGGCTCTAGTCGAAGCGAACAGCGTTCCCTTGCAGCGCTTTGAAGAAACACGCTGGTTCGAATCCTGTCTGCCCATCGAAGAGCTTGCGCGTCGCGGCGTCGACACGTTGCGGTATGGACCCATGAAGCCCGTAGGACTGGTCGATCCGCGCACCGAGCGAGAGCCTTACGCCGCCGTGCAGCTGAGACAGGAAAATCTAATGGCCGACGCGTACAGCATGGTAGGTTTTCAGAACCATCTTCGTTATGGCGAACAGGCGCGCGTGCTGCGTTTGATTCCGGGGCTCGAGCAGGCAGAGTTCCTGCAGTTCGGCCAGATTCATCGAAACACTTATATCAATGGGCCGCGCGTGCTCGCGGCAACCATGCAGATGCGTTCCGCCTCAAACCTTTTCTTCGCCGGTCAAATTACCGGTGTTGAAGGTTACGTCGAGTCGGTGGCGATGGGTTGGTTGGCGGGCAACAATGCTGTGCGACATTTGTTGGGCCAGGAACTTTTGCTGGCGCCGCCGCGTAGTGCGATTGGCGCGCTGGCGCGTTACGTGTCAAGCGCACAGACGAAAAATTACCAGCCAGTCAATATCACCTTCGCCCTGCTCGAGCCGCTCAGCGCCGAATTAACAAAGGGCGTGCGCCGCAAGCGTGACCGGCACTTGCTGCAAGTCGAGATGGCTTTGGAAGAGTGGGACCGGTGGCTACAAACAGTTTGGAAAGATCGCGAACCAGTTCTGGCAGTGGCAACATGACGAGCGTCGCTAATGATCTCCATCGCTCCCGGAAAACCCGCGCGCAGGTGTTCCAGGCGCTGGTCATTGCTTTCGCCCTTTTCATCACGCCCCTGGCAATTCACTCTCAATCGGGCCGGCAAAAACCACCAACGCCGTCCGCTAATAGCAACACTAGTCCGCGCCAGACATCAAAGACACCGACCCAGCAAAGCAATACGCAACCCTCCAAGTCCGACAAAAAAGAAGATACTTCGGACGATTCAGCGGATATCGTGCGCGTGACTTCAAATCTTGTAGCCGTGCCGGCCACTGTGGTCGATAGCCGTGGGATAGCAGTAACGAATCTCAAACTTGAAGACTTTGAGCTGCGAGTAGATGGTCAGCCAAACACGATCAGTGAAATCAGCCGTGCTGATACCCCTGTGCGCATGGCCATGCTGTTTGATAACAGCGGCAGTCTGAGTGAATCTCGCGACTTTGAGAAGCGCGCTGCGATCAAATTCTTTCGCAACGTCTTGCGGCCCGTGGATCAGGCGGCGGTGTTTTCCGTCTCGACCGATGTCACGATGGCTGAGCCTTTGACCAACGACGCGCGCCGGCTGGAATTGACGATCGCCAGTTTCGGAAAACCCGAAGGAGCAACTTCTCTCTTCGATGGCATCATTCAGGCAGGCACGTATCTCCGCCCCTACCCGGGCCGTCGTGTCATCGTGATTGTTTCCGATGGAGTAGACACTACCAGTCGCGCGGACTTTGACCTGACGATGCAGCGCGCGCTCGCGGATGATTGCCAGATTTATGTGGTGCAGACCGGGCTTTATGAGAATGCAAATGTCAGAGCGCTGGCCGCCGAGCGCCGCATGCAGGAATTCTCGGCGCAAACCGGCGGCGCGGTATATGTTCCCAAGTCGACCGATGATCTCGACGACGCGTTTGCCCAAATCGCCGCCGACCTGGCGCAGCAATACATCTTAAGTTACTACCCGGCTCAGGATAAGCGTGACGGCAAATATCACCTCATCGCCGTTCGGGTGAAGACCAGACCTAACGCGCGAATACGCGCCAGAAAAGGATTTGTGGTGAAGAACCGCGACCGGGTGTAGAGTGGCACAGACTTTAGTCTGTGATTATTCGAGAACACACAGACTGAAGTCTGTGCCACCAAGCCGCGATGATCGATCAACTTCTGACTCAATTCCTTGACCACCTGCGCTACGAACGCAACGTGAGCGCACATACCCTGCGCAATTACGAGAGCGACGTCCTGCAGTTCTTCGAATATATGGCGCCCGCAGATCCGAACAATGGGAAACGCAACGAACCGGACATCGGGCAAGTCGATCACTTAACGATTCGTGAATGGCTGGCGACGCTTCATTCGGATAAAAAGAAGAAGACTTCGATAGCCAGAAAGCTCGCTGCGCTGCGCACATTCTTTCAGTTTTTGGTTCGTGAGAGCGTCGTCGAATCGAATCCGGCAAAACTGGTCGCGACTCCGCGTAAAGAAAAGAAGCTGCCCGTCCATCTTTCCATCGAAGACGCAATCCGCTTCATTGAAACCCCGGACACCGAAACCGATTTCGGCAAGCGTGACCGGGCCGTCCTGGAACTGCTCTATGCCACAGGGGTACGCGTTTCGGAACTGGTTCAACTGAATCTCCGGGACATCGACTTCAAGAACAAATTGCTGCGTGTCTTCGGCAAACGCCGCAAAGAACGCATTGTGCCATTTGGCGATCCGGCCGCAAACGCGTTGCAGGATTATCTGGACGTGCGTCAAAGTTTTCTGATGAATGCGCCGGCGACGAAGCGCGACGCTCAACCCCTGATTTTGAATTATCAGGGCACGCGAATGACAACCCGCTCAGTGGGCCGGCTGGTCGAGAAATACATTAGCCTTTGCGCGGGCATCCATGACATCAGTCCGCACGCACTGCGCCACTCGTTTGCCACTCACCTGCTGGATGGCGGCGCCGACCTGCGTGACATTCAGGAACTGCTGGGACACGCGCGTCTCTCTACTACCCAAATCTATACCCACGTTTCGATGGAAAAGTTGATCGAGGTATACGACAAGGCGCATCCCAAGGCCTAGCTGGTTTTCGGAGCACTTTCGCCGCTCTCTATCCGTGCGCTATGATTCAGAACGGAAAGCCGCACGCTTCTCTTTTGATTCATGGAAGGCAAACTGGCCGAACATCCCTTAGCTGAGTTAATTCGCGAAATCACGGCGACTGGGCTGACGGGTGCCCTACGCCTGGCCAGGGAACGAGCCAAAGTAGCGATCTACTTCGAGTCTGGAGAGTTGGTTTTCGCTACCTCGAATCTGCGCGCGCATCGCTTGCGGGAAGTGGCCAAGCGCAACGGGTTAAGCGAGGCGCACTTCGCCCAGTTTCCGATCAGTGCGACCGATGAGGAACTGGCCGCAGCCATGTTAAAAACCAGAGCATTGGAACCAGAAACTCTGGCCTCGATTCAGGCCAGCCAGGTGTCGGAAGTGTTGCGGCTGGCGTTACTCTGGATAGATGGAACATGGAAATTTGAGCCGCGAGTGCGGTTGGCTGATGAGACCCGGGTTGAGGTTGACGTGAATCGTTTGTTGCTCGAGTGCGCGCGCCATCTTCCCGCAAACTTCGTCGCCGGCCGTTTGGAGAGCGCGCGGAGTACCTACTTGAAAGTCGAAAACCGCAGCCCAACAGGCCTGCTGCCTTCCGAGCTCGTAGTTCTGGCTCGCGCCGCTGATTCCGTGACGGTGAACGATCTGACGGCGGGAAGTGAAAACGATCCCGAGAAGGATTACCGAGCGATCTACGCCTTGTCGTTATCGGGGTTGTTGCAGCGCAGCGATTGGCCTGTCGCATTGGGTGTTGCTCCTGCCACAGTATCGATCAAAGCGCCGCGCATCCCGAGCAAGACAGCCGATACCGTCGCGGTTGAGAATGATGACCTCGCCGCGGTCGACAATCTATTTGCGCGATTGGAAACCGCAAAGGATCATTATGAAGTGCTTGACCTGGGGCGACTGGCGACGGCTGAAGAGATCAAGAACGCCTATCACGCCTTGGCTTTGCGGTTTCATCCAGATCGCTTCCATCAAAGTGATCCTTACTTCCGCAATAAAGTAGAATCGGCGTTCGCGCGCATTGCCCGGGCCTACGAGACCTTGAGCGAGCAATCGTTGGGCTCGGATTACGATGCGCAGCATACATCAAAGCCTGCGCCGACCGTCAGACAGAAGTCAGCCATTCCGGTGAAGGACTCTAATGGCGCGAAACCGGCGGCGTCCGCAGACGCAAGCCGCGCCGAAACGAGTTTCCAGCATGGAATGGAGGCGCTCAAACGAAATCGATACGACGAAGGAATCCGTTTTCTGGCAGAGGCCGCGATGCTTTCACCGCGTGAGGCCCGCTATCGCGCGCACTATGGACACGCGCTCATCCGGCACTCAAACTCCAGACGCATTGCCGAGACCGAGCTACAGACGGCGCTTTCGCTTGAGCCTGAGAACACCTCTTATCGCGTTATGCTGGCTGAGCTCTATAAACAACTGGGATTACAAAGAAGGGCGGAAGGCGAATTAAAACGCGCGTTGGCCGGCGATCCGACCAACCACGCGGCGCGCTCACTGCTCCTGAGCTTGAGGAACAAAGGCCCGAAATCCTGAACACTTGAAATCGATCCCCTTGCAGCTTATGTCATTTGATGCGATTAACGGCGACCAGCAAACCGCGATCGAGGTGTTCAGGAATCTGGGCGCTGGGGCTGACGAGTATGAAGGCTATGCTCATCCGCATGCGGGAAGAATCGCCGTGATTGCCGATCAGATCGGCAGATCGTTCAACCTGGGATCGCGCGATCGCTTTTCACTCCGCATTGCCGCTCTGGGCCACGACCTGGGCGAGACCGTTATGAATCGCGACTATATTAAGCGGGCGGGGACACTGAGCGACGATGAAAGGATCGATCTCGCCCGGCACCCATTGTTGGGAGAGCGTGAAGCGGCCAATGCCGGCGCGGACCGCGGCGCGCAACTGTTGGTGCGCTGGCATCATGAGTGGTGGAACGGTAACGGCTATCCTGATGGCTTGCGCTTTGAGCAGATTCCACTGGGCGCGCGCATCCTGCGAGTGGCTGATGCGTACGCGTCTTTAACTGACGCGCGGCCGTTTCGCTCTGCCTTCACTGAGCAACAGGCGCGCGAACATTTGCTGGAGTGGACGGGCCTCGAATTCGATCCGCGCGTCGTGCGCGCTTTGCTGGCGCTCGAGCCATTCAAGGAACTCAAGGGTTACGCGCCAGAGGTCGCAACACCAGCGGACTTATCCGCCATCGCCGACGAGATGATGGCGCGCGTGCAGAAGCTGGGATCAGGATCTTAGGTCTATGCAAACACAGAACGGTCTCAATGGGGGCAATATTGGCTGGCTCGGGTTTGAGCTAAGCGTACTTCGTCGTTTGAAGTTTCGTTCGGTCGCTTTGCCTTTGGCAGGAGAGCCAAATCTTGGACTCTATTTGAAGCGCTGGAATACTCGGGTTGCCGCCAACGATCCTGCCCAATGGGCCTGGACCAAGTCGCAGGCCTTCATCGAAAACAATTGCGAGACACTGACCGAACCGGACCTCGACCTCCTTCTGGACGATGCGTATGTACCCCGAAACTATTTTCGCAATCCCACGCTGTTGACCTGGTTCAACGAAACCGATGCGTGGTGGTTCGACAATTTGCGCGCGAACGCCGACCGGTTGACGTCGCCCTACAAGCGCGCCTTGGCCCTGGCCCTCGGTATGGCCGTCGGCGATTACGTTTTCTCATTCAATCTCGACACGCGGGATCTGCGCCAGCCTCTATCGCTTTCCAGTGTGTTTCGGCGGGTCTGGCACACGGCCCTGCCGCCTTTTAATAATCTGCGAAAAAACACCAGCTCGAACCAATCGGCCAGAAGCTTTCTGGCCGAAACTCAGGACACCGATCTGCTGTTCTTAAGACTTCCCCGCCCCACCCGCTCCAGCGACGGTCGCAATGCGCGGGTCCTGACCTGGCGCGAAGAATGGTTGCGCATGGGTAAAAGTTTCTGGAGCGAGTTGGCCAAAGACCGCGCCGGACGGCTGGATGCTTACGTCGAAACCAAAGAACAATACCTGGGTTTGATCGAAGACCTCCTGCATACGGCGGCGCACCTACCGCTCTGGGCCATAGAATCGGTTAGCGATGGCTTTGTGACCACCGACGAGCTGGTCGAGTGTGTGGGGAACGCACGTAAGATCGACGCGATTTATACGAAAGACTTTTCGGAGCTGTTGGGGATTCAGGCGGTGATTATTACCGCGGCCGCATGAGCTGGCGCTGAGTGTGGTTGCTTGATCTTGATTGAAGCTCCGAAGGAGCGAAATCAGATTTCGCTCCTTCGGAGCAGACAACATCAAACAGTTGCTTCAGGCTATAAATATTTCGCACCTACGGTGCGAAGCAACATTATGCGAATGGACCTGGGAATTGCCGTTTGGCCGCTGTGCTGAATAGATTCACCGGCGGCTTCGGATACTCTGTTCAAGCCCCGCGGTTCTGCGCGCGACTGGCACTGAAACAATTACTACAGAGCACCGGCCGGCCCGGCGCCGGTTTAAAGGGCACACTGTCAGGTTTGCCGCACTGATCGCAGGTGATCTCAAATTTTTCACGTTCCACTCCGCCGCCTTGCCGGCCTCCGCCACCAAGGTTCGCCCGGCGCGCATCGCGGCAGGGTTTGCAACGCTTCGGATGAGTCAGTCCGCGCTCGCGATAATAATCCTGTTCTCGTTCACTAAAGGGGAAAGCATTTCCGAATTCGGCGCAAGTGATTTCAAGATCTGGCATGGCTGTCTCCCGGGAATTATCTTGAGTTTTATTGTGTAAGCTTGAGCAGAGTTTACTCCAGGAGTGCGCGGCTGTACAGCAAAACACCCTGAGTGCGGTGGCAATC
>DATNNY010000118.1:0-41125 GCA_035601635.1 Pyrinomonadaceae bacterium
GTAACCGATCGCCGGGCTGAGTTTAATATCAATTCGATCGAGCAAATAGCCGAGTGGCTTGGTCTCGCGCCACGATTCATGCGTTCATCAGACATGGGCGTCGCAGGAGCGAGCACTGAACGCCTGGTGGCGCTTTGCCAAGCGGTCGATTGCGACGTCTACGTCACCGGCCACGGGGCGCTAAATTATCTGAACCATCAGCAATTCGAGGACAAAAAGATTTCGGTCCGCTACATGGATTACCGGAAACTGCCGTACGAGCAGGCCCAGGTAGAATTTACGCCGTACGTTTCGATTCTCGACGCGATCGCCAATTGCGGCGAACGCACCCGCGATCTGTTATGTTCTGAAGCTGTCGATTGGAGGGATTTTAATGCCGGTTGAGGACGAACAATTTGCGTCGGCGCGCGGGCGTAACATCGCCGGGCTCGGCGCCGACGGTGACCTGAAGAAATTTTCGCGGGCGTGGCAGGTCGAAGCGGCAAAGCATGACTACATCTACAATTTTTCGTGGCTCGGGCGTCCCATCATTCAATTGCCGCAGGACGTGTTTGCTATGCAGGAACTAATCTGGTCGGTTCAACCCGATCTGATTATTGAAACCGGAATCGCTCATGGAGGGTCGCTAGTCTTTTCGGCCTCGATGCTGGAACTGAATGCCGCGTGCGGTGGTCCGCAGGATGCTCAGGTGTTGGGCATAGATATCGACATTCGCGCTCACAATCGCGCAGCGATCGAAGCCCATCCGATGTTCAAACGCATCGAGATGATCAAGGGCTCGAGCATTGCGCCGGAGATCATTGAACAGGTGCACGCCGCTGCAAAAAGAAGGCAACGCGTGCTGGTCTGTCTCGACAGCAATCACACTCACGATCATGTACTCGCTGAGCTGAATGCCTACGCGCCGCTTACTTCGGCGGGCAGTTACTGCGTCGTCTTCGACACGGCGATAGAGGAAGCGCCGGTTGAGATGTTCGCTGATCGTTCCTGGGGTCCGGGTAACAACCCGAAGACCGCCGTCTGGGAATTTCTTAAGACCGATGATCGCTTTGAGATCGATCACAGCATCTCAAACAAGCTCTTGATCACGGTTGCCCCTGGCGGTTATCTCAGACGAATTAAGGAATAGCTGGAAGTAACGAGCACGGAATTGATGAATCAAGATTGTCAGTTGTGTGGCGGGTCATCGTTCTCTCGAATCGCTTACGTCTCTTCCGCGAATTTCTCCTCCAACATTCAAGAGTACGAGATATTGCAGTGCGCAGACTGCGGGTTGTCAACCATGAATCCCTTTCCGAGCCGCAGCGATATCGAAGAACTTTATATCAAGGAGGGCGTGTTTTCCGTTCAGCGCGCAAATCCTTATCAGCGTGCCCTGTCGTTTAGCTTTCTCGAACCCTTGTATCAGAAATATGGTACGGACCTGCGCTTCATCGCGAGGCGATGCTCGCAGCTGGCGCCCGGGAACAAGAGAGTGCTGGATATCGGCTGCAGCATCGGCAGATTACTCAACGCTTTTCGTTTAGTAGACCCCGAAATGGAATTGTCCGACCTGACCGGCATCGACATAGATCCGAGTGCGGAGCAAAACGCGATCCCTTATCTCAAAGATAGGATCATCATCGGCGATTTCCCGCGATACGAGTTTGACGAGAAGTTCGATGTTATCACCATGCGTTTTGTCATTGAGCACCTGCTTGACTTCAACGTTTACCTGACTAAGGCAATTCAAATCCTGAAGCCCGGAGGCGTACTCTTTATCTCCAGCCCGGACATTGGCTCGGCCCAGGCCAGACTGCTGCAGGATAAGTGGAAGCTCATCAACGACCCGGCACAAAAGATTGGCCACCTGCGCTGGTTCAACCGCAAGTCGATCGAATTTCTGGCGCGGAAGTACGGGCTGCGAATAGAATACTGTATCAACCGCGGCGAAATGATCTATCATCTGCCCGTTCCGGTGCAGGGCTTGTTGAGAAAAGTTCTAGGCACAGAGCCCGAGAGCGGGCGATTCATTAAGCACTACACGCCCCGGATAATAAACGCCACGTTTTTTGATGGCGTGTTAGCAGAGACACTGAGTTACGGCGATGGCATTTACGCGTTTATGAGCAGACCCGCGGAAGATTAAGGATTGTCGAAAGTCTTATGCCGGATCCATTTAGATTCTATGGAGTGCGGGAGTCGAGCGATGCCACCTCCCAGGCGGACAAGAGTGTCGAAGAGATTCGCATCTCGGGCTACACCGTCGTTGCCGATGCGCTATCAGAGTCGGAGCTGCAACTCGTTCGCAAAAAGCTCGACGAAATATACGAATTGCAAGTAAAGGAAATTGGCGGTGAAGAGCAACTGAGTGAGATTAACGACGTTAACGTCGTGAGGTTGTTGCTGGCTTACGACGATTATTTTCTGAACGTAGCTACGAACTCCGCTGTCCTCGCAATAGTAGAGCGCTTGCTGGGTGAATACTACATTCTTATGCAGCAAAACGGCATCATCAACCTCCCAGGCCTGGAAAATTATCAGATATCGTGGCACCGCGATTTGAGTTATCAACATTTTGTGAGCACCCGACCGCTGGCTGTCAGCGCGCTTTTCTGCATAGACGACTTCTCCGAAGAATCGGGCGGCACCCATGTGCTGCCTGCTTCGCACAAGGTCGAAGCTTTTCCGTCTCAGGAATTTCTGGAGAAGAACCAACGAGGCATCATAGCCAAGGCAGGCTCCGTCCTGGTGTTTGACTCCATGCTGTTTCATCGGGCAGGGTATAACCGCTCGACTTTTACGAGGCGCGCGCTAAATCACGTTTATACACTTCCTTTTCTGAAGCAACAGATAAGCATCCCGGATGCTCTGCAAGGAAAGTTCAAGGACGGAGGATTTCTCGGTAAATTTCTGGGATACGAAAGTGAGCCGGGGAAAAATGTCACGCAATGGCGCGCGGCAAAAATCGATCGAGCGCGCGATTCGGTTGAAATGCCGGGAAATGCCGATGAAAAGGTCGAGTAACTGCTGCTCCCATCGCGTGCGACGGCCATCTTCGCTATATTGAAGATCAATCCTGAATCTATTATGGAAAGAATTCCAGTTGCCGGGCCTTCAATCACACAGAAGGAAATAGACTACGTCACCGACGCCGTAACCAATGCCTGGTATGGCAACGCCAACCTATACCACGAGCGCTTTGAAAAAGCCTTCGCCGACTATCTTGGTCTTGCTCATGCGGTAGCCTTACCCTCATGTACTTCAGCGATTCATCTTGCATTGCTCGCCCTGGGTGTTGGCCCCGAAGATGAAGTGATCGTTCCGGACGCGACCTGGATCGCTTCGGCCGCGCCAATTAATTACGTTGGGGCAACGCCGGTCTTTGCTGACATCGATGAGGGAACATGGTGCTTGTCGGCAGAGTCTTTTGCAGAATGTATCACGCCGAAAACGAGAGCGGTGATTCCGGTTGATCTCTACGGGAACATGCCGGACATGGACGCGATACTTGAAGTCGCTCAGCAAAGTAACATTCCAATCATTGAGGACGCCGCAGAGGCTGCCGGCGCGGAATACAGAGGGAAGAAGGCAGGCAGCTTTGGCGACGTTGGCGTCTTCAGCTTCCACGGCTCGAAGACGCTAACAACCGGAGAGGGTGGCCTGCTGGTGACAGATCGTGACGACCTCTATCATCGCGTCATGATTCTGCGCGATCACGGCCGCAAGCCCGGCGACAGTCTGTTTTGGAACCAGGAGGTCGCCCACAAATACAAGATGAGCAGCATGCAGGCGGCGCTGGGTCTGGCCCAGTTGGAAAGAATCGACGAGTTGATGGATCGCAAACGCGAGATCTTTCGCTGGTATAGAGAGGAACTTTCGGACCTTGAAGGAGTGACACTGAATCCGCAGGCGCCGACGACCAGGAATGCTTTCTGGATGATCACCGCCGTGCTCGATCCCAGCCTGGGAATCAAGAAAGATTATTTGCAACGTGAATTGAGCGAAAGCAACATCGATTCTCGTCCATTTTTTCATCCATTGAGTTCTATTCCCGCTTATCAACATCTGGAGCAGGCTCGTCAAGCTCGCGAGCGCAACCGCGTCAGTTATCGTATCTGCCCCTATGGAATCAATCTGCCTTCGGCCTTAAATCTGACCCGGGAACAAGTCAGTCATGTAGGCAGCGTTTTCAGGACCCTTCTCGAGAGCAAGACCACGGACGCTGCGCTAACCACCGGCGTAACCCGTCACTTCTGACAACCATGATTGACCCAATTTCAAGCTAATATCTACAGAACACAGTGACGCGGACAAGAGAAGAACTGGAAGAAATTGCCCGATCGGTTCCTTTTTGGTGGCACTCAATTGACCTGGGCCAGGGGATTGTCACCGATGGGTTAAGAACTTCGGACCAGCTACAGATAGACCTCGAGAGTCTGCAATTTTCCGACTTCGCCGGCAAGACGGTGCTTGATATTGGCACTTATGATGGCTTCTTTGCTTTTGAAGCAGAACGCAGAAAGGCAAAGCGAGTAGTGGCGCTGGATCACTTTGTTTGGTCGCTCGATATTGCCGCTTGTATCGCGTATTGGCGCGAGTGCATGGAAAAGGGCCTTGAGCCTGACCCCAAATCGGAGGTCAGCCAAATGCATCCGAACGAATTGCCGGGAATGGCGGCCTACAACGCTGCCCATAAAGCGCTGGAGAGCAAGGTCGAGACCGTCATCGAAGACTTCATGGATACCGATCTGGATCGGCTGGGCACGTTCGATGTCGTTCTTTACCTGGGTGTGCTTTACCACATGCAGAATCCGTTTGAAGCTCTTAAGCGATTAGCAGTGGTAACCCGCGACTTGGCGATCATTGAAACTGAATCCGTAGCCCTGCCGGGCTTTGAGGATCATGCGCTGTGTGAGTTTTTCGAAGGCTCCGAATTGAATAAGGACTGGACGAACTGGTGGGCTCCAAATGAAAAGGCACTTGCCGGGATGTGTCGAGCAGCGGGTTTCAAATCCGTGGAAGTATTGCGAGGCGCGCCGGCTCAGCCAGAGCGCGTAGCTACCCTCAATTCTCCCGTTGTCAAAAGGCCGCACTCTCTCGGCCATTTCTTCAGAGAATTTCAGTTACGGGCCCCTCTCAAGACTCCAAAACCACCTGAAATCATCCGCTATCGGGCAATTGCGCACGCCTGGAAATAATCTCCCCGGCGCGGGTTTTTTGGTATTCTCTAGACACTGTTTGTTGGGGAGCATTTTGAATCTTTCAGGGCGCAATTCCGACGAGTGGCTCCAGTTAACGGAGAGGCGTGGCTCTCGAGTAAACGGGGCTTAGGTGAAGAGTGACGCTATGAATGATGCGCCTTTGGTTAGCGTAGGGCTCCCGACCTACAATCGAGCGGCCGCTTTAAGAAGGGCCATTGAATCGGTTCTGGCTCAGGACTATTCCAACCTGGAACTCGTCATCTCCGACAACGCCTCTACCGACGAAACGCAAACTATGTGCGAAGAATTCTGCGCCCACGACAGCCGGGTCAAGTACATACGCCAACTAAGCAACCTAGGCGCCCGCGCAAACTTCCTCGAGGTATTTGAGCGGGCTCGAGGCGAATTGTTTATGTGGCTCGGCGATGATGATTGGCTTGATGGCTCTTATGTCTCTCACTGCACTCAAGCTCTCGTTGAGAACTCAGATTACTCGTTGGTGTGTGGCACCGCGAAGTACTTTCAGGCCGGGAAGTTCCTCCTTGAGGGAGAAAACATCGCCCTGTTTCAATTTTCCGGTGAGGACCGGGTGGTGGGTTACTACGAGCAGGTATACGCCAACGGGGCGTTCTACGGCCTGATGCGCCGTGAGTATCTGCGCCCGATGAAGTTACCGGAAAATGTGTTGGGCGGAGACTGGCTCTTTGTCGCCGCGATTGCGTTCAGGGGAAAGATCAAAACGATCAAAGGCACCGCGGTCAATCGATCCTGGGACGGCATTTCGAGGAACACGAAAACTCTCGTCGCCAGTCTCGGCATTTCAAGCATGCATGCGCGTGCGCCCCAACTGAGTATCGCCCTGTCCGCATTTAAAGACATCGCGTGGAAGTCCCCGACTTACGCTTCGCTCGGTCGTCCGGCTCGGCTGTCGCTGGCTGGCCGGGTTTTTAGCGTCTTCTATCGACGGCACTTTGAGCGCTATCGCCGCGACACAATGAATTCCTGGCGTGCTCGTCTGCATCCTCTCTGGTCGCGCCCGATTCTGTTTGCAGTTTCGTTGAAGAAAAGGATTTTCAAGAAATATGTCGGGTGATTCTGTCGGGGCAAAGAACTCGCTATCACGAACAGGCTGAGACCTGGGATGTTTCGATCCTGATTCTCAAGGCTCTATGTCAGCAGGCCCGTCAGAACGGGATTCTTTCAGCTGGCTTAAGGTGCGCTCGCCTCACGATTTCTCCTGAGACCGAAAATGGGGAGCAAGAACGGTGTGCGCCTGCAGCAGTACTATTCGCAAGTCTCTGCGCCATTTGTTCGCGGTGGGCTCATTCATCGAAAATGATGTCAATTGCCCTGCCTCACTTGAATCATGATCCTTCTGCGAATAGAGTGTTTACTCTAAGCTGCACCTTAGGCGAAACCCGATCACGGGAAATAACAATATGGTTTCGGCCTTACAAAGAGCAGAAGCGGAGTGCCGCTATCGCGAATTCGAGAGATCCGCGGTCCGGAATCCTAGGAGACGATTTCTTAGCCGATGGTTTCATTGGTCAAAAAGTTAGTACCGATGCCCGTCAAAGTTGGACTCAGGAGCACCCTGGAAGAACTCAAAGAAAAGCAACGGAGACGTTCTGACGGAACCGACCGGCGCCGAGTGTTTGACTATGACGCGCGCCTAGTGCCGCCTACCGAAATGATGTTCGACGGCCCGGTCGGCTATGAAGTCTTTAAGGAGAACGGCCGGGAGTTTTTTGATCACTATATCAAGCTGGGAGGATTGCAGCCGGACGAACGAGTGCTCGACCTCGGATCCGGCATCGGGCGCAAGACCTTGCTTCTCACTTCGTATCTCAGCGCGAACGGAAGCTATGAAGGCGTCGACATCGTAGCCAAGGGCGTGAAATGGTGCACCGAACGTTACACGCCACAATACCCTAACTTTCACTTCCAACTGATCGATGTTTACAACCAGTGTTACAACCCCGAGGGCAGCCGCAAAGCGTCAGAGTACAAGTTTCCTTTTCCCGACAAAGAGTTTGATTTCCTGGCGATCAACTCGGTCTTCACCCACATGCTCGCCGCAGAGGTCGAGAACTACCTGACGGAAGCCGCGCGGATGCTCAAGGTCGGTGGGCGTTGTTTCGTTTCTTTCTTCCTGCTCAATTCTGAATCTCTGCAACTGATGGCGAACGGGAAAAGTACCGTCGATCTAAAATATGATTTTGGGCCCGCCAGGGCGATGTCGCAGGAGTGTCCCGAGAATGCCATCGGTTTCGCCGAGCCCTATGTGAAATCACTCTTCGAAAAGCGCGGGCTGAAAATAAAAGACCCGGTTAACTACGGGTCATGGTGTGGACGAGCAGAGTACCTCAGTTATCAGGATTTGATCGTAGCTGTGAAGCCAAGGCGTTCGGAGGCCGACTAATCCGAGCTGACCGGGATGGTAGTTTGTCCAGGCTCCGGCTGGTGCACCCTGGGTTCTCTTATGAAGATTGCAGTTTGGCACAACTTACCAAGCGGGGGCGGAAAACGGGCGCTCTACTACCACGCGCGCGGCCTCGTTCAGCGCGGACATTTTGTCGAGGCGTGGTGTCCGCCGACCAGTAATCGAAACTATCTGCCCCTGGGAGAATTCATTACCGAACACGTCTTGCCTCTCGATGTTCGCAAACCACGCAATCACGGTCTGCTCGCGCGAAATGAAAGGATTCGCGATCAAACACACAATATGCTCATGGCCCAGATTAGGGCCCAGGACGAGCACTGCCGCCGTTGCGCCGCAGAGATAAACGAGGGCGGCTTCGATGTATTGCTTGCCAACTCTTCTTCGATTCAGGCAGTTTCTGCAATTGGCCGTTACGTTAAAACGGCGAAGGTGCTCTACCTTCAGGAACCACACCGGCATCTCTACGAAGCCAAAAACCAGGGCTTGCCGTGGGTAGCGATCCCATCGATTGATTCACCCTTGCTTAACCTTCGTTACCTGACATGGTTTCTCAGTAATCTTTTCGGCACTCAACAACTACGCACGGTCGCCCGAGAGGAATTGATTAACGCCCGAGCGTTCGACAAGATACTGGTAAACTCTTTCTTTAGTCGCGAGAGTCTTTTGCGCGCTTACGGTCTCGACTCCACAGTTTGTTATCTGGGTGTGGATAATCAACTCTTCGTTAACCACCACGAACCGCGCGCGCAATTTGTGATCAGTCTCGGCGAGATTAATCCGCACAAGAATGCCGAGTTCATTATCAAAGCCGTGGCGGAAATCACTCCGCCGCGACCGCCGCTGGTGTGGGTCGGAAACGCCTGCAGTGAATTTTATCTGGAAGAGATGAGGCAACTGGCAACTTCGTCCGGGGTGGATTTCCAAACGCGCACGAATGTCAGCGATCACGAGTTGGTTGAAATGCTCAATCGCGCTGCAGTCATGGCTTATGCTCCCCGTCTCGAGCCGTTTGGGTTTGCTCCATTGGAAGGCAACGCCTGTGGGCTGCCGGTGGTGGCAGTGGCCGAAGGCGGGGTAAGAGAAACGATTATCGACGGCTTGAACGGCTTGCTGGTGCCCTACGAACCGCGGGCCATGGCTGGCGCGATCGAAAGACTGTTGCATGATACGGAATTTGCCGCTCGCCTCGGAGAGAACGGTACCGGAATCGTATCGGAAAGATGGTCGATCGAGTCTTCCGTCGCGCGGCTGGAAAGTTATTTGGCACAGAGCGCGGAAAATTCGGCGGCCCGCTAAAAGCAATTGGTCAGCCCGTCTCGTTTCCCGAACTCGCACCCGGGTCATTAAGGACGGGCTAATTTGACGGGTGAAAGAGTACCGTCTTTAGCCGGCTCTTACTCAGTCGCAAGAGCCCAACTAAGTTCTTGAATCAGCACTGCTCGAGCTTGTGCCCACGGCAAATCATCTGGCTGATCGAGTTTCTGAAAGCTCTTCTTATAGAATAGGACGTCCAGTGCTGCATCTATTGAACCGGAAGGCGAAGGACAGCGTCGGAATTGAATATGACTCGTGAAAAAGTGCAGTTCGTGTGTGATAACCTGGAGGACCTCTTGCCGTATACCGGATGAGGGAAGTTAGTCGGAAAGCAGGCATGAAGGAAGATAACCCTTTAGTGAGCATCGGCATGCCGGTTTACAATGGCATGCCGTTCTTGAAGCAAGCCCTGGACTCCTTACTGTCGCAGGATCACGAGCACTTCGAGCTGGTCATCAGCGACAACGCTTCGACGGATGAGTCGCCTGAGATTTGCCGGGATTATGCGAGCCGAGACCCGCGAATTAAGTACCATCGCAACACATTGAACCAGGGACCTGCGGCCAACTTTCTTAAAGTCTTGAATCTAAGCCGCGGCGATCACTTCATGTGGGCTGCACACGATGATTTGTGGGAAGCTTCCTTTATTTCCACACTCCTGGCGCCATTCCAAACCTATCACGATGTGGTCCTAACCTGTTGCGACTACGACACGGTATATCACTTAACGGGTAGAGTTGAGACCCATGGTCCGCTGGAAGCGGCGCTCTCGGCCGAGAATTCCATCTTTGAAAATGCCATCTGGATGATCACCTTTCCTCATTCTCCCTTCTTCTACGGGCTTTATGCCATGGACCCTCTAAAGCATTCTCGCTTCCAAATGCGATCCGAACCTTGTGATTTTGCTGATCTGTTCCTGCTGAATGAAATGAGCCTTACCGGCAAGGTGCACTTCATTCCCGAAACACTATTTCACGCCGGAGTTAAAGGCGAGGCGCTGGCGCCGCCGAGCTATGCCAAACGGCGCCTCCCACGCTTCAAATTCGCATACCGAACTTATTACACCGATAGCCTTAAGTGCATCGCCCGCGCCGAAAAAATAAGTCGGGTAGAAAAGCTTTATTTGATCCAACTGCTCACCAATCAAGTGCTGGCATTGATGTCCGGACATGAGCCAATTCCGGATATTCTAAAAAGAACGATTCGAAAAGAGTCGTACTGCTCAACCCGAGTGGCCGATATGTTACTCTCATTTTTTGGTAGCTGATTTCGTGGCATTTTTGGAGCGAAGATCTGTCGGTTGTGAAGAGATCGAAGGTCCGACAGGCTGAGCCTTGACCCGGAGCGCGGAAGAGCATTAATGACCTACGCTGTTGGTACTCATAACGAAGCTGACCGTGAAGCCTGGTTGCGCAGGGTTTTGAAAGATATTCCCTCTGGAGCATCAATCCTCGACGCGGGAGCCGGCGAGCAAAAGTTCAAGTCCCTATGCGCGCACCTCAAATACACGGCGCAGGACTTTGCTCAGTATGACGGCCGCGGTGACGCGACCGGTTTACAGATGGGAAGCTGGGATCAGACGAAGCTCGATATTGTGAGTGACATATCGGCAATCCCCCTGCCGGATGAGAGTTTCGATGCAATAGTGTGCGTCGAAGTGCTTGAGCATTTGCCCACGCCTTTGTTGGCTTTGAAAGAATTCTCCCGGCTCTTAAAGAAAGGCGGGCGCCTCATCGTTACGGCCCCGTTTTGCAGCCTGACCCATTTCGCGCCCTATCACTTCTACAGCGGGTTTAGCCGTTACTTCTATAGCACGCATTTTCCGGCCTATGGTTTTGAGATCACTGAGATGCAGGAGAATGGGAATTACTTTGAATACCTGGCGCAGGAAGTCCGCCGACTTCCAGAGATCGCCGGTCGTTATGCAAATGACTCCCCGGGTTGGTGGGACAACCTGGTGCTGCGCAAGACGCTGAAAATGCTGGAAAGATTTACCAGCAAAGACAGGAATTCTGCAGAACTTCTGCACTTTGGGTATCATGTGGTTGCGATTAAGCGCCCGGCCGGTAGTTAGCACAGCGCACATGGATTCCAGGACCTGCACGAGCTGACTTTACCCCGCAATCATTCTGTCGCTGAATGCATTAGCTACTCAACAGGTGTGTTTTCAGGATGAAGCTTCTGGATAGATTCAAGCCTAAAGAGGCTGTTGGCCGAACCAGCTATTCGCAGTGTGGGGAGGATCTGATTGTTGATTTCATTTTTGCAGGACGACTGGGAATATCGAATCCTTCGTATCTCGATCTGGGCGCACACCACCCAACCTATCTCAGCAATACGTACTTTTTCTATCTGAAGGGCAGCCAGGGCGTTTGTGTCGAAGCCGACCCGACCTTAATCGCGATCATCGCGAAAGAGCGTAAGAGAGACACTTGTTTGAATGTGGGTGTCGGGACTAAGGAAGGGGTGGGCGATTTTTATGTGATGAGCGTCCGGACGTTGAATACCTTCTCGAAGGAAGAGGCCGAGCGATATCAAGGATACGGGACGCATAGAATTGAAGAAGTGATCCAGGTTCCGTTGCTTCCGGTCAACACAATCATCGAGAGATCCTTTAGCTCTGCTCCGGATTTCATATCCCTGGATGTGGAAGGTCTGGATTTGGCGATCCTGGAGTCTTTTGATTTTTCGAGGTTCAGGCCTTCTGTTTTCTGTGTCGAAACGATCACCTATACTGAAGACAACTCTGAACGAAAGCTGAAAGAAATAGGGGAGCTGATGAACCAGAAAGGCTACATGGTGTTCGCCGATACTTACGTGAACACAATCTTTGTGGAAGCAGAGGATTGGAAAGCGGGCAAGGCCCATCGTTCATCAGTGTCCTGACAGATAAATCAATGAGCCACGACCAGGGTTAGAGTGGCAAGCGCGACTTAGCCGGAACTAATAGACCCACGATGCGGATTTTTTACGCCTCCAATACTTCACCTAATGCCACGTTCCAATCAGATCTCTGGCGTCAGAATCTCTATTCATCGCTGGTCAGTCTGGGCCACGATGTCATTGAGTTCGACTATGATTTGTACGAGACCTTTCAGAACGTTGTATCTGACGACCCACGACAGAGAAGCTTTATTGAGGTGAACCGGCCGAAGGTCTCCGAGGAACTGCTCCGGCAAATCAAGGATGCCCACCGGCTCGAGCCTGTCGAATTGTTCTTCAGCTACTTCTATGACGCATGCGTACTCCCCGAGGCAATTGACGAAATTCGTGGCCTGGGAATTAAGACGGTCAATTGGTATTGCAACGGGTCCTATCAGCTTCATCTGGTATCAGAGATTTCGCCGCACTATGATTGGTGTCTGGTGCCGGAAAAATTCCGCCTTCAGGACTACGTAGCGCTGGGAGCGCGGCCCATCTACTCTCAGGAAGCGGCTAACCCGAACATCTACAAACCATACGATTTGCCCGTCGAGTTCGATGTTACTTTCGTGGGCCAGGCCTATGGAGACCGCCCCGCGTACACTAAGTACCTGCGGGACTGCGGCATCGATGTGCGAATGTGGGGGTATGGATGGCGGGAACGTTTCTTGGAGGAGCCGCAGCCTGAAGCGATTATTCAGAAAACTGATCCAATTCGACGCTCGCTGTATCTGGGACGGAAATTACTAACACCGCAGGGCTGGAAAGCAGCGGTGAATCGTCTGAGTCGCCCCTCCGATTGTCATGTTGCTGAACCCCCAACCCCGTCCAAAACAAGTCCGCTTGCTTTTCCTCCGGCGATCGTTAACGGACCATTGTCTGATTTAGAGATGGTTCAAATGTACAGTCGCTCAAAGATAAACCTGGGTTTTTCTTCCTGTGGCGACACTCATGAGACAGAGAACCGGATTTTACAGGTCCGCTTGCGTGATTTCGAAGTCCCCATGAGTGGCGGCTTTTACATGGTTGAATACATGGAAGAGCTGGAGGAGTTTTATGAAATCGGCAAGGAGTTGGTTTGCTATAACGACCGGGAGGACTTGGCCGACAAGATCAAGTATTATCTGAATCACGATCGTGAGCGTGAGGCTGTTCGACAGGCCGGCTACCGGCGCTGCTTGCGCGATCACACCTGGCAAAAGCGGTTCGAAGCGGCATTCGCGGAAATGGGTTTGAGCTAAATGTGCGGAATCGCGGGTATCGTTAGTCCTGATGCAAAACGTCACAGCGCGGCTCTCGAGCGGATGGTCCACGCGTTAAGGCATCGCGGTCCCGACGGGTCTGGAACCTATTCGTTTGCTAATTGCGCCCTCGGTCATGCTCGCCTGACCATCGTCGACCTGGCCACCGGCGACCAGCCCATGCTAGGGCAGGACCAAAACATAGCGATCACTTTCAATGGCGAAATCTATGGTTACCGGGAGATCAAAGCAAAGCTGAAGGAGTATCAATTCCGCACTACCTCGGACACAGAAGTAATTCTCGCTTTGCATCAACTTCATGGCCATGATCTGTTGCGTCATCTTCCCGGAATGTTTGCTTTCGCTCTATGGGACGAGCGTGAGCAAAGCTTCTTTGCCGCACGCGATCGCTTCGGAGAGAAGCCTTTCTATTACGCGTGGGGCCACAACGGTGAGTTTCTCTTTGCTTCCGAAATCAAATCGTTGCTGGCCACTGACCTGCTCAAACCCAGGTTGGATCACTCGGCGCTGACTCACTATCTGCAGCGCTTGTATGTGCATCCTCACCAGACAATTTACAGCAACATATTTGTGTTGCCGCCAGCCCACTCCCTGCTGCTCAAAAATGGCCAACTGCGGGTGGAGAGGTACTGGGAGTTACCGCCTACGAAAGAGCCCATCTCGGAGGCAGAGGCGGTTGCGGAGTTCCGACGACTACTCGAAAGAGCGGTTGACCGCCAGCTCGTAGCTGATGTCCCCGTGGGCACTTTTCTGAGCGGTGGCCTGGACTCCAGCTCCGTGGTCGCGGCTGCCAGCCAAACTCATTCGCGTCTGCGGACTTTCGCATTTGGTTTTCCGGACGCCACCAACGAGCTGCCTTACGCCAGAGAAATCGCAAAGCTCTACAAAACCGAACACACTGAACTCGAAGATAAACACTTGGATCTCGTGGCCTTACTCAAAGAGATGGGCCGTGTCTACGATGAGCCCTTTGCTGACAGCTCTAATATTCCCATGTACCTCATTTCGCGAGCAGCTCGTCCTCACGTCAAAGTAGTGCTCACGGGTGACGGTGGTGATGAGTTGCTGGCGGGTTATGATTACTGGTATCGCTCACTTTGGCAGATCGAGCAAGAGACATACGCGGCTGCCCGCTCGCTGCGCTTGTTACGCTTTAGTAATAGACTTTTGAATCAGGTTCGGTTGCGGGCGCCTGAAGGATTAGAACGCGCGGCTCGGAACTCGACTATCAACCGGCATCAGCAAACGATCACCAGCGCGCACCTGGCGCAAAACCTGTATTTCAACAACGACGAACTATCGCGTCTGGGTATTAACACCAACGGCAACGGAACCGGAAAGGGGATAGCGGGGCTTAAAGGTGGCGTTGACGCTGCACTGCGCATGGATCTGAGCGACTATATGCCTGGTGATATTCTGGTCAAGACCGACCGTGCTTCGATGGCCCACGGCCTGGAACTAAGGGCTCCGTTTCTCGACGTTGATTTTGCGTCTTTCTGTATCTCGCTGCCCAGTCGTCTTAAGATTACTGACCAGGAAGATAAGTGGATCTTGCGCCGCTGTTACAGCCAGGCGTGGACTGAATCCGTGCGCAATCGGAGTAAGTGCGGTTTCGGGGCCCCGGTCAGTCGCTGGCTGGAACGAAAGGAAGTGGCTGATCTTAAGCACAAGGTTCTCGACGACTCCAGGCACCCACTCTTCTCCGTGATCCCTTTCAAGCATAGTCGCCCGTTTGTCGAAATCAATAATTATCACACCTGGATCTTACTGACTCTCGGAATCTGGCTGGAGCAAGTTGGAAAGGATAGCTTGTGACGCCCAGAGTGTCTGTCGTAATGGCGGTTCATAACGGCGAAAAGTATTTGCGCCAGGCCATCGACAGTATGCTCAGCCAAACATTCAAGGATTTCGAATTCGTTATCATCGATGACGGATCGACCGATAACTCCGTCGATATCATCAACTCTTACGGCGATCCCAGAATCCGCCTGATCAGGAGCAGTGAGAATTTAGGATTGACCAGGAGCCTCAACCTTGGTTTAGACGCTGCCTTGGGCGTGTATATAGCGCGAATGGATAGTGATGACGTGAGCCTTCCCGAACGTTTGCAGAAACAAGTGGCCTACATGGATGAACATCCGGAGATCATCGCGAGTGGCACATGGGCCCACGACATTGACGACGAAGGAAGAATATTAGGCAATCGTAGTCTGCCGATCGGGAAACGGATGCTATATGGTTATTGGTGGCCATGCCCGATCATCCATCCCTCGGCCATCATCAGGAAGTCACTTCTCAAGGACCGTCGCTACGATTCCGGGATTCGCTACGCGCAGGACTATGAATTGTGGCTGAGACTCAGAAAAGAACATGTTCTCGGCAATCTAGCCGAATTTCTCATGCTCTACCGCGTACACAAAGGTTCAATATCTATCAAGCAGACCGAAGCTCAACTTCGCTCGGTACATCAATCTCTCTGCCGACATACAGGCCTGACCGTTTCCTACGAAGAATTTCTGGAGCTGATCGGTGGAACGCGAAAATTTAATCCCTTGCGCCGAGTGATCTTAAGAGGACGCCTGGCCTGCGCTATTCACAAACCGTATAGCCGTTACGTCATCGACGAATTCCTTTTAGGCAAAGATTGGCTGGGCACTGTCTTGAACCCGCAGGCCATTAAGGGACGTCTCATTCAGAATCTCTACAGTATTTGGCTGAGAATAAGACCGTACGGGAAATTGACTCCCAAAGGTCGCGGGTCGGGGGATGGTTGAAACCGGGCAGGCAGACAGTAGGCGCGATAACTGGAGGGACTGAGAGTGCCGAAAGTTTCGGTAATAATACCTTGTTACAATCATGGTAGTTATATCGACGAAGCCGTCGATTCTGTTTTGGCCCAAACCTTCCCGGATTTTGAAATCATCATCGTCAATGACGGCTCAACCGATCAAGAAACCGTCCAGAAGCTAGCCGATTTCAATCAACCGCAAACCACAGTGCTGCATACAGCCAATCAAGGGCTAGCCGCCGCCAGAAACAGTGGCATCCAAAACTCGACTGGCTAATCTCTTTCCAGTCTTATGCGCATATTAGTAATTTCAAATCTGTACCCACCGCACTTCATCGGCGGTTATGAGTTGGGAT
This sequence comes from Pyrinomonadaceae bacterium, assembly GCA_035601635.1. Classification (GTDB taxonomy): domain Bacteria; phylum Acidobacteriota; class Blastocatellia; order Pyrinomonadales; family Pyrinomonadaceae; genus UBA11740. The sequence goes on from DATNNY010000118.1 coordinate 16,269, forward strand.
GCAAGGACGTCGTCGACCGGTTAAAATCCAGAGGCCATGAAATACGGGTCCTCACCAGCACCTATGGACTTGACCGGCGCGAATCTGATGGCGAAGTCTATCGCTATCTCCAACTCGATCTGGGCCGACGACAACCTGGCCCGCCCAGCCTGACTTACCTGCTGAAAAGAGAGCGGCGAAATCAGAAAGCGTTTCACCAGATCTGCAAAGCTTTCAAGCCGGAGATCATTTACCTCTGGAATCTCATTCATCTTTCGCCCTCCATCGCGGTGTTGGCAGAGCGTTCCGGCGTTCCCGTCGTTTATTTTGTTTCCGACAAGCACTGGGCAAGACTCGGATCCCCGGACGTCGATCCTTGGCTAAACATCGTCTCTCGCAGCTTTCCAAACCCGAAGGCGACCGTAAGAGCCGGCGTCACAATGCTGCGCGGCGCCCTCGACACTCTCGGCCTGATCCATGCAGGTGAGTTGACCTTTCCGCGGGTGCATTTCGTCAGCGAGTTTTTGAAGCAGGAAGCAATTCGAGCGGGCCGACCGGTGGCGCACGGCGAGGTCATCCGCTGGGGCGTCGACCTGACGCGTTTCACATATCAGCCCCCGGCGAATCGGATTATGCGTTTGGTCTATGTGGGACAGATTACCGAGGGCAAAGGATTCGGCACGGCGATCGAAGTGATGCGCCGGCTGGGGAACCAACCGGGGTCCGCAGCTTTATCTATGACCATAGTAGGAAACAGCATCGCGCCTGATTATCTGGCCGAAATGAAGGAGCTGGTGCGCGCGCAAGGTCTGCAGCAGAACATCCTGTTTGCGGGCCCGGCGGCGCGTGAGCGCCTGCCCGACATTTATCGCGAGCATGATATATTGCTCTTTCCTTCGCAGCTTGACGAAGCGCTCAGCATCACGACGCTTGAGGCCCTGGCTTGCGGGCTGCCTGTCGTTGGGACGGCCACCGGCGGAAATGTCGAGGTGCTGCGGCATGAATTTAATGCCTTGATTTTTCCGAAAGGCGACGCCATCACCGCCGCGTCACACGTATCACGGGTGGTCGTCGATCGGGAGCTTTTTGAGCGGCTCAGCCAAAACGGGCGTCATACGGTCGAAGATGGATTCGACCTGGAGAAGATGGTAGATCGGATCGAGCGTTCATTAACGGCCGCCGCCGAATAATTGGATGACCAGGAAAGCACTTATCACGGGTATTACCGGTCAGGACGGCAGTTACCTCGCAGAGCACCTGCTCTCGCTGGGTTACGAAGTCCATGGGATCGTGCGTCGCGTGGCGTTGGAAGATCCCGAACGTCGTTTTACGAGGCTCACTCACCTGCTCGACAAGATCAGTCTGCACGCCGCGAGCCTGGAAAGTTATCCTAGCATTTTCAATGTTGTTAGCCGCCATCATTTCGATGAATGCTACCACCTGGCTGCACAGAGTTTCGTTGCTGAGAGCTTCGCCGACGGGTTCTCGACCATGAACACCAACATTAACGGCACGCATTACATGCTCGCGGCGATGAGAGAATTGCGGCCGCAGTGCCGGTTTTACTTTGCCGGCTCGAGCGAAATGTTCGGCAAGGTGAGGGAAGTGCCACAGCGGGAAACGACCCCCTTTCATCCGCGTAGTCCGTATGGAATTAGCAAAGTTGCAGGATTCGAGCTGACCAGAAATTATCGCGAAGCCTACGGGATGTATTGCTTGAGCGGCATTCTCTTCAATCACGAAGGGCCGCGCCGTGGTTTCGAGTTTGTGACGCGCAAGATCACCAGCACCGCGGCCAGTATCAAGCTCGGGCTGGCCGCAGAGCTGCGGCTGGGGAATCTCGAGGCGCAGCGCGATTGGGGCCATGCCTCGGATTATGTTCGGGCTATGCACCTGATGCTGCAACAGCCCGAGCCTGACGACTATGTCATTGCCACCGGCGAGACTCATTCAGTGAGAGAATTTTGCGAGCAGACCTTCGCCGTGGTGGGTCTCGACTACCGTGATTACGTCAAAGTAGATGAACGTTTCTATCGTCCCGCCGAAGTGGATCTGCTTGTCGGCGACGCCAGCAAGGCCCGCCGTGTCCTCGGCTGGGAGCCCACACATTCATTTCAAGATCTAATACGGGACATGGTTGAAACTGACCTCGAGTTAATGAGTGCGGGCGAGCAAGCCAGGGCGGTTATGAAGGCAAACTAAGTGGCCCGCAACCGGCCTCTCATCGCTGTGCACAACATCTGCGGGTGTCTCCAGATTAAAAGAAGATTGAGGCCGCACGATTCTTATAGTGAATGATTATTGCTTTTCGAAGTATATTCAACAGTCAGTATGAGGGCGGAGCCAACTGGCTGGAAGTCACGCTGCGTTGTCTGGGCATGATTGATTCTCCGCCGACTTGCCTCGTCGTTGGCGCGTCCACCGAAGAACTGCCCGAAATTTTGCGCACGGCTGCGCACGTGCGGGCCGTTCCGCTTCATCACAAGCACCAATCCAGAAGTAGTCGCCTGGCCAAACGGGTCATTCGGAAGGTTCGTAATCAGAGTTGGGAAACACCGGAACTAACCCGCATTGCCTCAGAATACGGCGTCGACCTGTGGTCGGCTTTCGCCTGGTTCGACGAGTTGGGCTCGCATCGTCCTCTCTTAATCTGCTATCCCGATTTCCAGTTTCGCCACTTTCCGGATCTCTTCGAGCCAGGAGAGACTCAAAAGTATGAGGAACAGTGGAACTATATCGCCACGCACGCATCCGGTATCGTGAGCATTAGCCAGGCAACAGCAAATGACGCCCTGAAGTCAGATCCACAGATCGAGCCAAAGCTTCACGTTTGCGGCTTTCCTCCGATATTCGATACGAAAGATCTGCAAAAGGATCCGGAGGAAGTGCGTGGCCGATTTTCCTTACCGGAAAAGTTTTTTCTGATCTGCAATCAATTCTGGGAGCATAAAAACCATCTGCTCGTGCTGCGCGCGCTGGCTCTTCTCAAGCAACAGGGTAAGACGCCCCCGGTGGTGGCCTTTACCGGCCGGCCTTATGATTCGCGGCGCCCGGAGTTTCTCGGCAAGGTGCTGAGATTTGTGCACGAGCACGACCTGCACGCATACTGCCGTTTTCTCAGCGTGCTGCCGCGAGATGAACAGATAGCGCTGATACGAGCGGCCGAGGCGGTGATTCAGCCATCGAAGTTTGAAGGTCGCGGCGCAATTACCGAAGAAACATGCCTGGTGGGGACCCAACTCTTATGTTCCGATCTTCCCTCGCATCGCGAGATGAATTTGCCGGGCGCGATATTCTTTGATGTGGAGGATGTCGAAAACTTAGCAGAGTTGCTTTCACGCCAATATCCTCAGGTCTCGATTGAGCCAGAGGACATTGTGGCGGAAAGCAGGCTACGAGGGCGCGACTACGGGGAGCGCATGATGGAAATTTGTCAGAGGGTTGTAGCTAGCGCGAATCCCTGACGATGACTAAGCTCTATTATTTAAGCCAGGTGTCAGCGCAGGCTTTATGGAAAGCGGGTTACTGAATGACCACAATCGATAAAAACCTCGTGGGGAGTTATTGGTCAAACCTGGATTGCTCAGCATCAGATAAGAACTTCTACAGTTTTCCGCCTCTTAGGTCTCGCGCCTGCAAGTTAATCTTTGGCGAGTTCGATGCATCAAGGAGGGATTGGAGTGTTTACTGGACGGTCGAGAAATACTTGAAAGGCAGAATTCCTTTTCAAGACGCTCTAAGTATTTGTTGTGGTTTCGGAGAGGTTGAACGGAGCATGGCGAAGCTCGGTGTCGCCGACAGCATTACCGGAATTGATATTGCGCCCGGCGCGATTAAGGAAGCCACCAACAGAGCAGGGGCAGAAGGTCTGGCGAATATTAGATACGATGTCGGCGACATAGGTAGCATTGAACTTGGGCACGAGAAATACGATTTAATCTGGGCCAACGGTGCGCTTCACCACATCGAGAAGCTGGAAAAGGTTATTTCAAGTCTCTATCAGGCTCTCAAGCCAAAAGGGATCTTGGTAGCAAATGAGTATATTGGGCCCAGATATCAACAGGTCGGAAAGAGGCAGGCTGAGATCATCAATGCCGTCAAACACCTCCTACCGCCGGAATTGCGCTCCCCCATTAGCATTCCACGTGATACGTCCTTAAAAGCCAAGTTAAAAACAACCCTTAAAACCAAATTCAAAAATCGCTTTTTCCAGGATTACTTAGTAGGAGAAGACAAGAATTCATTCGGCAAGATCTGGAATAACACACCGATCGAGTGGTTTTTGAATAATGATCCTTCGGAATCCATCCGGGGAGATGAAATTGTTCCGATCTTGAGCGAAACTTTTGATGAAATAGAAGTGAAGGCATTTCACGGGCCCGTTCTATTTTACGCGCTGGATGAAAAATTCTTCGATAACTTCGATTTGGGTAATTCAAAACATAGAAAAATATTGGAAGCACTTTTTCAGCTGGAAGATTCGCTCATAGAAATGGGTGAATTAAAGAATGAAAACGCGCACATAGTCTGCTGGAAAAGCTGAACGCAGATCGGAAAGGCCGCGGGCAAATGTCTGGGCAAGGAAACGACGACACCCATATTCTTCCCACTTCCTTGCGAAAGATCGTGCCCGCAAGTATTCGCAAAGCGGCTGGCAGAGCGATTTCGAAGAGTATCATGCTCTATCGTGACTCAGTCAGTGTGCGGAATACCGTTCGCAATGGAGCACCGGTCGCTTTCAAGAAAGCTTTGACTCTTCGCTTCCGCCGTCCAACCGTGTGCGCAGTCTTCGCCGGGCGTAACGACGATTTTGTTCCCGACAACGAAGCACGCATTCGCTCAGTGATCGAATGGAACTCGAAAGTGCTGTGTGATGAAGTTATTTTCGTTGAGTGGAATCCCTTGCCTGATCGTCCGCTGCTGTCACCGGCGCTAACTAAAGATTATTCGAATCTCCGTTGCTATGTCGTGCCGCGTGAAATTCACGAAGAGATCTCCGTTAACCCGCGCATGCCGGTCATGGAGTACTTTGCCAAGAATGTAGGCATCCGGCGGGCGCGATCGGAATTCATCTGCGCCACCAACTCGGACATTCTGTGGGATCGGAACGTGCGCAGAATGCGCTGGCTGCTGGATCGGAGTTTGGTCTTCGCTACGCGGCGCAAAGAACTGCGTTGGGATGGGAGCAATCCCACGCAGCAATACTTGAGAGATCCGCAAAATCTGATTGAGTATCGCTTCGGCTGGCGGCAAGACCTGCCCTACGGCAGCGGTGATTTCACTCTCGCACATAAGAGCCTTTGGCATCGCGCCCGCGGCTACGACGAATCGATGAAAAATGAACGGATCAGTTGCGACGGTCGCGGTCTGCTCCAACTGCTGGCAGTCGGCGGCCGGCAAGTCCACATGGGATTCCATTACCACCTCTTCCATCAAACTACATCGTCCGGCTCCGGCAACGTTTCGCACGGCCAAATCTTTGAATATTGGAAAGACTTGCCTTATGAAAACCCGTCTGACTGGGGACTCGGAGATTGCAAGGAAGAAATGATCGCTGATCACGTCTGGAAATTGTCACGGAGATAACGCGTAGTGACGGCTCTGAATTGCAGTTCCCGACGGTCGCTGTTAAGCTTCACGACACAAACTTTCTGCTGCTCATACTGGGGAAACAAAGACCACAAGTGGGTGTTCGCGGACAGATCAGATCGACGCTGTTAACGGTTGACAAGCACCTCGGCGTGCGCAAGTGGTTGCGGCAAGGCGCTGAAGACCAGACGGCGATGCAGGCGGATCCTTTCTCGAGTTCAGCAGAGCTCCGGCATCCGGCGCCCGCAACCGTGCTGGACATCGGCGGCAGTCACGGCCAATTTGCAGAAGAAATCCTGCGCGTTTTTCCCGCGGCGGCGATTTACTCATTCGAACCAATTCCGGAATGCTTTGCTGAGATTTCCAGGTTGGCGGCCGGCCATTTGAATCTTCATCCGATCCAACTGGCGCTGAGCGACTATGAAGGGGAGCAGGAACTCTTCGTCTCGCGCTTCCGCGATTCCTCGTCGCTACAGGAAATGTTGCCGGCCCATACCGAAGCCTGGCCGCATACGGAAATCGAAAAAAAGATTACGGTGCAGGTTGCTCGTTTGGACGACGTCGTGCCGCCGTTGGATGTACAGCCGCCCATCTTTGCCAAACTGGATGTGCAAGGTCACGAGCTGGCGGTGATCCGTGGCGGCCGCAAAACCCTCGCGGGATGCCAGCGCGTGATGATGGAGTACAACTTTGCCCCACTGTACAGCGGTCAACCGTCTTTTGCAGAACTGTTTGACGCAATGAAGGAGTTGGAGTTTCTGTTCGAAGGATTTATCCAGCCGCTCCGTCATCCACGCACGCTGGAAATGCTTTCGGCTGATCTGATCTTCTACAAGTCCAGCCGCCAAGTCGCCTGAGAGTCACCAGAGCCAATGAGTCAAACGGAATCCAGGAAAACAGGGTCAGATCCGCCCCCAGTCACACTGGCCCAGGACAAAAATAGAATCGCAGTCCTGGATTTTCTGCGCGGCATCGCCTCACTGGGCGTGGTGTTCTTTCACTTCTTTAACGTACTCAATCCCGGCTTTCTGACATCAATCAGTTACTACGGACAACTTGGGGTGCAGGTCTTCTTTGTGATCTCAGGTTTTATCATTCCTTATTCCCTTTATCGCGGTGGCTACACGCTCAGACATTACGGGACGTTTGTGCTCAAGCGCGTTGTGCGCCTCGATCCGCCATACATCGTCACGGTAGTCATTATCATAGTGTTGGGAGTGCTCTCTTGGTATTTCCCTTTTCAGCAGGGCCCGGTCTTCGAGGTTTCCCTCCCGCAGGTCTTCTTACACTTTGCTTACATCAACGTCTTTTTCGGATACCCCTGGTTAAGCGATGTCTTCTGGACGCTGGCGATTGAGTTTCAGTATTACCTCCTGATAGGTTTGGTATTCCCGTTGGTTTTCAGCCGCAGACTCTCGATCAGGCTGGCGACCTTTGTCGCCCTCGGAGCTCTCTCGTTCGTGATTCATCCGCCCGCGTACATTTTTTACTACATGTTTCTCTTCTTCATGGGCATTTGGACCTGCCAGTTCAAACTGGGACTAATCGGCAAGAAGGAATACGCACTTCTGTTGGCGCTCTCAACTGTAATGGCCGTACTGACCGCGGGGTTTGCCGCGACCATCGCCGCATTTGGGGCGGTTTGCGCGATTCTCTTCCTGGATATGAGCTATGCGATTTTTCGTTTTTTGGGGCGCATCTCTTATTCGCTTTACTTGATACATAGCCCCATCGGCCGACGCGCGTTAAATGTTCTGTTGAGGGTGACCGGCGCGCAATCCACGCCCGGAAGGCTCTTGGTAATCCTGATCGCGATGGCGTTCACAATTCTTGCCGCCTATCTTTTTTATCTTTTGATTGAGCGACCGGCACAGCGATGGTCGGCGGCGTTTCGCTACCGCAAGCACCTCAAAGTTGAGGTTTCGGCTGAAGAAATCGAACTCAACCCGGCTTTCTAACGCTTTTGCGTTGGTCCTCGCGAATGCTATCTTCTATAAGCCCGCAAGTTGAATTCATCGTCTGTTGTGGATACCAGAGAAATGCCAGGCACTGAAAACGAAGCAGTCGTGAGTCCCCGCCTGTTCATCGTCATTCCTACTTATAACCGCTGGCAGGAGGCACGCGTCTCTTTGACCTGTCTGCGAAACAGTACCTTTAAGGACTTTAAGATTCTTCTGGTCGAAGATAAGTGTACGGACGGGACCGTCGAGCAATGCCGGGTCGAGTTTCCCGAAATCGAGCTAGTGCATGGGGACGGTGATCTGTGGTGGGGCGGCGCCATTAACCTGGGCACCAAACATGCGCTCGAACTCGGCGCCGAAGTGGTCATGTGGATCAACGACGACATTCGCGTCGAGCCAGAGACAGTCGGTCACCTGATGGAAACGTTCAGACGGACCGGCCGCCAGAGCGTTGTGTGCGCCCGTATTCGTCTGCCCAGTGGCGAGGGACGCGAATGGCGGGGTGATCCTCCGCCCTGGAATCCTATCGCTAAAACCTGGAAGCAGCCTGAGCTGCCTGAGTCTGGAGATTTAAAGATTGACTATCCTCCGGGCGGTCAGGGAGTGCTCATTCCCGCTAGTTGCTTTCGCGAGATTGGGTTTGTAGATCGCGAACACTTCCCGATGAATTGGGGTGATCATGATTTTCATTATCGCGTGATGGCGGCCGGCTATTCATACTTCATTTCACCGAAAGCCGTGGTCTGGGAAAGGGCGAACAAGAAGCCTGCCGAAGAGCGGGCGCTCTTCACGGCACGTGGCGCCTGGTGGTTTCTGACTAATCGCCGCTCGTATGGAAACATGAAGGCGCTGCGCCGCCACCTGAAACGGTATCTGCCCCCGCGCGAATACCGCAGGGTTTTTTATTCAATTCTCTTCCGGCACGTCGTATGGCTCTCTTACGAATGGATAATTAGAAAACCTCTCCTGCATAAACCTCTACGCGCGTTAAAGAAGGGGTTGGGGGGAAGCGGTTCCGCATAGCTCATCTCGATAACTGTAATGATTGATCGCGCTCGGGGATTCCACAAACTGACAATGGCAGGTCTAGAGAAATTAAGGAATGTTAAAGGCATCAGAGGGGCGCTCTATCGCCTTGGACAGCTGCAGGCGCGAACTGCCTTTACCGCCGGCGCAGTTGCTGATTTTCTGCGTCTGCGAATAAACCACAATGGCGCACGACCGTCGATAACTGCCGTTGTGGTGGGTCGAAACGACGATTACATGTCGGACTTTAAGCAACGGTTGCAGGCGACGATTGCCTGGAACGCGAAATACTTGGTCGACGAAGTAGTATTCGTGGAATGGAACCCGCCCGCCGAACGCGAACTGTTAAGTCTCGGTCTCGCCCAGCGATTTAAGTCCCTGCGTGCTTACGTGGTGGCCCCCGAAATTCATCAGGCCCTCTGCGAAAACTCAAAAGTACCGCTGCTGGAGTTTCATGCCAAAAACGTAGGCATTCGCCGGGCGAAATCTGACTGGGTAGTAGCCACCAACGCAGACGCTGCCTTTGGGCCCGATATCGTGAACCGGCTGCTCGGTGGCGACTTGACCGAAGACGTCGTTTTCTCGGCGCAACGGATTGATATTCCCTGGCGCGAGGGCCGCGAAACTCAGATCGGAGCGCTTGATTGCCTTCGCTATCGTCGAGTGATTCCGTATCATCCTTTGGGGACCGGCGAGTTCGGTTTTGCCAGTCGGCGCCTGTGGGAGCGCGCGCGTGGTTATGACGAGTCGCTCGTACGCCATCGCATTGGCGTCGACAAGCGCGGCATCGCCCAGCTAATAGCACATGGAGCCAGAAGTGAAAAGGTGGGCACAGTTTTTCATCTGGCCCATCCTACTTCCTGCACTGAGGGGGTTCAGGATCATCATGGCGACTGGGCAAGTTGGGAAAATGTACCTTATGAAAATGACGAGAATTGGGGCCTTGCCGACCGGCAGGAGACGAAGATCGGGGAAAGAGTATGGCTGCTAAAGTGAACGAGTTGGTGCTGGGCGGCGAAGGTCTTATTGGTTCGGAACTGGTTTCGGCGCTTAACGCGAAGGGACACACCGTGATCTCACTGGATGTTAAGAGTGGCTGCGACCTGCGCCGTCCGCTGGATCCTGGACCCTTTGAAAAGTGTGACCGGGTTTGGTTCCTGGCCTGGGATACGGGCGGAGCGAAATTCCTCGAAGCTGAGGATCGTCAACACGATCAGTACAGGAATAATTGCGAGCTGTCGCTGAGAATCTTCGACGCGCTGGCACGAACAAAGAAGCCTTTCATCTTTACCACTTCGCAACTCGCAGGACTACCAAACGCCTACGGCACGACGAAGTTGATGGCCTGGCATTGGGCAACGCACTTGGGTGGAAAGGTGGCCCGGCTGTGGAATGTTTATGGATGGGAGCATCCGGACCAGCGCAGCCACGTGATCACGGATCTGGTGCTTTCGGGGCTTCAAGGTCGCGTAAAGTGCATGACCAATGGCGAGGAACGGCGGTTATTTCTGTATAAGAGCGATTGCGTAGCCGCACTGCTGGAGTTGTTCGACTCATCATTACGGACCGCTGAGATTGCCGGCCCGAAATGGCTGAAGATACGTGAGGTGGCCGAAGAGATCGCCGCTCAACTGAATGTCGAAGTCGGACTTGGCGACGTTAAGGGTTCAGAAGTGCCGATTAATCCCACTGAGTTGCTTCCGAATTGGCGGCCGCAGGTTTCGCTTTCAGAAGGTCTGGCTCGAGTGATTACAGAAGCCAGAAAGTTCTTAAGTGAGAGTCAAAGCACGTCTTCTTCCGCAGTCGTGAGATAAACGCTACGTAATTTCCGACGGCCGCAACGCTCTTGTCACAGGTAATGAACAACCACCGCACATCCCTGAAATGGTTAAAGGACCCGGTCGTCGCGATCATCGGGCGTGAACGGGCTAACAAGATTGCGGCGCCCTATTACGACTGGCGGGCTAGCCGCCGCACCAGGCACTTCCTCGCGAATTTGCCGAAATCAGATCTCCGCGTAAACCTTGGCTGCGGATATCGCCCCTTGAAGGGCTGGATCAATGTCGACCGCGCCAGGGCTGCGGAGGTGCAGGTGGTTTGGGATCTGACAACGGGATTGCCCTTTCCAGATTCAAGTTGCACGGCGATTTTTTCGGAACACGTCATAGAGCATGTCACTAAAGAAGACGCGATCAAACTGATCGGCGAATGTTACCGAGTGCTTCAAGATGATGGCGTGCTGCGCATGTCTACTCCGGACGCGGAGTTGTTCCTGCGCTCATACGCCGGAGATCGGACATTTCTGGCACATCCCGGGTTTTCTCAGGCGATAGATACTCCGGTCGACCGGGTTAACTTTATGATGCGAGAGTATTCGCAACACCTTTGGTCTTACGATGAAGAGTTATTAACCCTGATGTTCAGGCAGGCGGGATTCAAGACTGTAGTTCGCCAGCGCTTTGGGGTGTCGCTGCATCCGCATATGAACAACATGGACTTTCGCGACCGGGAGTTCGAGAGTCTCTATCTCGAAGGAATCAAGTCGAGCAACTAACTCGTGCGTCAATTGAGTTCATATTTCCCCGGTTGGCCGGCCAGCGTGATCTATGCGTGACGGAGTAAGCATCGTCGTCTGTTGCCACAATAGCGCGCGTTTGATACCGGAAACGCTTGCTCATCTGGCCGTCCAAAAATTCTCGCTGCCCGCACCGCCTTGCGAAGTCATAGTTGTCGATAACGCTTCGGACGATCGGACTGCTGACGTGGCGGCCGCGAGTTGGCCTCGCAACTCTGCGATTCCGCTGCGAGTTGTCCGCGAGCTAACTCTCGGTCTGACGTCTGCGCGGATACGGGGTATCGCGGAAGCCAAATATGAAATTGTCTGTTTTGTTGACGATGACAACCGCGTCAGTGCCGACTGGATCGATACGGTTTCAACCGTGATGTCCGATCATCCGGAAGTCGGCGCTTGTGGCGGACAAGTTGAAGCGGTTTCCGACGTGACCCTCCCCGATTGGTTCGCCCGATTCCAGAATTACTATGCGGTGGGCCAACAGGCCGGCGAGGCCGGCGATGTAACCGAGACTCGAGGCTACCTTTGGGGCGCAGGTCTTTGCCTGCGCAAGCAGGCGTGGCGGGCTCTGGCTGAGAAGGAATTCAGCTTTGTACTTTCGGACCGAAAAGGCCGGGCATTGAGCGCCGGTGGCGATGCTGAGCTTTGTTACGCATTGCGCCTGACCGGCTGGCGACTGTGGTACGAACCCAAATTGAGAATGCAACACTTTCTGCCTGCCGCGCGCTTGCAATGGGATTATCTCCGGCGAGTCAGTCGTGGCTTCGGAGCTGCCACTACGGGCATAGATGCGTATGAGATGGTGATTCACGCAGAGCCCGACCACTTCATCCAGAACCTGCGACGGACCTGGGGCTGGCAAACCCTGGCGACAATCAAATGGTTGTTACGGACACCGTTGAAGCTGGTGGCTGCGTCGGTCTCAACAATGGAGGGAGATGCAGATGTGCTCAAGGTGGAAAACCTGTGGGGTCGACTGCTCGAATTGATTAGGAACCGAGGAAATTATGTTTCGAATCGCGAACGTGTGGCGGGTGGCAAGACGGCTTCACGATCCGATTAAGATTTTTTGGTGGACCTCAATACAAACTGATCATTCAATGCTTGCTGCAAACGCTATCCCGATTTCGCCGTCGGCATAACGGGACTTATCGGTTCCGAAGAATCGGAATATTGTTCTGGTGTAGATTGTCTTTAGCTCAAACTACCACGAATAATTATGCACTATCACTTGATCGGAATTTGTGGCACCGCGATGGCCTCGCTGGCGGGAATGCTGCAAGCGCGCGGACATCGCGTAACGGGTTCTGACGAAAACGTCTACCCGCCGATGTCCACGATGCTTGAAGGACTCGGCATCGGCTTGATGCAGGGGTACCACGCTGCGCATTTGGAACCGGCGCCGGATTGCGTCGTGGTTGGCAACGCAATTCCCCGCGGAAATCCCGAGGTCGAACATACTCTCAGTCGGCGGCTGCTTTATCGCTCGCTGCCCGAAGTTCTCAAGGAAGAATTCATTCGCGGCCGCCGGTCTCTGGTGGTTGCCGGTACCCATGGCAAGACTACGACCACCAGTCTGGCCGCGTGGATAATCGATCAGGGCGGACTTAATCCCTCGTTCATGGTCGGCGGAGTCGTGCAAAATTTTGGCGCGAGCTTTCAGGTTACGGCCAGCGATTACTTCATCATCGAAGGCGACGAATACGACACGGCTTACTTCGACAAGGGGCCAAAGTTCATGCATTACTTACCTGAACTTGCCATCGTCAACAATCTCGAATTCGATCACGCCGATATCTACCAGGATTTGGACGCAGTTAAATTGGCGTTTCGCCGGTTGATGAATCTGGTGCCCGGCAATGGGCGTTTGATTGCCGGCTGGGACAGTCCGCATGTGCGCGAGGTAGTCGCGTCGCTGGCAGGAAAGCTGTTCACGCAGGTGGAAACGTTTGGCACGAGTCAGGACGCTAGTTGGCAGGCGCGGGACATTGATTATGCGGAAGAAAGAACTCGTTTTCGTGTTTTTCGCGAGGGATCGGAATGGGGAGAATTTCAGACGCCGCTGATCGGCGATTTCAACGTCCGTAACTGTCTGGCGGCGATCATCGCTGCTGATGCCTGGGGCCTTGAGCGCAAAGCCATCGCTGCGGCGCTCAAGACGTTCCAAAGCGTCCGCCGCCGTGGCGAGGTTCGTGGAGTGGTTAACGGCGTCACGGTGATCGACGACTTTGCCCATCACCCGACGGCGGTGCGCGAAACCCTGACCGCCCTGCGGGTAAAGTACCCGGACCGGCGTATCATCGCAGTCTTTGAGCCACGTTCTCGCACTTCTTGTCATGCAACTTTCCAGGATCAGTATGTCACCGCGTTCATGCCCGCCGACTATGTGATCATCTCGCGGGTATTTGACTCCCAGCGAGCAGCTGAAATGGGCGGCGTGCTCGACACCACCAAATTGATAGACGACATCGCCGCGCAGAATAAACCAGCCTTCGCGATCACCGATGTAGATCAGATCGTGCGCAGTTTGACCTCAGAGCTAAGATCGGGCGATGTAGTTGCTATCATGTCCAACGGCGCCTTTGGCGGAATTCACGAGAAGCTGCTGGCTGGTCTGCGGGACTCGTGCGCCGGCGCTCCGAGCTAGTTTACCTGCGTTGAATCTGACATGCCCTGAGCAACTTCCACGCAAAAGCACGAAGAGCCTGAGGGGATTCTCCTGCGCCTCACGCATTAGTTAGTAGTCAATGCCTGGACCCAGCGGTTTCGATGAAGCAATTCATTCGGTGCAAGCGATTGACTGCAAACAATCGCCATTATATAAGTCGCGCCAGCAAGGGCTCAGGGCATATTCAACCCGCCATTTATTAGCAATACGTCGGCTTTATCACCACTTGAACGAGACCTTTGGGTTTCGTCCAGGATTCCAAAGCCCCTAGAGGAGAATCACAATGGCGACAAAGAAAGCGAAGACGGCAAAAGCGAAGGCGGGCAAAGCAAGGACGCAGTTGCGGTCAATTGACGCTCAAGTGTGGGCATTGCCCCAGTTCAAAGCCCTGCTTAATAAGCGCGGTTGTATGACCTGTGCAGGTCTCAAGATAATGGTTGAGAATCAGCGGGACATCAACACAAAGTTATACGAATCGATAGAAACAGCGCTGGAAACATTGGCGACGGAGTATCCGCCCGGTGGAGGAAAGATCAGCGATGACCTGTCAGAGGCCCTGGTGAAGGTGAGGAAAGTTCCGGGCTCGGGCCCCCCCGAATGTAAGTCGGGTTTGCCGGAAGCACCGGGAGACGGCAGCTAAATGACAAAGTCCCTTCTGCTTGCTCGCGTTGGAATTGTTGCGGCTGGGGCGCTCGTCATCTGTTCTGATTGATTATTAAGGTCACGTCGCGGACTTCGGTTCCCCGGAGACAGGCGATTTGTTTGAAGTCAGGCGACCAGGCATATGCGAAGATCTGATCGCTTTTGAAGTCCGTAAGTTGTTTCCTTGAGCCATCGGCGAGGTCATAACTCCAAATGTTGGAAACCCCGTCAATGATGTTGATATAGGTCAACGCATGACCATCGGGAGTCCACTGAACTCGCTGCCAGTCCCTGATCGGAATGGGCAATCGCTTGATGGGGGACCCATCACTCATAGCGAGGATGCTGATTTCCGGAGCACGCCCCGGCGGATAAGTGCGACAGGCAATGGACTGGTTGTCCGGTGAAACCACCGGCATGCGGGCGCGATCCGCGAGGCGCACGGGAGTTCCACCCTCAACCGGCACCTTCATGGCGGCCCATGCGCCCTCGTTTCGACTGTCGTAAATATCGTACACAATCCATTGGCCATCGGGCGAAAAGGCAGGATAAGAATTACCATCACCGAAAGTAAGCTGCCTGACGTCGCTCCCGTCGTCAGCATTCATCCGCCAAATATTCAAGCTGCCAGTGCGATTGGAAGCGAAGACGATTAGCCGACCGTCAGGCGAAACCGCGGGCGCATAATTGTCCCCGGCATTAACTGTCAGCTGAACTCCATTTAATCCATCCGGATCTACCGACGAGATGTTCAAGTTGTCTCCCGTCATCGACGAAAACACAACCTTACCTTTGCTGGTCCAGTCCAGGCCGTAAGTGCGACCGACTTTCGAGCCGATTGGCTCTGTCGGCGCGGAATCTCCGGCCGCCGTCACCCACAATCGTGACCATTGTTGGTTTTGTACGGCGACAATGTCGTTTCCATCCTGTGAGACGCTCACATTGTCAAAACCAGTGTTAGTTATATCAGAGGTCAGTTTGAAGGATTCGCCGCCGGGATAAGAAATGCGCCAGAGTTGGTAAGGGCTGGTCGCCTGCTCTCTGGCGCTGACTATCAATTCGCTCTGATCGCCGGGCCAGACGACTTGTGAAACGAAAAACCATTGCTGATTCCCAATTTGCGTTTCGTGGCCGTTTTCAACGTTAATGCCGATCAGTTTCATATGGTAGCCCTGCTCCCATTTGCCGGCCCCGCACACGATCATTTGGCCGTCAGGCGACCAGGCAGGCCCCCACACCGACAGCCTTTCTCCCCTTTGCCGCGTGGCTATCGATCGTTCTCCGGTGCCGTCGACTCCGGAAATCAGCAGAAAATATTCACCAGTGCTCACGTTGAAACGTACAAATGCGAATCGATCTCCGCTAGGTGAGAAAGTGATGGGACTATCCACGCCTTCCTTGATTTTTCGGGGCGCACCGCCCGGCAGAGCGACTTGATAGAGCACGCCAGCCTCGTTCCTCTCACCCGTTGTGAAATAGAGATAACCGGCATCCCGCGAAAATGTAATGCCCCGGTATTTAAGCTCGCTCGGAGCCACTACAACCGAAGTGCCTGAGTTAGCAATGTTGGTCACCAGCAACTCCTGGCTCCCGTTCTTGGTCTCTGCATGCGCAAAGGATTTGCCGTCCGGAGAAATTGCGGCACAGACCGATTGCCCCGTGGTGGTCAGCGGCGTCATCTTGATCGTTTGGAAGGGTAGGGATAATTGCTGAGGCGGCTGGTTGAACCGGCCCATGAACCCTTTCGTCCAGCGCGGAACGCTGACGCCAATCAACAGGAAGGCTGCGACGGCTGCGACACCGGTAAAGACTGTTGCCTTCGGATGGTCTTTGATTCCCGTCAAAATCTGCTCGGCGGTGTGTGACACATAAGTGAGGGCCGACGACAACAGATCAGTGGTGACGGGTATTGCTTTTTGCCGGTCGCGGATTGCTGGTTCCCTGGGGCCTTGCCTGACCCCCGCGGTTTGCTCGGGCGATGCCATTAACTCGGCTGGACTTTCTTCAGGAATCAGCGGCCGCAATTTCTTCAGATCCGCGCCGAGATCATTGACGGAAGAATACCGTTGCGCGCTGTTTTTACTCAGCGCCTTAGCAACTATCTGTTGGAAACTTGCCGGCAGGTCGCTTAATAAAGAAAGACTGGGCGGGTGTTTCTTCAGAATCAAAGCGATGATTTCGTTGCGGCTGCTTGCTTCGAACGGCGTGACGCCGGTTACCATCTCGTGCAGAACCACGCCGAAACTCCAGATATCCGCGCGCTCGTCAACCGGGCGTTCACGCAGGTGCTCTGGCGACATGTATCTGACCGTACCCATTTGCATACCTGGTTCGGTATGGAAGTGGGCGATGGTCGAAGCTTCATTGACTTCATGCAGTCCGGATTGACTCTCGCTCAACTTGGCAAGACCAAAGTCCAACACCTTAACGTAGCCGTCGGTGCGCAACATGATGTTTTCGGGCTTGATATCGCGATGGACTACCCCAGCAGCGTGGGCTGCGGCCAGAGCTGCCGCGATCTGCTCGGCCACTACCAGCGTCTGACCTAAGCTCAGCGGTCCGCGTGCGATTCGCTCGCGCAGAGTAATTCCATCGATGTACTCCATCGCGATGAAGTGACGACCGTCCGTCGTCTTGCCGACTTCATGAATCACACAGACGTTGGGGTGGCTTAGCGCCGAGGCCGCACGCGCTTCCTGTGAGAAGCGGCGCACCCGATGCTGATCTCTGGCGAAATCAGGCGGGAGGAGTTTGAGCGCGATCTTTCGTCCCAGGCGGCTGTCATGGGCGAGATAAACCTCACCCATCCCGCCGGTGGCCAGTTGCGAGAGGATCTTATAGGGACCAATTTGCTGGCCGGCCGGCAGTCCGCCCACGGCCTCGGCAAGAAACTCCGCGGCCAATTCGTACGCCGGAACGTCGATCAGGCTCTCGTCCTGCTCGTGCGCGCGCAGCAACGATTCCACTTCTTCGCGCAGTTCGGCGTCGTCCCGGCACGACTCAGACAAAAAACTCGCACGCGTTTCCGGCGCGCAATCCAGGACTGAGTGGAAGATTTGGTCGATGCGTTGCCATCGCTCCGAGGTCATGATCTGAAAATCGCTTCTCTCCGCCGGGGATGATTCCTTTTTATTGATCTGCGTCAGGAATTAAAGCGTCAGCGAAGTTTAAAATCCCTCAGAAGATTAGGGCGAAAATCACTCCAGCTCTCGCTGGAGCCACGCCCGGGCCAGCTTCCAGTCCCGTTCGACGGTAGCATGGCCAACACCCAGAACTTCTGCCGTCTCCTCGATTGAGAGTCCTCCAAAGAACCGCAACTCGATGATTTGAGCTTTCTTTGGGTCGAATGCGGCTAGGCGCTCCAAAGCCTCATGGACGGCAATGAAATCAATCTGCGGATTAGCACGGCCCCGATGGTCGCTGTCAAACGATACTTGGAATTGTTGGCCACCGCGCTTGGCGGCCTGATGACTACGGGCGTGATCTACCAGAATATTTCGCATCACCCTGGCTGCCAGACCGTAAAACTGTGCTCTGCCCTGCCATTCGACTTTCTGCTGATCCACCAGCCGCAGATAGGCTTCATTGATCAAGGCTGTTGGCTGCAGGGTATGGTTGGCGCGCTCGCGCCGGAGATATCTCGCCGCCAAGCGGCGCAGCTCATCATAGACCAGCGGCATAAGGCGCTCCAGCGCGGCCGGGTCACCATCGCTCCACTTTAATAGAAGCTCTGTAATGCTGTCTGGCACGTCGCTGGGCATGCGTTATGCGCTTCTCTTTTTGAGACTCTGGACTGACTCCGATTTCAAGAAATAATGGCTTGATTATTGGGCTTGAATTCTACCACTTAAATGAGGGGATTTTTGGATGAACTGCGCTCTAGCAAGTGAATGCGCCCTGAACAAGTAAGCTCACCCCACGATTTAGGGGCCACTCCCACCTGGATGGCGGAACCGGCGTATGAATCCCCCAGCGATAGCCCGTTGGGGACTCACAGCTTACGCCGGCTCCGACCGTTTCCCCCCAACCAAGCGTCTTGGCGTTGCTATCTTGAAGAAACGAAACGCAGCTTACTTTTGCGAAAGAGTCGAGGACGTCTTTGACGATTTTACTGCGCGCCGATGATGCGCCAATTGTTATCGGCCTGCGTGGGAATGACTTTGTTCCGCTCAACCCAGTCGATGATTAGCTCTCGCACTTCTGCGCTGGATCGATAGACCACCGGTGCATACTTGTACATGGTGAAGCCTCCGCCTCCATTGACGCGATAGTTGTTGGTCACGACCCGGAGCTTTTGGCTGGGGGCAAGCGGCTGGCCCTTGAACTTCAGATTCTGAATCCGCTGTCCGAACGGTTTGGCGACATCGAGTTCATAGCTGACTCCTTCAGCCATATCAAAGTTATATCCCGGGATTCTTTGATCGACCAGTTCAGCCAGGCTTTTCCCCGGCTGATATTCACGAAAGTAATGAGCTGAGTGTTCGAGTGCGTCCTTCAATTGTTGTCCGGTCAGCTCGAGAGTCACCAGAGTATTTTCGTATTCATAAATCCCGGCGATCTCGCGCACGGTGACCGGGCCTTTCGAGATTCGTGCATCTGGATTAAAGCACGCGGCCATCGACACGTCGGCTCTGCCGGCCTCGAGCTGCACGCGTTGAATCAGATCGATTATTGCCGTGTCGCGAAAGCGGCAATCCTGCGAAGTCATTTCTTCCGGCGATTCGCCGATCGTGCGACCCAACCAATCCTGCGTTTCTTTGTCGTAAGGCTGACCAAGCTGGGCGATTTCAGGATCGACTGCGGTTTTTTCCGTGACTGGAATTGTGCGAGCCTGCTTAGCGACAACCTGCCAGCGACCGGCTGCACTTTTCTCCAAATAGATATCAACGCGTGCAACGTGGCTGGCCCAGCGATTTGCCTGCGTCAATAAAACTCCCTGGTCGTAATACGGGCTGACAGCTCCTGAGTCAGACTTTGCGTCTTGCAGTTGAAATTGGGTATTGACTACCAGCGACGGCACGTCGCGATGTGTGTGGCCCATCAAGATCACATCAACGCCCGGCACCTGACGAGCAATCGCAATCGCCGCGTTCTCATTCGGAACTTGCGAGGGGCTCGTTGTTCCGGTACGCAGATCTTCCTCAATCCCCATGTGCATCGCGATCGCGACTACATCGACTTTCTCTTTATCGCGCAGAATCGCGACCCACTTCTTTGCCTCGCCTACCGTTTCGTGAAATTCAAGTCCGGCATAGTTCGGCGCGTTTTCCCAGTTAGGAATCCCCGGCGTCGTCAATCCCAGGACACCGACACGGACGCCCTGGACTTCCTTAACGATGTACGGCTGATAGTGAGTCGTCGCAGTTCCTTGGTTGTAAGTATTGGCCGACAGCCAGGGAAACTTTGCCTCGCTGCGGGCCTTCTCTGAAACTTTCAAACCAAAGTTGTATTCGTGATTGCCAGCGGTCATTGAATCGTAGTGCAGGGCATTCATCGCCAGCATCATCGGATCGGGCGGCGCGTTGTTTCGCTTGTTATGAAAGTACTCCAGCGGTGTTCCCTGGATCGTGTCTCCGGAATCCACCAGCAGCAGATCGGGATCGGTCTTGCGCGCTTCCTTTATCAGACTGGCAACTTTCGTGATACCAACGTTGTCGTACTTGTTCGTGTAGTAATCGATTGGGAAGACGCGCCCGTGCATGTCGGTCGTGCCCAGGATTGTGACATGTGCGCGTTGCGCGGCCCCGCGCTGCGCCGAGGTGTAATCCGTAATCGATAGCGCCAGGATTGCCAGCGCTAATAAGCCCGTGACAAGGAATGTTTTCTTAAGCATCCTATGGTCGCAGATCGCCGCACGGTTTTACCGCTGCGCCGGGATTGGCTGGGACGGAAAAGACTTCCGCCGCCGGGTGGCCTTCGACGCAGCCGGAGTAAACCAGGGTAAAGCGATCGCGCACCTCCTTCATCTCGTTTTGGTTTTCAAAATACGTGCGGCCTCTCTGCAGAATAACGTATGCGGTCGCTGTTTCGGACAAGGTGAACTTCGGATCCGAAAGCACGCGCGACTGCAAATCAGTGCGGCCGAACTTCTCAGTGTAGTATCTAACGACGCCGGGAGTCTCAGTGACAATGGTGGCATTGCGCGGCGCCAGCTCACAAACAAATCGAATCGCGTCATTCAAGCCATCGTCATAGAACTCATCATGGGGAAAGAAATACGCCGCGTATCTCGAACCGAAAACGTTAGTGTACATCGCGTAATGCGGCGCGCTCGCATAGGCGGTCCATGCCGGCAAGGCCACCAGAACCAACGCCAAAATCGCGGTGGTGGCTCGCAACCCAGCGGACCCACTGTTGAAATTTTCCAACCAGCGGCCAGACCAGCGAATGACAGCCAACGTTCCGATGGCCGCGCTCATATAGACAAACGGCATCAACGATAGTGTGTAGCGCAACCACTTCGCGCCGACCAGCGAATAGGGAACGAGCCAGAAAAGCAGCATGAACAGAACAAACCTATGACCCGGAGTCCGCCAGCGACGCAGACTCATAAACAGTCCGACGAGAAATGTACTCGATACTGCAAGCGGAACTTTGATCGCCAGAAACAGCAGATAGAAATATACCGGCAAGCCCCAGAACGGCGAGTTCGACATACGGTTCTTATAAAGCGTATTGCCCATTAGATAACCGGTGTGTGTCAGCAGTTTTTCTCCCGAATACGCGTCGAGATAATTCCACACGCTGGGCAGCAAAATCACCGGATTCGCCAGCACCAGTACCGCGCCGATAATCAGGAAGAAGCTGAGCGGGGTCCGCCAGCGAGGCTCGTCAGCAGATTGTTTTCGCACCGGGAAGAAATGATGATAGAGCATGTTCAAACCCAGGTAGTGAGGAAAATATTTCGCAGCGATCATCAAACCAAAACTGACAGCGCTGAGATTTCGCAGGCGGTGAAACCACGTCTGATCTTTAACCTGCTTGCTCCGAATGTACAGGTAGAAGGCGAACAGCATGAAGAAGACCATCAGAGTGTCTTCCTTGCCGATGCGGTTGTAGGTAATTGCATTAACGCCAAACGACCAGAAGGCTGCCGCCCAGAACGCGGTCGGACGATCGAACAACGCCGCGGTCAACAGAAAGAGCGGGATAGCCGTCAACGCGCCAAACAATGCATTGGGAAATCTCAAAGCGGCTTCGTCGCTGATGGCCTGGCCGGTCCTTGAATTCCAGGCACGTGCCGCGTGCATCGAGACGTCGATCATCGCTTTCATTAGCATGGGATGCTCAGCGTTGGCCGTGAAATCACCGCGGTCGTAAGCGCGCACTGCATCCAGCTTGTTGATCTCGTCTTCCGCGAAACCTATGCGCCCCAGCCCAGCCAAACGGAGACCAAAACCGATCACGATCATTAGTCCAATCACGATCACGGTGCTCTTTTCCCAGGACAAAGCCGTGAAGCGTCTTTGTGATAAAGGAATACCAGCCAACCTACTAAAAACCATTTCAGACTTCATTGAATCGAAATCAACCGATCTGGTCAGTACCGGGAGCTGTAGCGACCGGGGTCTGTCTAAGATCGCCGGTCGGGGTTGAGCGTTGCTACCCTGTCGCTACCGCTCCCGGTACTGACTTCAGTCGAACTCGTGTCAGAACTCAGTCTAACTCGCCGCTGCCGATCCGTTTGCTTCCTCGGCGAGCGCCGCTTCTGCTTCGCGGGCCACGATCCGCAGCGACAAACCGCGTTGCAGAAGCAGAGCCATTCCCACTGCCGCCCAAAAAATATCGCGAGCTTTGCGCACGATGGCCAGCGTCACCCCGGTGACCTCAGTGAATAGCAGTACCTTGGAAACCTTTCCGGTCCCTGCCTCGTCAACGCCCATGCGCAGCGGAACGAATTTGAAAGCCATGGTAATCACGCGATTCACTGACTCGAGAATAAAAGCGGTAAGAAAAGTTGGCGCTTGATCCTGACTGATAAAACTCAGCGTCACGAAAATTTCACAGACTCCCGCCAGGTGAAAGCAGGATTCCAAAAGCAGGATCGGAATGAACCGGGCCTGGTGACGGCGATAGAATCCGTAGATTCGAACTTCCATCGTTCGCCCCTTATCGACCCACTTCTCGCTAAGACCGCGGCGGTGTAAAAATCCGGCCGTGCCGCTGATGAATCTGACTTGCTTGCGAATCAGCAAAGTGCCCAGGGCGACCACGGCCAGGATCACCGCCAGCACGATCAAGCTGCCCACCTGCATTCCCTTCGGCAGACTAAAGCTCAACAGCAGGGCAATCATCCCGCAGGAGATACTGACGGCCACCGACAAGCTGTAAAAAATGTTCTCGATGGCGATAGCTGACATGCCGGCCATCAATGGCAGGCGGTCGCGAATCAAAGCCGGCTTGGCCGGTTCAGAAATGATAAAGCTGGTGAAGGGAAGCAGGGTGCCGATGGCATCGCCCATAACTCGCGCCCGAAATGCATCCCAAAACCTGAGCCGATAAGGATCTTCCACGCACAGTAACCAGGCTAGCGAGCGCACTACCTGGCGCACCGCCGAAATGGCGAGAATGATCAGGAAGCCAGCGCCGAGTCGCTGGATACCGTCCGCGATTTGACCGATTCCAGCCTTCTTAACGAAATATGCGAACAGGGAAAGACCGAGCAGGGCGAAGATAATTCCGAGCGGAGTAAGTCTCTTCCGTGATTCTTGCGCTTTCGTTTGAGTCATCTGGGTGAATCGAAGTGAAGAAACAAAATAGAGCATCGCGCGGGCGATGTCCAAAGAGCAAAGTGCGTGCCCTGATTCGGTCAATCGTGGCCCGCGCATCCTGCGTGTGCCCCATCGGCGGGATGCCGGTGCCAGGCAGGATTAATGCGACAAGTGAATGAAAGTAAGTAGCACGGACTTCAGTCTGTGATCCCGTTCATAAAAAATCACAGACTGAAGTCTTTGCCACTTAGTCGTCCCGTTTTGCCTTTTGCACGGCCCGTTGATTATGATGTCGATTCAAGATCCATAGGCTTCCCGCGGGCAGAGTAACACAATGAGTCAAAGTCAAATTGCCATCGAAGAAACAGGCGCGCGTCCGCTGACAACCCTCTCTGAAGACGAGCAAATGTTTCGCGCCAGCGTACGCGAGTTTGCCGAAGGCGAATTGCGAAAGCGCGTCGAAAAAATGGACGAGCAGGGCCATTTCGATCCCGATTTGACGAAACAGTGCTTTGATTTGGGTCTAATGGGAATCGAAACGCCGGAGGAATTCGGCGGGGCCGGCGGCTCGTTCTTCCAGGCGATCCTGGCGGTCGAAGAATTGTCGCGCGTCGATGCTTCAGTAGGCGTCTTTGTCGATGTGCAGAATACTCTGGTCAACAACGCTTTAATTCGCTGGGGTAATCAGGAACAGAAGAATAAATATCTGACCCAGCTTGCCAGCGAGAAGGTCGGCGCCTACGCCTTGAGCGAAGCCAGTTCCGGGTCGGATGCCTTTGCCATGCAAACCAGGGCAGTTGATAAGGGCGATCACTTTGTCATTAACGGCCGCAAGCTCTGGATCACCAACGGCAAGGAAGCGGAAATCTTCGTGCTCTTCGCCAACGCAAATCCGGAAGCCGGCTATCGCGGGATCACGGCGTTCATTGTGGAGAAGAGTTTCGCCGGCTTCTCAGTCGGAAAGAAAGAAAACAAGCTCGGCATTCGCGCGTCGTCGACGACTGAAATAATTCTGGAGGATTGTCCGGTCCCGCCAGAAAACGTGCTTGGAGAAGTGGGCAAGGGTTATAAGACCTCGATCGAAACGCTGAACGAAGGACGCATCGGCATTGGCGCGCAGATGATCGGCATAGGGAGCGGGGCCCTGGCGGCCGCTCTAAACTACACCGGAGAGCGCGAACAGTTCGGCAAGTCCATCAACGAATTTCAGGGCGTGCAGTTTCAACTTGCCGAGATGGCCACGGACCTGGAAGCCGCGCGGCTGATGGTTTACAACGCCGCCCGAATGAAAGACGCGGGACAGAACTTCGTCAAGGAAGCCGCGATGGCCAAGCTGTTTTCGTCGCGCGTCGCGGAGCGCATTGCTTCGAAAGCGATCGAGCTCTACGGCGGCTATGGCTTTGTCAAGGATTATCCGGTGGAGAAGTACTGGCGCGATTCGAAGATCGGCGCGATCTACGAGGGCACTTCGAACATGCAGTTGCAGACGATTGCAAAGCTGATCATTGGTGGAAAATAACTCTGTGCTTCCTCTGTGAGGCCACACAGAGGGCCGCTGAGAAAAAGTTTATGTCCACATCAAGAATCGAAATCTTTGAACAGATGCTCGCCGGCGATCCGGATAATACGATGGTCATGTTCGGCCTGGCGAAAGAATATGAAAAGGCCGGTGAAGAAACGAAACTGATTGAAACGCTGGAACGTTATCT
>DATNNY010000119.1:0-6152 GCA_035601635.1 Pyrinomonadaceae bacterium
CGAGACCACCCACAGACAGAACTCTTTGCTTTCCAATCCAGCCATGAAATAGGGGACCAGAGTGTCGAGCAGATCCTGTTTCGTCTCGTAGAAGTGACAGAAGTGGGTGCCCCAGGGTGCGTCGCCGACGACGCTGATGCCCGTCTTCCTGAACTCTGTTGCCATGGTGTTCACCTCCAACGATTATTGGCTGCGTCTCCACCAGGTAATTAACCGACGGAGATTTAAAATCTTCGCCTGGGTGTTCGTGGTTTCCTGCCTACTTTGGGTCAGTCACAATTGGGGGCTGGCGCACAACGCGCACGGATCGCGCATACTGTAGGCCCGTCTGGCACGCATGTCGAGAATTTTTTGAAGGAATAATCGCAGAGGCTAAGAAAAGTCCGAAGCTATTTGCTCAGAGCATGTGCTTTGCCACAATTCGCTGCAAGATAAGTTTCGTCACTTTTTTGAAATGAAGATACTTACCTCGTCTTAGGAGCGTTGGCGTTGGTCAGATAACTAAATGACATTTCGGAAAAGGCCAGGTCTTTTGTGCCCAGGGCCTGCGGAAGCAGTGGTTTATGCCACGAGATCCGATCACTAAAGCGTAAAGAAGCGCCTAATGCTCTGCAAAAGATCGCCTTTGTGATAACGCAGGCGCGCCTGCATTGCTTCTTCGTTCAAGCCTTCGCGGGCGGCATCCAATTCGACGCGCCGGCGCGCCAGTTGTTCCGAGATATCTTCGGCGATTTCGGGGCGCTGCTTCAGGATGTCGTTGAAAGCTTCCTTGTCTACGCGATAACACTCGACATCCGTAAGCGCGATCACCGTGGCCGAGCGCAGCTCTCCCGTCATCATGCCCATCTCGCCAAAGAAATTACCCTGATGCAGGGTGGCGATCTGTTCGCTGAGGTTGCCATCAACTGCAACTCGAACTTCAGCGTCGCCGCGCGTTATCAAATAGAGCCAATGCGCCTTGGCGCCCTGGCGGGTCATGGCTTCTCCACGGACAAACGGAGCCACCCGCAGACGGCTCGCCAATGAACGCCGTTCTTCGTCCGTCAGCGATTGGAACAATTCAACTCTCTTGAGCGCTGCCACTCGTTCATCGATCTCTTCAGCGCGTTTTCGCTCGAGACGCGACTGATCCTCCTCGGTGACAAATAGCGAATGGGCTGGAATCGAAAGAGGAATATTCGCGCGGCGCAAGGCGAAATAAATCCGCGTGCGCACGATCGAATTTGTCGGATCATCCACAGCGAGATCGGTCAGCCAGTAGCGCACTGCGTAGCTGCCATAGCTCTCCTTGAAGTCCATTAGGACGCAGTTTGGCTGCGGCTCCAGGGCCAGGTTTGGAATCGGCTCAGCGCGCAAAGCAGTCTGGACCACATCAATCACGTCCCCCGGCGAATAGCGAAAATCGACATTGAAATAGACCCACTGCCGATGTTGCCGCGGCTGTCCGGCGCGACGGCCGAGAATAGTAACCTGCGATTTCATCAAGGCGCTGTTTGGGATCACGAGCGTGTCCCAATTCCTTGTTTCGATCGAGGTATGCCGCCAACGGATCTCCCGGACCAGGCCCTCCTGTCCGTCAAACCTGATCCAGTCGCCGACGCCGATCGTGCGCTCCATTTGCAGCGCCATGCCGCCCATCATGTTGCCGAGCGTGTCCTGGAACGAAAGGCCGATGATGGCGGTTAGCACCGCGGACGTGGCAACGATACCCGTGATATCGACGCGTGGGATAGCAAGCAATGTGATCCCGACGATTACATAGGCAAGCGCCAGGAGAAGATCGCGCATGATCCGCGGGGGTCTTAGTCTTATGGCGTTGAGTAATACCTCGAAGATTAAAACGCTGGCGATATTGATAACCGCGATCCAAAGGCAAAAGAGAGAGGCCCAATTAAACCAGAGATACAGGCGTCCTTCAGTGCTTGCGCCTTGGACCGCAAGGGTAGCAACTGCAAGTAAGCCGACAAAAGAAAGCACAAACAGAAACAGCGCTGCACGAATGCGCAATCGTTCCTCAGGCCTCAGAATGATAAGAGCCAGCGCCACGGCAATAAAGATCAGGACAGCCCAGATAAAGGCCCCCCGCATACCTGATGCGGTTTGTATTTGTTGCCAGAAATTCATTGTCAGTCAAAAACCATTAAAGCCGGATGTGCATTTGGATCGGCCGAATTCTAGCACGACACACGAAGGGACAGTGGTGCTCAGTCTTAGTTTGGTTATTCTCCGCGCAATCTCCGGAATCTTGGCGTCTCTGCGGTGAACACACGCTCAAATACATTCACCGCAGAGGCGCCGACGACGCAGAGGAGGCATCAGGCATTGATCGTACTCGACCTGACAAGTCTTTAGTCTGGCCCTTAGCCCTGAATTTCCTGACGATTGAATTCAAACATCATCGGTCCGGATGGGAATCGGAGGCGGCGCTTCGGTGATTCGTGGATCTCTTCAGCGCGGGAGCAAGGAATCGATCTACGAAACCACACGAAAACAAACCTAAGAATTCCGTATTTAAAGGCCGCCACCTTGGTCGCGAAAGCCAACGATCCAATCCGCCACCGTATCCACCCAAAATGGATCGGCGTTAAGGGACGGGATCAATCTTAGCTCTTCGCCGCCCGCATCGGTAAAAGTCTGCCGGCCGCGAATACCCATCTCTTCCAGAGTCTCCAGGCAATCAGCCACGAACGATGGACAGGAAACTGCGACGCGCTTAACGCCGCGCTGAGCTAATTCCCCCAAAACCACCTCAGTAGTCGGCCCGATCCATTTGGCACGGCCGAGACGAGATTGAAACGACACTGTGTAGTCGTCCTGCTTCAGTCCGAGTTGAGCGGCGATCGCTCGCGCCGTGAAGAAGCACTGGGCCCGATAGCATTTGTGATTGACTGCGCTAATCTGATCGCAACAGTCCGACTTAAACAGGCAATGCTCATGTGTCGTGTCCAGCCGCTTAAGATGGCGTTCAGGCAAACTATGAAAGCTGAATACAAAATGATCAGCCCAATCGTTTTCGCGGGTCTCGGCCATGCGGCGGGCAAAAGCGGAGATGAATTCCGGCCGATCATAAAACGGTGGAAAGAATGACAAGCGATCGGCACAGCCCAATTCCCGCGCTGCTCTTTTCGTCTCGGCCACGGCGGTCTCATAACTGGATTCAGCGTATTGCGGGTAAAGCGGCAGAACGATAATCCGCGAAACGTCCGGCGAACATAGTCTGGCAACCGTCGAGGCGATCGACGGGTTGCCGTAACGCATCGCGTACTCAATGACGTAATGGTCGTCTTTCGCGAGCGCTTCGGTCACCTTCTCTGCGAGTTCGCGGGTGTACACCCGCAACGGCGATCCTCCGGGCAACTGCACTTTTTGATAGGCCCTGGCGGATTTTATTTTGCGCCGCGGAACGATCACGACGTTGACCAGAAACCAGCGCAGAGGTCTCGGCACGTCGATCACGAAACCGTCCATCAAAAACTCGCGCAGGTAACGGCCGACAGCCTCCGGCGTCGGCGCGTCCGGTGTTCCCAGATTAATCAGGAGGACCCCAGTGTGATTCAAGCTGAGCCCTCCCGCACGGCCGAGCTACTGCCACGAAAGTCTCTAGCTACAAACGCCGCGCGCTCAATCAACTTAGCCAGACCGATACGCCCCAGATAGTTCCCCACCAGCGCGACGTTTGCCGGCGGCGCCGGGAGTTTCGTCAGGATGCGTTCCAGATCGATCGAGTAATGGGGCAGCGCCTCAGGCCAATTGGTCAGGTGGATTCCAATCGGCTCGTCTACGACGCCATACAGCTTTTCGCGCTCACTGGCGATCAGTTCTATTAACTCGGGATCAGTCAATTGACCTATCGCCGGATCGAGCGCGCCTCCAAAAATCCATGTTTCAGAGTGCGCCGGCCCGCGTCCGGCAAAGATGTATTCATTGAACAGGACGCCACGCGCGCGAAAGCCTTCGCTCCGCGGAAACAAACAACCAAAGCCTTTCAGCTTCGCGGCCGCAGGCTGGTACTGACAGGTCGCGGTTATTACGGGCATCATCTCAATTTGCCGCAAACTCTGGCTTAATTCCGGAGCAACTTCCTGCAAACACCCGGCCGCTTCATGCGCTGAAGTGCACACAATCGCCGGTGCGCCAGTCGCAATTTGAGTCGCATGATTGAAGATAAATTCCACACCGGCGTGCTCGAGATATTCGCCCAGCCCGTCGATGAGTTGCTGCATGCCGTGGGGCGGCGCGACCGTACCGTGAAGCTTTGGACGCAGCGGGCGAGTAGTTTTCAGATGCCCGGGCAAAGCTGCCTGACCAAAAACCAGACTGGCACTGAGACGTTCAGGATCACCGGCATAGATTCCGCTCAGCGCCGGAGCGAGAAAGAAATCAGTCGCGGCCTTGCCAATCACGCGCCTGCCCCAGTCGACGATGGTTTCAAACGGCCGGGGGCGCAGACTGCTGGCGCTGGCGGCAAATCTGAAACCCAGCTTCAAGACTTCGGGGGCGCTGAGCGGGAATCGCTTTGGTGATCCGCGAAAGATAAACCGTGCGCGGGCCTCGCGTCGCGTGGTCTCGAGCGGCACGCGTATGTCCGCGCACATCGCTTCCAGTCGCGCTGAATTGCGAATGCCGTTTGCGGCAGTTTCTACCAGACCGTGTTCAGTTTGGATGGTTTGAATTAATCCGCCCGGACGCGACTTGCGCTCAACAATCTGAACTGTGAAGCCTTCTTTGACAAGATAGTAGGCAGTCACTAATCCCGAGAAACCCGCGCCAATTACGGTGACTTGCATATTTGATCGAGCGGGAATGGTTTTCAGGGGTTTCTCCCTCTCCCTTTGGGAGGGGGAGTATTTATGGTACAAACCGGTAACATAGTTTACAGGATGAACCGGGCACATGGTTTACATTGCGTCGGCAAGGAGGAGGATGCCGATGCCGTGGAAGGAAACCAGTGCCATGGACCAGAGAATTCAGTTGATAGCTGATTGGTTGAGCGGCGACTACTGCAAGAACGAGCTTTGCGGAATCTATGGGGTTAGTAGACCGACGGCCGATAAGTGGATCAGACGTTATGATCAGCGTGGGCTGGAAGGACTTGAGGAACTGGGACGCGCGCCGCACCGTCATCCCAATCAGACCGCGGAAGAGCTGCGAGCGCTGATTGTGCAGACCAAGCTTCGGCGCCAGAAGTGGGGCCCGAAAAAGGTTTTGGACTGGTTGCGCCATCAGCGGCCGGAACTTAAGTGGCCGGTGGATTCTACGGCGGGCGAAATCCTGAAGCGTGCGGGTTTGGTTCAAGCCCGCAAGCGGCGGCGGCGGGTGGCACCGTATAGCGAACCTTTTGCAGAGTGTGGCGCCCCTAATCAAAGTTGGAGTGCAGACTTTAAGGGCGACTTTCTGCTGGGCAACGGCCGCCGCTGTTATCCGCTGACCATCAGCGACAACTTCTCTCGGTATCTGCTTTTGTGCCGTGCGCTTGAGCGACCCAGGCAGGAGGAAGTGCAACCTTGGTTTGAGTGGGTCTTTCGGCAATCCGGGCTGCCCGATGTGATCCGCACCGACAACGGGGCGCCTTTCGCCTCGCTGGCACTGGGCGGCATCAGCCAGCTCTCGAAATGGTGGATCAAGCTGGGGATTAAGCCTGAGCGGATCCAGCCGGGAAAACCGGCCCAAAACGGGCGCCACGAGCGGATGCATCGAACCTTGAAGGAAGCAGTAGCGCCGCAAAGCGATCTCCCTGAGCAGCAACGCCAATATGATCCTTTTCTCGAGGAATATAACTGGGAACGCAGCCATGAGGCGCTGGGAAGAAAGACACCGGGGAGCGTCTATTGCGCCTCTCCACGCTCCTATCCAGCCAAACTCCCCGAGGTGCAATATGAGTCGGGAGTCACAGTCAGGCAGGTGCGTCACAACGGCGAGATCAAGTGGCGCGGAGAGCTGCTCTACCTTTCGGAAGTCCTGGCTAAAGAGCCCGTCGGACTCAAACCGATCGACGAGCAGAGGTGGGAATTGCGTTACAGTTTTCATCTACTTGGTGTACTCGATGAAAGAAACAAAAACATCACCCCAGCTAAAGGCTGGCATGGAGCTAAGTGCTCAAAAGTGTAAACGATGTCCCCGGTTTGAAACGTAAACCATGTCCGGCTTGCACA
>DATNNY010000120.1:0-6980 GCA_035601635.1 Pyrinomonadaceae bacterium
GTCGAGTAAGTGCGCTGAGTTCCATCGCCTAGATAGCCCGTCACGCTGGTTGTTCGTCCGGCGCTGTCATAAGCGTTGATGACTGTGCGGTTCGATGGATAAGTTTCGGTTTTGAGTTCGCTGGCCAGATTGTAAATAGCGCTGGTTTTATAGTTGACGCCGCCGGTCTGTTGAAACTTTAAGGTCTGACGCCCGAGGGCGTCATATCCATAATAATCACCCGCGCTGCTGCCGGTGCCGTAAGTAATCGCGACCAGACGACCAGTGGCATAATCGTGCGCGTAGGTGGGCCTGTTTGATGGCAAATCCTGGGAATCGTAGAAATAGGCTACTTCGTCGCTTGCGGCAACGCCGCTCGGGAGAGCAGGAACGTTGTTGGTCACTTGATCCAACGAGTTTGACCCGTTGTACGAGCGTTTCTTCATGCGACTGAGCGCGTCGTACGAAATGTGCGACGAGACCCCGCGCGCATCGGTCTTGACTTGAAGGTTTCCGTTTGCATCGTATTGATAATTGATCTGGCCGCTTTCTGGATTCATGGCCGATGTCAAGCGTTTCAGTGAGTCGTAAACAAAGGTGCGCGTCTGGTTGCCCTGCGTCACAGCGATAAGATCATCTAGCGCGTCATAGCCATATGTGGTCAGATAGTTGTAATTCGAGTCATTCGGCGCTTCGTAAACCTTAATCAACCTTCCCAGCGCATCGGTCACACTCTTGCGCTGCTTGCCGCTTTGATCGGTTACGGTCACCGTGTTGGCGCTGTAGGCAGTTGTGACCACTGCGTTGTCGGGAGTAGTGATTGAGGTAACTCGGCCCAACAAGTCATAGGCGGACTTGGAAAAAACCGGAGTCTCAGGGACCGATGGCCGGTACGGGTTGCTCTGCTTACTGACGCGACCCCAAGCATCATAAATCGTCGCGACCTCATCGTCGCCCTGCGGGTCTCGTGACCAAGTCTCGATCGTCCGTCCAAAGCCATCCGTGTGCGTCCATGATCGCAGCATTCGGTCATCAATGCTGTTCTGATCTCTAGCCGTCAGGACATCATTATTCGTCAGAGTAATCCCGAATGAAGTTGTCATGGGCGCGTAGTACATGGCAGCATGCGATTCGATTCCATTGATTGCCGCCCGAACCTGAGTTGGCCGATCGAACGGGTCGTTATAGAACGTTTGGCTGATGACGCCGTTGCGATCCTCGAGGCCGGTTAACAATCCAGTTGAAAAGTCATACTGGCTGCGCGCAGTTTGCACCGGCTCTCCTGGATTCGGTGCCGGGCTGGTAATCAGAGTCGGCAAGGCATAGGTTGCCCCAAATGCGCCACTCGCGCCTACTTCAGGATTGTGACCGTCGCCGAAGTCGTCTGCGAAGCTGACACTGGCGACGTTGCCGTTAGCATCTTTGGCAGAGACGACGTTGCCCAGCTCGTCGTAACGAGGATAGCTGTAGACAAAAATATTGGTAAGATTCAACCATCGACCGTTACGCGTTAAGTTTCCTCTTCTTGTATATGATGCTCCGTAGTTTGAATCATGCTGAATTACGGAGCCGTAGTCCTGCAAGGGCGCGTGGTTGGTGTCGTCGGCGTAGTTATCATATTCGTTAACTGTCTGCGCTTTCTGATTGCCGCTGCCATCATAGACAGTTGCGCTCAGTGGCAGATGCAAGAGGTGAATCGAGTCGGCAGTGTAATCAAGACCATTAACCAGATTAACGCTGTCGGCATAAATGGTCGTGCTGCGCCGTTTCAGCGTCTGGTCAAAATCGAACTCCTGGACTTCAGTAGGATTGTTGTACTTCACATTCTGTTGATAGTAAGTATCGACCTTGGCGGTGCTGCCATCGTCCAGGATTTTTCGCTCTTCGTTGACACGATTATCGTTGGCGATCTGCTGGCTGGAATAGTAAGACCACACGACGGGCGCACGCTGGCTCCAATCCTGCTCGTTGGCGGCAATAACATTTCCATTTACATCGCGCGTTTCGGTGCGCAGCTCAAGTCCCGTTGACCAGAGCGAGTATCCTGTGCCGATAGCTTGGCTGCCATTCCATGTGAGAAACCGCCCGTTGGCCATGAAGAAGTGCCGCTGGTCCTGCATCAGCGTGTTGTCAGCGGCGCGCGCTTGCACTTCGGTGCAGGCGTAGGTTCCGCTGGGAGCGGTCTGTGGGCCGTAGGCGTAGCTCCAGCTTGATTCGAGGGTCGAGCCATCAGCGTAGGTGCGCCTCGCCACTACGCCGCGATCGATCTCGTGCACGTTGCTGGGAATCTGCACTGTATCAGTTTCCCAGCCCATGGAATTGCCCGCCGGCAGCGCCGACGTATAGGCGTAGTCGTACTGCACCCTGCCGCCCGTGGGCGTGACAACTTCGGCCACTTCGCCGAATTCGTTGTAGTTGAAAGTCAGCGATCGGCCGTCGGGCAGCACAAGCTGAGCGAGCACGGCTTGAGTGTCGATGTTCTCTCGTCCACTTCCGTACGAGTCAGGAAACAGTGCAGTGCGCGGTCCCGGGTAATTATAACCATAGCCGAGCGGATCGTTGTCTCCGTTAATCACCGGCAGGGTGGGATTGATCCCGGCGCGGTAATGCTGGTTCATCGTGTCGGTCTTGATCTTGTAGTAGTGATTCTGGCCGTTGTACCCAGGCAGTGTGACCAATACGGCCAAAGGCTGATAAGGGTAATCGGGATCGTTCACGCCGTAGTCGATCCTGGTCGTCGTGCGGCCGAGCTGGTCTGTGTACTGCGCAGAACTGCCGCCTGGATAATTGATATTCAGGACATTGCCATTTCGATCAGTAACCGAAATCGCGCGACCGAACTTCTGCAGGTAGGCCGACCCGCCGAAAAAATAATTACCCGGGTCCTGAATACGATAACGCGTGCCATCGCCGGTAATCACCGTTCCATTTAGATTTCCGTTAATTACACCGTTGTCGACGTCGTTAATGAACACAGTGCCTGAGCCATCGGTGGCGGCCATCTCTGGCTGCGATAGCCGTCCATATTGCGACAACCGCCGGGACCCACGACCCCACCCAACGGGGCGCCATCGGTAACATCGTCACGCAGTTCAATCTCGCCCTTGTCCGGCAAGACCAGCGTCAGCTTGACCAACACCTGAATAAAGTCGTTGGTGCCCCCACAGTTTGGGTTATTAGCGCTGTTAATTCCCATGCCGCGGACGCGGAGCACCGGCACCGAGCCAATGGACCAGCCCGGCGCTACCCGCTGGTATATATCCAGCGCGGCGCTCGGGTCGTCGTAAAGAGCGAAGGCGACGGGATAGTTTCGACCTCCATTGGGAGCATCGGGATTAAAAGCCGTGCTGCGTGAGGCCGACCACACCTTGCTGCTGTAGTTTAAGGTCAGTGGCAAAGAGAACCCACGGCCACCGACATCGCCCAGCGGTATCTTGAAATTAAGTGAGCCATTGCTGAGATTGACTGTGCCGAGGTCGCTGGAAGTGTAGCTACCGATGGCTGAGATGCCGGCGGTGTGCTGCGGAGGCGTGCCATGATCGTATTGGCTCTGCTCCTGAGCCACAGCCATACAACTAAGAATCAAAATCAGAGGAACAGAGCGCAGCAGATTAGCCGCGTTCCGCATTGAATGAGGAATTATTTTCATGACGGTCTACCCCTGAAGACTTGCAAGGTTTAGGGCTGCACAATGAGCTGTGCTTTATTGTTAGGTCGATCAGCCATAAACACTTCGTAATTACCCGGCTCAAGCTGAAGCTCTTGTCGACCCCGCCAATGGTTTTGAATCCTCTGTACAGTGCCCACGCTTTGACGGGAGTTCCCGTTGACACGCTGGACCACGAGTCCTGACGTGCCGCCCGATAAGTCTTCGATCGTGATCGCGACGAGACCCTTTTCAACTCGCGCTTGGCGCGGATAAATCCCTGCGTCGTAGAGCGTGAAGCGCACACCTCGACAGGTCCATGCCGTTGCAGCCCCTGCGGCATCGCAGAAGTCAACGCTTTGACCGCCCCCGCCTGCGGACTAGTAGTCCCCTCAGTGTCCACCAACCTTGGCGCGTTGGCCGCCAAATTCACAGTCGCGCGGCGACTACGAGTATTAGCAAACACGAAAGCGCTCGCCACGATTGAGAGAATAATCAGGGCTGGCCAGAAAACTCTCTGTTGTTTCTTAGACATGAGGTAGTCCTTTCCTGTAAGCCTCGCGAGTAACCCATTGCTGATTAAGGATTCGCTGGTTGCGAATTGAAGTGTCGTTACTTCCGACTTCGGTAGCGACCAGGTTTCGTCCGCTTGATTCCCTGCCGCAGGTCCTACCTGATCGCGCACAAGCGCTGCTTTACTTACCCGCTCGCTACCGCCGATTCCTGCTTCCGGTCAACATCGACGCCTAATCCTTTCGATCTTTCCGTTCTTCCAGCAGTCTTGTTATCGTCGAAGAAATTTGGTCAACCGCTTCCGGCTTGCGGAGGAAAGCATTAGCGCCTGCTCGCCATGCTTCCTTTTCGCAATCACTTCCTGAGAGCATGACGATGGGTGTGCGCCAACGGTGCCGCAGTTTGCGGGCGCGCCGTACCAGCTCCAAACCGCTCAGGCGCGGAAGATCGTTATCGACCACCAGCACATCATAATGGTCGTTACCCGTAAGTTTTTCGAGCGCGCTATAGCCATCCGTGCAAAGCTCCACACGCCATTCTTCAGCGGCGAGCATTTCATCGACTAGTTTGGCCATTTGCTGATTGTCTTCCACGTGGAGAATGGAAATCTGAGACATGCCCCGCTCTGGACTTATCTTTGGGAGTCTCCTTTTGATCTTTCTGGGCTTAGAGAAAAGGTGGTGTCTTCGCTTTCGCACGGCAGACCGTATCTTGAGCAAATCCGTATGCCGGCTGTTTATCAAAGAGATGAGACTCTGATGGTGTTTGATTAGAAAAAACTCGCAACACCATCACCAACCTAAGGAGAAAACATGAAGGACCTAAGAAAAGTAGGCGCTGCTGTAGCGTTGACTTGTGTGCTTGGCGTTACCGCTTTCGCAGGCCAACTGGAGACGCCACCGTGTGCACCACCCGAGCCCAGCCAATTAGAAACGCCGCCCTGCGCCGTTGTTCAGACGACGCCTGATGAATCCGGAGCGGCAAGGCAAATAGGTACTCAGCCCGTTTCAAACGCGGCTGACGTTTACTCCCTTGCCGAGGTCGCTCTGAACGTGTGGCAAAGCGCGCTGTCGCTCTTCTAGCAGCCGCTTGATTTCCAAACGTTCGCCGCTTGCCAGTGATAACTCTAGCTGGCAAGACGTTATAAGTGTGCTTACTTTTGAGAGTCCCCGGATTGGCCTGAGCCTGACGAGGAAGGCTCTCAGAGTCGCGTAGCATAAACCCTAGCTTCAATCAATGCAACCATGTGTCACTTTTGCTCTAAGTGATTGATGTCCAGAGTCTTGTTGCCGGTGGCAACTAGCCGCGCGAGCGAACTTCTTGACAAGAAATGAAATCTTGCCCTTGTGGAAGGCACCTTAAGGAAAGTGGGACTACGTGATTATCAAATGCTTTTACAAGCCGGGGCCGCAGAAGCTGCAGACTGAACAAAGGGCCAAACGAATCGGACGGCTCATCCGATAATCGAGCTGACTCTAGAGAGGTAGGTAGCTTTGGAGCCAACCGATTTATCCAAAATGATGTTTCGTACTTAGTCATAGTTTATGACACGTATGCAGGACATTAACGACTCGCCTGCCATTCGATTTCATTCCATTCCAGCCGAGAAGAGTCTTCTCATTTAGTTCCCCCTCTTAGCTTCAATTCTTCACGACAGCCCATTCGCACAGCTCTGCGCGTTTCTCCGAGTGCCCCACTGCGTTGCGGCCCTGCGGGTGATGCGAATGAGCGCCCAGTCGTTCTGCCTTCTTCGCTACGGGGGGAACACCCTTTCAAAAATACCAACCGAAGGAGCAAAGACAATGGCGAACCAGAGACAATCAGCAGATATTCCGAAGTGGTCAGCTTTACTCGTGGAAGCAGTCAACAAGCCCGGCCTGATCATGAAGGCTTATAGCGCGTTTTGGAATTACATCGTAGGAAATCAACTTTTCGCGTGCAGTGCCCATCTGCGCGGAATCCAACCCGGCCCGATTAATACCTTTCCGAAGTGGCAGACATTAGGCCGAGTGGTCGAACGCGGTGAGCGGGCCTTGACGCTCTGCATGCCTGTCACCCGCAAGCGATGGGACGACGAATCAGACGACGAGCAAGCGTTCACGAGCTTTGTTCACAGAACCCGATGGTTCGTGCTTATTCAAACGGTAGGCAGCGAGCTTGAATCAGTGACAATTCCAGAGTGGGACGCTGAGCGAGCGCTTGCGGCGCTCAGTATTGAACTCATCCAGTTCAACAAGACGGACGGAAATGTGCAGGGCTTCGCACGTGAGCGCCAAGTCGCGATCAATCCTGGGCCGGCCCAACTTCCGCATAAGACACTTTTTCATGAAATCGCTCACGTGATCCTGCATACGTCCGAGGGCAGTTTCACCGACACGGAACAGACGCGAAGAAACATTCGCGAAGTGGAAGCGGAGGCAGTTGCATTGCTCTGTTGTGAAGCGCTTGGCCTGGAAGGTGCCGATTACGCGTGCGGCTACATACAAAATTGGTTGCCCCAAGGAATCGATCGCAGTGGGAGGCAATTCCTGAAAAGAGTGCACAGAAGATTTTCCGCGCCGCCGATCAAATACTCCGCGCCGGACGACCGGACAAAGAGCGAGCACTAGAATACGCAAAACGAAAGACTTGCCGCGTAGAGGGTCAGGCAAGCGCGTCACTCTCGCCTGACCCATTCAAATACTCCGAACATTACCACGGCACTCCAGCGATGTAGCCAACGATCGCAATCCAGACTAGGCAGATGGTCAGCACTATCATGAACTTAAGATTGCGAGTCATTGATACGCCGTCTCCGCAATGCTGACGTGACTTCCAAACAGCTCGCAGTCACTAAGGCTGA
>DATNNY010000121.1:0-7508 GCA_035601635.1 Pyrinomonadaceae bacterium
TCAAATCTGAAATCTCAAATTCCAAATAGCGAATATGTCATTACTCGTCGTAGGTTCGGTGGCGTTTGATAACGTCGAAACGCCGTTCGGCAAGCGCGAACGCATGCTGGGAGGCGCAGCCTCTCACTTTTCAATCTCCGCCAGCTTCTTTACCGAGGTCCGCGTCGTCGCAGTTGTCGGCGGTGACTTTGGGCAGACTGAAAGGGATGTGTTTGCGGGCCATAACATTGATACGAGCGATCTGGAAGTTATTCCGGAGGGGAAAACATTTCAATGGCACGGCCGGTATGAATACGACCTGAATGTGGCGCATACGCTCGATACTCAATTGAATGTTTTTGCCGGCTTTGAGCCAAAACTTTCCGAGAGTTCCAAGCAGGCGCGGCTGGTTTTTCTCGGCAACATTCAACCGGATTTGCAGCGCGGCGTGCGCCAACAGGTTCCCGACGCCGAGTTGGTCGCGCTCGATACAATGAACCTCTGGATTGATATCACCCGCGATTCATTGCAGAAGACCATCGAAGTCGTTGACCTGGTTATTATCAATGATGCCGAAGCTCGCCAGTTGACTGAGGAACCTAACCTGATCAAAGCAGCGCGCAAGATTCTCTCCTGGGGACCGCACACTCTGATCGTCAAGCGAGGGGAATTCGGTGCTGCGATGTTTACTAAAGACGAGTACTTTGCGATTCCGGCTTATCCTCTGGAAGCGGTCTTCGATCCAACGGGTGCGGGTGATACTTTTGCGGGCGGTTTGATGGGTTATCTCTCGAGCCAGGAAAAGATCGATGCCGGCGCTCTGCGGCGCGCCATGATCTTTGGATCAGTGATGGCATCTTTCAACGTCGAAGAGTTTGGCACCGAACGGGTGCAAAGGCTGACACACGATGAGATCAACCAGCGCTTCCGCGACTTCAAACGCTTCACACATTTTGAAGAGATTCCCTTTGAGCGCGCGGTCAGCGCGGTGAAATAGCGCAAGTTCTCAAAGTGTTAACTCGCCGGTGCGTCGCGCCAGATAACATCTTGCGCTACAATTAAAATATGTTCTGTCCAACTTGCGAGGCTGAATACGAACCGGGGATTACTCATTGTGTCGACGATGGCGCAGAGTTAGTCGAGCGTCTGAGCGTCTATGCCGGCGCACACGACGGCAGTGAAGCCAGATTCGTCGCGCTACACACTTTGTCGTCGCCGGCCGAGGCGGAGATGGTCAATGACATCCTGCAACAGAACGGAATACGCTCGGCCGTGCAGTCGGGAGCATCGGATCAATTCTCGCCATTGTTTTCCGTGATGTCGCCCGGGGCGCAGGTGCTCGTTGATGAACGCGACCTCGATAGGGCCAGAGAGCTTTACGCGTCATTCTTCGGTGACGATACTTCGCCGCTGACCGGCTCCACTTCGGAAGAAGACGATCAAGAGTCAGAATAATTGGCCCCAGACTTCAGTCTCTGATCCTTAAGTCTGAACCCAGGTGTCGAGATCGTTCCAGAAGCCCTGCGGACACGGATTCATCTCGCGCGTCTATTCAATGCGACCTGACAGGTGCCGTGGATTTCCACCATTTCAGAGAGCAATCTGCGGTCTAGTCACCAGACTGAAGTCTGCGACACCTCGTATGAGTGATACTTCCTCAGAGCCGCTCGTAGTGCTGATGACCGCGGCGAACCGCGAAGAGGCGGAACGAATTGCAGAGATGCTCGTCAGTTCGCACCTGGCTGCCTGCGTCCAGGTCCTACCCGAAATTCAATCGATCTATCGTTGGCAGGGTGAGGTCGTTCGGGGGACGGAAAGTTTGCTGTTGGCCAAGACGGCGAAACACCAGTTCGACGATTTAGTAAGCAGAGTCACCGCTATACACAGTTACGAGACGCCGGAGATTATCGCGCTGCAGGTCACTGCCGTTGCGGAACCTTATCTCAAGTGGCTGCTGGGTTCGCTCCCCGAAGGATCGTAAGTCTTGACCACAGAAACGATTTCCTCGGGCGAGTCCGTCACGTGCAAGCGCTGGAAATCATCTTCGACAATCTTCCCTTCGGTCAGCATTCTGCCTCGCAGCCACTCCAGCATTTCCTGCCAATATTTTGAACCATAGAGCACTACCGGGAAGTTATGAATCTTGTGCGTTTGGATCAGGGTCAACGCTTCAAAGAGTTCGTCGAGTGTCCCAAAGCCCCCGGGGAAAATGATGAAGGCATTGCTGTATTTGACAAACATCATCTTGCGGACAAAGAAGTATTTGAACTTAAGGGAAAGCGTCAGGTAAGGATTCGAACTTTGCTCGTGCGGTAGTTCGATGTTGCAACCAACCGAGGCGCCGCCAACTTCAAAAGCGCCACGGTTAGCGGCCTCCATGATTCCCGGACCTCCGCCGGTGATCACAGTGCACCCCGCGCGCGCCAACAGCGCGCCGGTTTCCTGCGCGGCCCTATATTCCGGATGATCAGGGGGTGTGCGGGCCGAGCCAAAAACACTCACTCCATTCTTGATGTGAGCCAGATCCTCGAAACCCTGGACGAACTCGCCCATGATGCGAAAGACACGCCAGGTATCGGTGTGCAGAAACTCGTCTGCGCTCGGCGTTTCCAGCAGACGTTCGTCCTGGGTTCCGCCCGGTGGTGTCTGATTGAATTCGTCTTTGTCCACAACCCCTCGCAATTGTTTAGAGTCGGGCTACTGCCTGACTAAGCGGGCCGTAGCCCGCTTCTAAACCTCAGATTCGACCAACTGAATTTAGAGCCCCATGATGTTATAGCCGCAATCGACATAGATCGTTTCGCCGGTAATGCCCGATGACAACTCGCTGCAGAGAAAGAGCGCGGTGTTGCCCACCTCGCGCGGTTCGACGTTGCGATGCAGCGGCGCGCGTTCGGCGTGATGTTTCAGCATCGTGCTCAAGCCGGATACGCCACGCGCTGATAAGGTCTGAATGGGTCCGGCGCTGATCGCGTTGACGCGAATATTTCGCGGTCCGAGATCGGCGGCGAGATAACGCACGCTTGATTCCAGCGCAGCCTTGGCGACGCCCATCACGTTATAGCCTTGATAGACTTTGTCCGCGCCGTGAAAAGTCATCGTGACAATGCTGCCGCCCTCAGTCATCAAAGGCGCGGCCGCGCGGGCGAGTTGCGTCAACGAGTAGGCGCTGATTTCGAGCGCCGTTGCGAAAGCATCGCGTTCAACTTTCATATATTCGCCTTCCAGCGCTTCGCGTGGCGCAAAAGCAATGCTGTGTATCAGAAAGTCAAGCCGGCCAAACTCCGACGTGAGTCGCTGGAAGGTCTCGTCAACTTCGTCCTGCTTAGTAACATCGCATGACAGCAGGCATGAATCCGGCATCTCTGCTTTCGTCAGGCTTTCAACGTTATCTTTCAGCCGGTCGCCCTGATAAGCAAATGCGAGTCGCGCCCCAGCTTCGTGCAGCGCCTGCGCCGTGGCCCAGGCAATGGAGCGTTTGTTGGCGACCCCGAAAATAATTCCTTGTTTGTGTTTCAGCATTCAGATATTCCTTAACCGTGATCGAAGCTAAACGCGGAAAGTATTAAGTAAGTAACGGTGAAAGGGCAAGTAGCGCGAAGCCCGGGGCGCGGATATCCTGTCCGCCAGCGCACTTTGCGCGCTAGTCCTAACCACCTTCAAACGATATTCGCGCTGCGCGCTCAGGCGGACCAGGATGTCCGCGCTCCATTCATACTAGTGCTTGAAATGCCTTATACCCGTAAAGACCATTGCGAGGCCGTGTTCATCGGCGGCGGCCATCACTTCTTCATCGCGCACTGAGCCGCCGGGTTGAATGACAGCCGTGATCCCATGCTTCGCGGCTTCGTCGAGCCCGTCACGGAAAGGGAAGAAAGCATCTGAAGCTAGAACGGATCCGGCGGTCGGCAACTGCGCGCGCATGGCGCCAATTTTCACGGAATCCACGCGCGACATCTGGCCGGCGCCGACGCCGACGGTCTGCCGATCTCGGACATAGACGATTGCGTTTGACTTCGTGTGTTTGCAAACCGTCCAGGCGAACAGCAGATCTTCGATCTCTTTGTCCGATGGCGCCCGCTTGGTTACAACTTTCAAATCTTCGCGTTTCATTCGATGAGTATCACGCGTCTGCACCAGCATTCCGCCCGAGATCTGTTTGTATTCGAGGCCTGCGATCGATTCCGGCCGGCCCGCGCGCAGCACCCGCAGGTTCTTCTTCGTTTTCAGAACTTCCAAGGCGGCCGGTTCATAATCCGGAGCGATGATCACTTCAGTAAAAATTTCGGTGATCGCGCGCGCCGCGTCTTCGTCGAACGGTGTGTTGAAAGCGACAATGCCTCCGAACGCTGATACAGGATCACAAGCGAGCGCTTTTCGGTAAGCTTCTTCGTTCGACGTTCCTAACGCCACACCTGCAGGGTTCGTATGCTTGATGATCGCGCAGGCCAGGTCGTCAAAGTCGCAGACAAGTTGCCAGGCGGCATCGGCGTCCACGTAGTTGTTGAAGGACATCTCCTTGCCGGAAAGCAATTCAGCGCCGACTATGCCTTGAGGCGCCGGCTCTTCGGAAGACTCTTCATCGCGAAATGGATCCTCGGAACGATAAAGGTCGGCTTGTTGATGAGGGTTTTCGCCATAACGGAGGTCTGAAATCTTGTGTAACACCAGCCCGTCGCAATTCAAAAGAGTATCTGGCGGAACCTCTTGTGGAAATTCTTTACCCTCCAACTCGTTCAGATAAGCGAAAATCGCTCCGTCGTACGCGGAAGTCCGGGAGAATGCGTCGCAGGCGAGCTCTTGTCTCAGTTCGATCGTAAGAGCGCCGTCGTGCTGACCCATTTCATGAATGATGAATTCATAGTGGCGAGTATCGGGAACGACGGCGACGCTCTCAAAATTCTTGGCGGCAGACCTGATCATTGCCGGTCCACCGATATCAATTTGTTCGATAGCGACTTCCGGAATGACGTCTACGCTCTTAATTGTTTCCTCAAAGGGATAAAGATTCACGACAACCATGTCGATAGGTTCGATCCCACGGTCGTTCATCGCTGCGAGGTGTTCAGCGTTGTCTCGTAAGCCGAGCAAAGCGCCGTGAATCTTCGGATGCAGGGTTTTGATCCGGCCGTCCATCATCTCTGGAAAGCCGGTCACGTCCGAAACATCACGCACCTCGATCCCGGCATCACGCAAGGCGCTCGCTGTCCCGCCTGTGCTAATGATTTCCACATCGAACCGCTTTAGCTCGCGCGCAAAATCGACGATGCCGGTCTTGTCCGAAACGCTAATCAAAGCGCGGCGAATCTTTACCAGTTGTAATTCGTTCTCGGTTGTCATATGCCTCGTCAGAACCACCTGCGGTAGCGGGTGGGTTGCTATGTGGTCCGTAGTTGATTCACTGAGGAACCACCCGCTACCGCAGGTGGTTCTGACAAAGCCTATTTCAGGCTGTAGCTGCTTCTGAGTTGAGTTACCTTCAGCTTGCGATTTGAAACCGAAACAGCCGTCGGGTGAAGCTTCCCGTCACGTGATGCTGCGCTCGGATAAAAACCAATTACATATTGGCTCCGCAAATCTTCTTCGATGGCCGAGAACACGGGCGTCAGATCAACCGCCGCGTGGGGATTCAAAGCCGAGGCCGTAGAGCCCGCGACGAAATTCCTGCCGCCGGTCTTTTCTGCCAGGTCGCGGAAGCCTTTGGCTGCGGGGCGGGGAACCAGACGCCCTTCGCGCGGAGTGAATAAAGGTAGTTGAATTACATAGAACGAAATATTCCCGAGGTTCGCAGCCGCGATAACCTGTTGAGCGGTC
The DNA here is from genome assembly GCA_035601635.1 of Pyrinomonadaceae bacterium. GTDB lineage: Bacteria > Acidobacteriota > Blastocatellia > Pyrinomonadales > Pyrinomonadaceae > UBA11740. The sequence goes on from DATNNY010000121.1 coordinate 5,794, forward strand.
GCCCTGCTTGCGGTATCCAGTCCGTCGCTAATCAAGATAGCGATTCGCCGCTCGGTAGAATTTTCAGGTCGCTGTGCGTAAGCCTTAATCGCAAAAATCGCTGCGTCAAAAATCGCGGTCCGTTGACTGAGGTCCACGGGTATGTTGAAGGCCGCCCGCGCGGTGTCCGTTTCAGTGGCGAATGGGGCCAGTAACCTTGCCTGTTGTCCAAAACGGATCACGGCCACGCTGGAGGCCGGACCGAAATGCGAGAAGAGTGCCAGGGCAGCTTCGCGCTGACGCGAGAGTTGCTCGCGCAGGCTGCCGGAATTGTCCAACACAAATGCGAGCGCGATGCGGTCTGCGCCCGACGCGAAGTAATCGATCTTGGTGTTGCGGCCATCGTCGCCCAGAATAAAATCCTGCTGCTTCAAATTTGAAACTCGACGCCCGCGTGAATCGGTAACTGTCACGGGCACCGCGACAAGGTCGGTGCGCACGGAAATGACGTCGACTGGCTCGGTTTCCTGGGCGGAAACGAAAAACGAAAACAGCAACAAGCTAAGAAGTGTAGTTAGACAGAGAGGGAATCGCGATCCGCGCCGAATGTGCGGGTTGTGCAGGGCCATGCTCAGGCGGGCTAAAAAAGAAAGCGCCCGAAGAACAGGATGCTTAGGATTATCAGGACAGTAATGACGATGATCTTAACGAGACTCATGAGTCGTTCCTCGTTACCTTCAAGGAAATGTGATTTTATTGTGGTTCAGGGAGACTGTCAACACTGCAGTGGCGGAAGTACTGGGGCAATTGCGTGTGGCCGTCGGGTCGTGATGCGAGGAACTAGCCCGACCGTCAGGGAGGCTCAATTCGTGGCTCGGAGCCCGTTCCTGACGATCGGGCTAATACCCCGCAAGCTAACAACACCGTCTTAACCACTATTGTGACGGATTCTGCTGGTGACTTAGACTCGGTCGGTCGTGCCTGAAAAGATCATCGGCGAAGGTCATCGGCCAATCAGTTGCACCGCGACGGCAATGAAGACTATGCCCACAATTGCGGCAGCAGAGACAGTCAAACTCGAAGAACGCCGGTGAGCCTCGGGCAGTAGATCGCTGGTGGCCGTATAGAGGAAGAAGCCCGAAGCGAAGCCCAGGAAGATTGCCAGGGCTGTGGGCGGTGGCAGAATGGCCAGAGCGAGCAGACCTCCAACGACGGGCGCAATTGCATCCATCGCCAGAAAGACCACGTCCCGACGCCGCACCGGTTCCCCATGAGTGACCAACAGAATAGTATTCAGACCGTCACTCATGTCATGCGCTATGACCGCCAACGCCACCAGCAATCCCGTTTTCCAGTTCAACAAGGAAGCCGCGCCAATCGCGGCTCCGTCAAGAGTGCTGTGAACGATTAGGCCGATCGAGCCCAGGCGGCCAACGTGCTGGTGAACTTCGTTGGTGCAGTCTCCTTCAGGGCAGGCATGCAGGACCAGCAGGCGTTCAACCAGATAGAAGATAAGGAATCCCGCCACCACGATGCCGAGGACGAATCGAGGGCTCCAGCCCTGCGTCGTGGCAACCGACAGAGACTCGGGCAGCAGATCGAAAAAGACCGCTCCCAGCAGGACGCCTGCGCCTAGTCCCATTAACAAATGAATCCGATGCCTGGCGACAATCGCGATGTACCCACCGACTAGCGTTGAGCACATCGCAAGTAGAGTAAAGAGAAGTGTGGACATT
>DATNNY010000122.1:0-38491 GCA_035601635.1 Pyrinomonadaceae bacterium
AGGATCGCGATACTATGACCATTTGAGGTGATCGTGAGCTTGACCGGCTGTGACTCTAGGAATGTGAGAATGCGTTGGAAGTCCGGGTGCATTCCATTCTCACCCGTGCCCAGGTTGACAGAGCACAGGGGCAAACACTCCATCACGGCGCGCACTTGATCAAGCGTCAGCCGATCGACTCGATCCGGATCGCGATAACAGAACGAGCAAGCCAGATTGCACTCGTTGGTTAACGCCAGGCCGAGAGCGAATTGGCGCGTCTCTTCTTTTGCCTCTTTGGCTGGTGTCCCCATCCTCATCGGATTATGTGCATGCTACAGCTCCGAGCGGCCAGTTCTGGCGGTACTGCATCGCGAACGGCAAACGACCGATTCGTGAAACACGTAAATCAATCGTGCGAACGAAGCTTTTCTATATTCATTGTGCGTCTATCCAGTTTTCTGATCCCGTCAATTTAACGGACACATCTGAAATGAAAATCCGCAAGGGGTTTCCCTCCGCTGTGCCGTGGTGGTCCGTCGAGATAAGGAGAGGCCCAGCTTTCTTGTAGCCCTCCCACGTTGCGACGACGGTGCTTGGCTTCTTAGGGCCGCCGCGGTGGTAGACGAATTGCTCGACGCGGTTATCTTTGCCGACATAGAGGTCCCAGGTATCGCCGGGCGTGTAACCGCCGTCCGAGGGATACTTCACCGTGACCAAATCGGCCGACCCGTTGCCCAGCGGCAATTGTTTCGTGCCATGGTCGGTGACAGTGGCGCTGGTATCCCAGTAAGCATGCAAGGGAAACAGAAGCCAATAGTTATCGTTGACAAAGGCCGGATCGACTTCGTTTTTTACGGTGTCGGGTTGGCTGCTGAGCTCGGACCGCAGATAGGAAACCTTGACCGGCTTGCCGTCTTTATCCTTCCCCTCGTAAGAGACCTTGTTGGTCTTAGGCTCCCAAATCCACGAATGGGAGAGATTCACTCCGGGGAACTGTGCGTTCCACGTATAACGAATTGCTTCAATTTGCCCGAACGAATCAAGGCCATAGGTCTTGGCAATCTGTTCGGCATTTGTCGTGGCGGTCTGTTCGGGGACGGACGAGCGTTTCTGCGAGCAGGAGTTCGCAGCAAGGAGCACCACCCCAAAAATCAGGAAACGGATTGTCTTTGAACGGCCCAACTTTTTCATGGAATCCTCCTCTGCTAAATGAAACGTAGAAACTGCTTGCTGATTTACACCGCCTGAACAATAATGCGTCCCACTCTGTAAATGGATTATCACTTATTTCGGATCGCTTGTGTAATCAGTTTCCGGCCGTTCATTGGCTGAGTAGCTCAAGACAAATCAGTCGGGGGAAAACAGAGATGAGCAACGCCGATAAGAGTTTTCGCGGGAATGCTGAAAGACAAGCCGGCGCGCGGTGCGCACTGTCGATGCTGCGAATAGTTTTAGGCGCGCTCTTTGTCACCGTGTTTTTTGAGAATTTGAATAAAGGGCTCTACAGCGCGTCGGGTTACGCCGGTTTGATTAACTATTACATTGAAAAGGGCCATGCGCCTCAGTTGCTAAAGTCAGTACAGTCATTCATGGCCGCTCACGCAAACGTCGCCGGACCGATGCAGGGCGCAACTGAGATTTCATTTGGGATTCTCTTGCTGATTGGATTGCTGACTCGGCCCGTAGCTTTGGCGGCCTTTCTTTTTCTCACCACTTTGTGGGTTTCGGAATGGGGCACAGCGTGGATTTGGGAACTGCTTGTTCCAATGGCTGTCGCTCTCGCGCTGGTTATTGGCAGCGCCGGAAGGACATTTGGAGTCGATGCATTGCTGGCAAAGAGACATCCTTCGAGACTTCTTTGGTGAAAGCGGGCCTGCGGCCGATGAAGCCCGTGGAGATCGAAATGATGCGGTCTCGGCAATGACACCAGCCTGAATTTGACATCCCACGAAGAGTGCGATCGACTTTGAGCTTTCTTCGACTCCCCCCTCCTAACACGGTCCCGACGGAAGCCCTAGGCAAAGGCCGTTTTCATTGATTCGAAGAATCCATACCCTTGTAAGATTTTCACCGGAGCGGGCGTATTCGCAGGCGAGCTATATCGAGTCAATGCTTCATGAAAGATGACTTGAAAAGATGAGGGACTTACGTGCTCGGACCAAGCCAAGCAACTTTGCTCCAACACTGTTGCCGGACAAAGCGGCTGACATTGTGGTTTACCGTTCTGAATCGCAGAGACTACAGAATAAACTGGACTCATCCGAAGGTTCCAAACTTCGTAGGCGACAACGTCGAGGTAGAGATTAACTTGATTACGAGGGCAATCGATTTTAAGTAGTGCTCCAACATCGAATCGTGTGACACAGGGAGGACAGTGATTATGTCGACTAAAACAAAGGTGATGAGCTTGATCTGCGTCGGATTGTCTCTATGCGTCGTTGTGATAGTTACAAATGCCACTGACAGGGTAGCGGCCGCCGGCGAGGGAGAACATCCGAGAGTGGTTCTCGGCACGAGCGCGTTCGATTCAGCGCGAATTCTCCGGGGCACGAACGTCGTGACAGAGAGGTTAACACCTTCACAGGCTGCGCAAAGCGAAAAGACCGTCGAACAAACCCGCAAGAACATTCAAGTGCTCAAGGGTCTGCCTGACTCGCAGCTCTTTCTCGTGATGAATTTTGTCGCAACCTCGCTGGGTGTTCAGTGCAATTTCTGTCATGTACAGCAGGGGAAAGATCCAAAGACCGGATTCGTAAACTGGATTTGGGAAAGTGATGACAAACTGGAGAAGCAAGCCGCTCGCCGTATGATGCAGATGGTGTTGTCCATCAAAGCCAACGATAAAGTCGACTTCAGAGAGAACCCAGTAACCTGCTACACGTGCCACCGAGGGCGACGAAACCGGTCGGTCTTCCGCCCATGCCGTTGGCTCGATCAGGCCATGAACCAGGACCGAACGACGCCACGCCCACCGCGCGCCCAGCTTCACCTTCAGTCGATCAAATATTTGCCAGGTACGTTGACGCAGTGGGTGGCAGCGCCGCGACGGGCACGAAAACACTGGCGTTAAAGGGCAAGCGCGCGGCTTCGCAAGATCGGAATTGGCCGAACGAGATCACGGTGGCCATTCCCGACAAGTTCTTAATTGTCGCCACCACGCCGCAGGGCACAGTTCGCCAAATCGTTAACGGCGACAAAGGCTCAGTAATGAACGGCGCCAACGTGCGAGCCATGGCGCCGGCTGAAGCGAGCGAGGCAAAGCGTAGCTGGGACGAGCTCTTCAATGTCATCAAGGTGAAAATGTCGCCGGGCATGAGATCCGGCGGCGTCGGAAAAGTAGGCGAGCGCGACGCCAACATAGTCGAGCGCGTGACGGATACCAGGACCGAACGTTACTACTTCGATGCCCAGACAGGCTTGCTTCTGAGGAAGATAACTATCAGTCAAACTGTCTTAATGCCTTTTCCTGAACAGATCGACTTCGAGGATTACCGCGACGTCGATGGAGTGAAAGTTCCGTTTATCATCCGCTACTCAGCCATCGACACTTTCAACAGTTGGACACGAACGTTCACCGAGATCAAACGGAACGCTGTAGTGAACGATACCTTGTTCGTGATTCCCGTTGCTCCTCAAAAATAGCTTGATACGAGAGCAATAGACTTTAAGTAGGATCATGTAACTTGAACCAATACTTTGCCACCCCGGCAACTTAATGCTTCCAACAGTCCGGCAACTAATTGCTTCCAGTTCAGAGAAAGTCAAAATTCTAGGTGACATCTCGCGCGTCCATTAAGCGTCCAATAAGCGTTCGAGTGAGTCTTTAGAGTGCGGTAGAGTGCTATCCATGCCGCGAAGTTTCATAGAACTACTGTGGCCTCACACCGGTTGTAGCGATGTGCCGCTTCAACTTCACGACAAGCGCTCTAGCAGCGTTGCAACTTGCTTCGCTTCCACTTACTTGCAGGATATTTCTTCTGTGGATTCAGTTAGCGTCTCGTACGGGATTGCTTCGGGAGGATTGACTTGACGCTGCTATACTCCTCGCGACCTCCGACCTTGCCATGAGTGAACTCCGAATAGTGTTTCAACATGATCAGCTAGCAGCCTCTTGCATGGTCCAGGTCGTTTCTGGTGATACTAGCACGGAGCCGATCCCGGTTTGCTTTCTCGCTCGCTACTCGTGATTCCGAAAACCTTCGCTGGTACGTACCTTGAGGATTTCCTGGATTTGCCGTACGGAGGCTCGGTCGTGCGCGCAAAGCGTCGAAGCAAAAACTCCGACCAACAGAACCACTCGCACCGCGCCATCGTGCTGAACGCGATGAGCGGCATGCGCAAGACGGCGCTGGCCACTGAAGCCGCGCATTGGTGGACGCGCAGTGGACTGTTTCGCGACGGCGCGTGCTTCATCAGCTTCTAGCAGTTTGCGAGCGCCGAGCGCGTCGGGCAGATCCTCGGCACGTATCTGGAGGGGCCAAACTTCGAGCCCCTCCCCCACAGCTGAACAACGGCGTCGCGCGATTGAATTGTTTAATAGCAAGGACGTGCTGCTGCTGGCAGCATCAAGCTTTCGATCGTTCGACTCTTTGCGATGCTAGAATGCAAGCTTGCTACCTGAAAACCGTTCCACCTGTGAAGGAGTCATTCTTATGAGTAAAAATGTTCTTATCTCGGCGCTCGCACTTGCCTGTGTAATAACGATCGGTTGCTCGTTGGGACGGCGTCAGGCCCCAAGCACTTCACAAAGTAGCGATCCGCAAACCAGCCAGCTAAGCGAAATCACATATGAACGAATTTTCGGGTGTGAGGGACCATGTCCTCTTTACAAAGTGGTTCTAAGAAAAGATGGAACAGCGTCTTATGTCGGCGCCGAGCATGCCGAGCGAAAGGGCAAGTATCACGCTGCGAATATCGACTTTTATTTCAATCAACTGAGCAAGCTCATCGACCAGGAAAGGTATTTCAGCCTGCAAGATTCATATGGGCCTGGAGGAAAAGATGAGGGGGTTGTAATAACCAGCGTAGCCAACGACTCGCAGCGAAAGACTGTGGTCGATACAGGTTTCCACGGCCCGATTGAATTGTGGGCAATCGAAATGTCCATTGAGGGGTCTGTCTCACAGATCAAGTGGGAAAAAGATCCCTAGTGTCCGGTCTCTCAAGTTCGCATAACCCAGCCGATGCAATACGAGTATGACTATGAGAGGTCCTTGCCGGATCGTGCCCGAGGCGCAGCCCCGACAAACAAGGCTGCGCCTCCCCGCTGGAATATTGTCGACGAACTTTGGCGGCCGGACACTAGACCGTGCAACGACTATAGGCATTTCCGTTCAAATTTGCTCCCGTCATGCCGGCAGGGAAATTGCAAATGGCATCCGATTGGTTCAGCCCTTACTATTTTTATTAAGAGCCTGACGAACCTCTTTGAGAAATACTTTCACGTCCAGGTTTTGGTACTTCCACATCGGATCATTCATTATCCCGGTATGGCTCTTGACCGCGCGAGTTTTAGTGCCGGTCGGAATCTCCCATACTCCCTGGGCCTGACCAGTAGTGAAATAAGATCCAGATCCGTCAGAGTCGGTCAAGAATAGAAGATAAGTCGTGCCTTCCTGCATCTTCTTGAACCATGGCGTTCTAACCTCAGCTGAACTTCCGTCGGGAAAAGCCACTGAGCCGCCTGGCAATTTAACGGTAATGCGGTTGTCTGGTTTGAGATTACCTTTCATGACGTATTCTATCTTCACGTCATAATTGATAGTGCTGCTGCGGCCATCAGGAGTCAGCCGGCAAACATTTTTCTGCGCAGTCCCAATCAGGACCACTCCGCTGCGGGCCGCCAATTGTTCCAAATCCGTGGACCTCGAGTTCAAATTGGGCGACTCCTCGCCAATAAGGTGGCGCGCCTGTTTCGCCCTTTCCGCGAGGGTTCGATTATCATTCCCAACGCTTACGGTGCCAGGGCGCTGACCTCTGCTGCGGTTATTATGCGACAGTCCAAGTCCGATGGCCGTAAGTATCACCAGCAGAACCAAACCAAATTTCAAAACAGTATTCTTCTTCATATTCATACTCCTCTAATTAGAATCAGGTCGCTTCAGCCTTGACGGCTAGAAGCAGACAACTTCATCCAGAAAATACCTCGTGCTGTCGTAGCTGCAACTGGTGTCGCCGTCTATGGTGACGCACGTGTAGTAATCCTTGGCCGTGTAATAGTAGTAACAGGTCTCCTGGTAGTAATAGATTGGCTCGACGTAGTCGTTAGGCGGCGGGCCCATCAACTGGTGTGGGCCGTATTGCCAGGTGTAGGCACAAGTTCCGGCTGGAGCACCCGTGGGCGTTGAGGTCGTAAGATTGGCCTTCTGAACGTCGTTGGCCGTTAGGCTTAGACTCGTGCCACCACATGGGTCCCAATGGCCGTTCACCATTTTGCCTGGATTGCCTTTCATAATACTTTGATTGCCGGGACATGTTCCGTCCGGATGATCGAGTCCATAGACGTGGCCCAGCTCGTGCTGAATCGTGTTGGTTAAGGCTTCGAGCGAACGCAAATTCGCCCCAGTCGGGAGATGTATCGTGTACGGCCCACCCGGACCTCCCGTCGTCTCGGCACAAACGCCCTTCAAAGTTGGATCCAGGACGATCGTGATTTGCGCGCTTGAGTCTGCCTGTCGCAAATCAAAATAATAATTCGATTTCACGCCAGAAACGTCCGTCGCGTTATCCCACCGGGTCAACGCCTGGTTGGCCGCGTTCCAAACATTGGCGTTGGTTTGACCCGACCCGGGACTTGTGTCCCAGCTGCCATCAATCCTGACGCTGATTGCTGGCCGGCCGTCAATCGTCGCAGGCTGTCCGGCTGTTGCGGTGCCATGAAGAGGAGTGACGTCGCCGTCACAGGACGGGCAATCCGCATAGACGACTTCACTCAGAAACAAGAAACCTAAAGCTATCGCTAAGACCGAATACAGTATGATCTTCATAATAAAAATTCTCCTTAATCACGCCGCGTATCTGAAAAAAACTTTCAGCTTGCCGGGACAATCCCGACCCGACAGGCAATAAACCGCAAAGCAAAGCCACTAAAGGCGCGCCTATTCACAGAGCCATGGCTTGTGGGTGCAGTAATCGGAATAAGGCGTACAGTGGCAAGTGGAAGAATTCCAGGTGCCATCGGCATCCAGACAATTTTGCTGTTGAACGGGATCACAAGAGCTGGGCGGCGGCGGATTCAACACGGCCCTCATCTGCGTCAAAGACATGCCGTAGCGGCTGGATAAATCGGCGCCGTAAGGGTTCAGAATTGGGTTCGTAGGGTGTATGACCGCACTCGCATCGACCGTGTAAGCCCCCGCCGGCCCCAGGCTAAGCACACCGACCTGGCTGGCGGTGTCCAGTTGAAGAACAAACAGGTAGTTCTCTGAAGGAAGAAAATCTGGAAACTCAGGGTTTTGCGCGGTTAGAAGGACTCCATTGTACGATAAGCTCCCGCCTGATTTTGACACCAACATTTCGTTGGCCTGAAGCGGCAACATGTCGGCTGGAGCAGTAGGATAAGGAGCGCAACCGTCACAGACAGTTACGGGTTTCTGAGACAGGGTCTCATTAATTCTGAACTTGTACCAAGTCTCAATATCACGGTTCAGCGCCGCCGAATAGCTGTTCGATGATACGAGCTGCGCCGTGATCACCGTGTAATTTGCCAAAACGTCATCCCAGGTTTCCGGCTCAGCAAACTCAACCCGCGCTGCACGGAAATTGAATGCGTTCGCTCCTGCGGCTTGTGCCTGTTCCGCATACCAGTCCAGCGTGCCGGCCTCAGCCGGCGCTTGAGGCACACGAGTCGCCCTGGTAATTGAATTTTTAATAAGTCCTATCCCCAAAACCAGGGACAGGATTGATGCTAGTAAGATGAATTTTTTGTTCATACTCAGCTCCTTTTGCTTGCTAAATACTTCGGTAATCCAAAACTCTGTCTGCCCCAGTGAAATCAATCACTACAGCAGCAACTCTTTAAACTGCGCCTACCGAACTCAGGCCCCAGAAGTTCTCACTTTGATCGAGACGCTCTCAAATCCTGAGACGGCAATTAGGTACTTCTGCAAATCCGTTTTTGGGCTAATTTGCGAGGTTGGAAGGTTCGTGAAGAACTAGCTTACAACTTGTACCGCAACCACATTCGCTCGAGCGGTTATCTAAATCACCAGAGTGTCGGTAACCTATTGCCTCAAGCGAAGTAGCAAGATACACGGCCGACAGATTTCTGTCCGTCGTCCAGACGACATAACTCAAAAATATTTTCAGAAATTCTTATGAGGGATCTGCGACAGTGCTAGGCGGCGCGAAGTGGTTAATTGCTTCCGTGACCATGCGATAACATTCGCATGCCGTCCGTTCGAGCTCTCGACTATTGATGATCCGAATATTGCCGCGACGATAATCGATCAGTCCCTTGGCCTTGAGCGAGCTGGCTGCTTCGCTGACTGTCGTTCGACTGGATCCCAACATGTGAGAAAGCGCTTCATGTGTCAGTGGAATCGCGTTTGAATTCACTCGGTCGCGACTGATGAGCAGCCAGCGGGCCAATCTCTGGCCAATCGTGTGGAAGGTGTTACAGGCTGTCGACTGGGAAATTTGTGAAATTAACGAGTGGGCGTAGCGCAAAGTCAACTCCTGCAGCGGACCACCTCTCTGGAACTCCCTGACCAGAGTATCTGTCTTGACTCGCATCGCCTTACCCGGAAGCTGAACTTCGATGCAGTAAGGAGCTCTGTTGATCCCCAACAGGGCCGGGACTCCAATAAAACCCTCGTTTCCAACCATGCTGATCTCGGCAGCGGACCCGTCTTCAGTAACTGCCAGTAACGAGATCATACCGCTGATGATAAAGAAGGAATGGGTCATCGAGTCACCAACGCCATAAATTACTTTGCTTCGCGGCAAGTGAATCAACTGAAGATTTGAAAACAGAAGCGGGTATTGTTCCGGCGAGAGTGCAGCAAGAATCCGATTTGTGCCAACGATCTCGGCCGTGTGGGAGGTGGACACCGATTCATCTCTACTTCTGACTGTTCTCGATTACATAGCCAATCCCTGCCAGAATAGCCATTTTATAAACATAGCAACTTTGGAATCTACGCCTGGATCAGTGTAAGGTCAAGAGTTTTACAAGCAACCGTCAGAGAATGGCTGGGGAGTGTTCCTGCTGCGCGAGATCTAACGGAAAGCGCGCGTCACAAGCGTTTAGCAAAGTCAAGCCCATCAAAGTTCGCAATGGTCTAAGGTGCGGGCGCGCTTAGGGACGGGTTGTTAAGTTTGTTAGGCGGCGCAGAGCATTCTTCTCAGACCACGCTTTTACCACACCGGGGGCGTTCATTCGTCGCGTCGCCTCGATGGGCGAACTGAATTCTCCGTGGGGGCTTGCTCTGGCACCTGCTGATTTTGGAAGGTTCAGCGGCGACTTGCTAGTTGCCAACTTTGGCGACGGCCGTATCCACGCCTTTGACTCGACGACGCTTACCTTAGATGGCGAATTCGAAGCTGTCGGATTGCTTCATTCTGTGGCGGGAAAACCGATCCAGATTGACGGCCTTTGGGCGCTTCAATTTGGTCACGGCGCTAGCGCAACCAGCGCGAACGGGCTGACAAATACGCTGTTTTTTACGGCTGGATCTGGCGACGAAGATCACGGCTTATTCGGGTCGATAGTTAACGTTCAACCGCCCGGCCGACAATGATCGAGAACGATGATCCCGGACCGTCCTGAGCCTCAATCACGGGGACGGTTCGGATCGCTCGTCGTTTCTCAGTGCCGTGCGCGGACTGGCGCTGCGCCTTTGATAGCTCGCCCACCAGTGGCGAAAGCGCTCATCATCAGCCCTGCTCGGCGCGAGATCCTCAATCCCGATATAAAGATTCCGACTAACCTCAATTTTTTCCGAATTATGCTCGCCATTTCAGCGCTGAAAATGTGGACAAAGTGTGGCGACCAATGATTGGCGTGCTTCAGGTTGGTTGGCGGAACCTTTTCGATATTATATTGCGAAACGCAGATTAACTTAAAGTCGATGTTGCAGGTCATTCCAAAAAGCAAAGCCTTAGCGGTACTCGGCGCACTGGTTGTAGTAGGCATTTGGAGCAATGTGATAGCGGCCGTCTTTTGCCCGCACATGATGGGTAGCTCGGATCATTGCCTCATGCAGCGTTCACATCCACCTTCCTATGGAAGTCTGAGCAATGCTCAGACATCGATGGAACACATGGATCACACGCAGATGTCTGATATGGACATGAAGGAGATGGCCATGCACACGTCAGATATGCGGATGGACAACGCAACGTCGCAGCCAGAAAAAGATTCGGTAAAAAAACGAGACGTTGCAATTCGCGAGTGACGCGCAAGAAGGCTCTGAAGCGATCAGCCAGCCGAATGAAACCTGTTCACATTGCATGATGCACTCGCGATCTGGTGCGGACTCTCCATTTAGGGCCGCAGTCCAGAACAGTACCGCGTCCCAGGTCATCGCCACCGACACTACAGCGCGACTAGTGAATACCGTTACCTCATCTCTTACGTTTTTAGATTTACACGATCATGGACCACCGGGCTCAAGCACTCCGCTGTACGTTCTGGTTAACGCCTTCCGCATTTAAAACCCATCTCTGATCACGCAGCGCATAACTGTGCAGGCATAGGTCTGCGCGGTTTCAGCCGTGGCTTTCGAGCCGTGGTCTCAACCTGTTATCGATCTAGAGGGGAAGCATGCAGTTCAAGAATAGTCGTCATAGGTCGCGATGGTTCGCGGTGGCCGGCCTAATTCTGGTTTTGTCTTTGCTCGCATCGGCGGAATCTGTTCAGGACATGCAAAACATGCCGGGGATGAGCAAGAAGTCGTCGCCACAAAAAAGGCGCGCGGCAACTAGAAAGAGGAAGCCGGCCCAGAAACACAACATGGCGAACATGCCCGGCATGAACATGCCGGGAATGAAAATGTCGGCAATGCACAAGCACACTCGGCGGAAGAGGCCTACTGCGCGAAGGAGGCAGCCCACTACAAAACATCAAATGGGCAATATGCCGGGAATGAACATGCCCGGAATGAAGATGCCGGCAACTAAGACGTCACCGACTCCTAAGCCTTCACAACAGATGAACATGCCGGGAATGAATATGCCGCAGACAAGTCCGTCGCCCTCGGCATCGCCACAAAAGATGGAGATGAATATGCCGGGCATGCAGATGCCGTCAGCACCTCCAAACCCGCAAGCTTCTCCGCAAAAGCAGATGCAAATGAACATGCCCGGTATGCAAATGCCGGCGGCTTCGCCAAACCCGCAGGGCTCTCCAGAGCAGAAGATGAACATGCCCATGCCAATGGCGAGTCCCTCACCAGGCACGATGGGCGGAACGAAAGGCATGGAAGGAATGCCGGGCATAGAATCGATGAACGCTGAATCCCCGCTCGTCATGTCCGGCAACGAGATGGCCGTTCGGGTTGGCTCAAGCCAGCAAAACGTTATGCAGATTGGGCAGATGGGTTCGGGGACTTCCTGGCAGCCCATCTCGACTCAGATGTATATGGTTGACAAGATAATGGGCAAGTGGCTGCTGATGTTTCATTACAATGTAGTCGTTGGCATGAACAGGCAAGGCGGCCCGCGCGGTGTAACAAAGCTGGATTCAGCCAACTGGTTTATGCCAATGGCCTTTCACAAACTGGGCAAAGGGGCAATTCAACTGCGCGGAATGTTCAGCGCTGAACCGTTTACTTTCGCACCCGGGGGTTCGCCGTTGCTGTTTCAAACCGGAGAGACCTACAAGGGTAAACCCATAATTGATCGCCAGCACCCGCATGATCTGTTCATGGAGTTGTCAGCGCAATACACTATGGCTCTTGGTGAGCGGGCGACGTGGTTCACATACTTTGGCGATCCCGGCGAGCCGGCCCTCGGACCAGTTGCTTTCATGCATCGCGGATCAGCTTCGGAGAATCCTTCAGCTACTCTCGCGCACCATTTACAGGATTCTACCCATATCAGCTTCGGCGTATTCACGTCAGGATTTACCTATCGCTGGTTCAAGGTCGAGGGTTCGATCTTCAACGGGCGTGAGCCAGATGAAAATCGTTACAATTTTGACGCGCACAAATGGAATTCCAGATCGGTTCGACTCAGTGTTACGCCAAACAACAACTGGGTGATTCAGGCCAGCTATGGATTTTTGCGCAGTCCCGAGGCACAGGAGCCCAACACCGATATTCGTCGGACGACGGCTTCCATTCAATACAACCACCCTTTCAATCGGGGCAACGTGGCTGCCGCATTGGTGTGGGGGCGGAATCATTTGAGCGGCGGTGGTGATAATGCAAACCTGAACGGATACACTGCGGAGTCAACGGTCAACTTCCTCGATAAGAACTGTCTTTACACGCGTTTCGAATTGGTGGACAAGAACGAGCTCTTGCGTCCGTCAGATCGAGCTTTGCTTGGCATTACACAAGCTCATCCTTCATTTCGCATCGGTGGCTATACGTTCGGCGGCGTCCGAGACATCTGGACCACCGACAAGGTTTCCCTCGGAATTGGAAGCGACGTCACGTTCTTTTCAAAGCCGTCGATTTTGGATCGCATCTACGGAAATAATCCTGTGGGATGGAAGCTCTTTCTGCGAATCCGTCCCGCCAAGATGAAGATGGGTTCCATGATGCATCCGCAAGGAAATACGAACGCTCCGGACCAGATGCCCAAGAAGCCATAGGTTCCGTTAGATGATGAGGGAGAAGACAATGCGAAGAATAGTAATTTCAATGCTGGCGACGCTTTGATCGCCGCTATCGCTGTTACCTATGTTAACTCTTAGCCGCAATCCTGCGAAGCCAGTCCAAACTGCGTCCGGACAACAGAATTCGTTGGCAACTTCGTCGCCGCAGGAACAGAGAGAAAATATTCCGAAGTATTACGAGACTGCGCCCACTAATCTCCCCTCGACGCTTCCGCCGGAGAAGTTCCCCGGGAAGACGCGCGAGGCTTATCAAGCTGCCAAGGAGATCCCACAGACGCTTGCGCAACTGCCGTGTTACTGCCACTGCGATCGTGGTATGGGCCACAAGAGTTTGCACAGCTGTTTTGAAGACGATCACGCCGCGCATTGCGCTACCTGTACGGATGAAGCCTTGCTGGCTTACCGGCTGCAAAAAGAGGAGTATCTTTCCGCCAAGCAAATTCGTGAGCGAATAATCGCGTCGTACCCTGACTAGTAACAACGAGAGGAGAGAGACAATGAACTCGTCGATATCGGGATTTGGTTTCCTGCTAGGCTACATCGTGATGGTTGGCGTGGCCTCTTTCCTCGAGAAATTCAGCATGAAGCAGTTGAACCCTTATCAGGTTAACTTTCTCATGGCGATCGGAATGGCTGTAACGGCCGTTCCTGCCCTTTGGTTCAAACAGGGGAGTCTGACGGTGCCAACCAAAGCACTACCATTGGGTGCTCCCATTGGCTTGTTGATGGCGCTCGGGTCGATCTTCTTTGTGCTGGCACTGTCGAAGCTTCCTGTGGGCATGGCTACAGGCATTTCAGTTAGCTATGTCTTGCTCGTTCTATTCCTGTCGTCGCTCTTCTTAAATGAAAGTATGAGCTTAATGAAGATTCTCGGCACCTTGCTAACAATAACTGGAGCGGCTCTGATCTCATGGGAGCAAAAGTAAATAACAGTTCAGAGGAGGGTAACCTGTGAAACCGAAGAACTATCTCAAATTTGGTTTGAGCGTACTCGCCCTGATGGCCGTCAGCGTGGGCGTTGTTCTGACGAGTGCTGTGAGCGGAGATGCCGTTCAGAATGAGGATTCAGCCGTGCGCGATGTGTTGTTGATAAGCGCGTCGAGCTTTGCAAAGAACGATCTTGCTGAGGCTACGAAGGTTTGGGCTAATGACGAGTCTTTAACGATCTTCGAGAGCGGCCACGCTAATTATGGCTGGGCCGATTATCGTGACCATCATCTCGTTCCCGAGATGGGTGAGATGAAGAATACGAAGTACGAATTCAGCGACATCAAGATTCACCTCGCCGGCAAGACAGCGTGGGCTACTTTGAAATACACAATATCTGCGGACGTTATGGACAACGGCAAAACGCGACACGTTGATGGCGGTGGGCTTGGCACGGCGATTCTTGAAAAGCGCAGCGGCGGTTGGCGGATCGTGCATTGGCATTCGAGCGCGCCACGCCGCGCGCCTGCCCCGGCTGCAACGCCTAAAAACCCGTGAGAGGCATAAACAGTTTGTAGTTTCCCCAGTACTAACCAACGATGGAGGAAGAAATGAAAAGACTTTCGCTTAAGCTATCTTTGATACTGCTTGTGCTGGCTGCGGCATCGGCCGTAAGCGTTTCAGGCATTGCTAGACCTAACAATAATCCAGCCGCAGACACCACCGTTGTCGGCTACATTAGCGACAGCAGTTGCGGTCTTAAACATATGTCGGGCATGGGCGACGACAAGTCATGCACGCTCATGTGTGTGAAGGGCGGCAGCAAGTTTGTCCTGGCCTACAAGAACCACAAGCGAGTTTACAAACTCGACAAAGCGGGTCAGGAAAAGGCGCGAGAATTTGCCGGGCAGAAAGTAAAAGTGACCGGTCAAGTGATCGGAAGGACGATCAAGGTTACCTCTATTGAGGCTGCAATCTAGGGCTTCCAGCGAATACGTGAGTGGCTCGATCAACATGAGATTACCCCAGACGATTTGCGAAGTACTACACCCAGGAGGAAGTGACATGAGACGAACGACAGTTATTCTGGCGTTGTTGGCTCTAGCTGTTTTCGGCGCCGCGTGTACGACGGAAAATTCAAACAGCAACGCCAACTCAAACACGATGGTAACGGCATCACCCAGCCCTGCTATCAGTCCCGCTAATTCGAATGTGAACATGCAGGACAACAAGAACATGGGCAACATGAATATGAAGGATATGAAGAACATGAAGATGGGTAATCAAAACAAGAAGGCGAATGCCAACAAGAAACCATAGCTTCAATATCCAAACCGAAAGCCATTCATCGAGGATGCCCGCAGTGTCCGTGGCGTGCATTCTGGTTTGATGGACGGCGTGCTTTATCCCTTCTTCGGAGTTCTGTTGAGTTGTATGATCGCCGCCGCTGCGATGAGCTTCAGCTCTGTGTCGATGATTGGCGATGCATTACGGTTGCGACGATCGGTCTTGTGACCGCAACTCGACAAGTCACTGTACGCTGGGATGTGATTTCAACCATTCAGCCCGCAGCATGAAACTGCCTTCAGTAACCACCCGATCACCAACGCTCACACCCTCCAGCACTGGATAAAAACCGTTAGTCTCAGGGCCAAGGCGCACTTGCCGCATCGCAAAGACATTACGATCGCTCGTAGCCACAAAAACGACTTGTTGATTTCCCAAGTTTTGCACCGCAGCGACGGGCACGATTGCGACTGTCGATCCCCTGTCACCAAGAGCGGCGAAGGCAACGTTCACGTACATACCGATCTTGAGTTGCTGGCGGGGATTGGCTAGTTCGATGCGTGCCTGTGCGGTTCGTGTTTGAGAATCAATCTTTGGATCAACGTAAGATATCCGGCCTCGAAAGACGCGACCTGGATAAGCGTCCGTGGTGATGCTCGCGCCGCTGCCTATTTGAACCTTGGCGAGATCCTTTTCATAAACTTGACCCACGACCCACACGCTGGACAAGTCAGTTACTCGCAGCAGTTCCTTGTTAGCCTCAATGACTTCACCGGAATTGACAGTGCGACTCGTCACAGTACCGGAAGCAGGTGCCGGCAAGCTTACTTCCGAACTGACCTGTGACGTGGAACGCAGAGCACTGACACGTTGAGAACTCAGACCCAAGAGCAAAAGTCGCTGGCGTAGATTGGCTAGTTCTGATTCTGCTGCTTTCAACTTACTAGTCGCCATCTCCAACTCTTCGCGGCTGGCGGCGCCGATCTCCACAAGCTTCTCAGTACGCGCATGATGCTTATGGTGCTCATCCAACTCGGCGACTACTGAGAGATATTTCGACTGAGCTTCCGCCAGATCGTTGCTAGACACTACGGCGATTGTTTGACCTTTGCGCACGGTCTGGCCGAGTTCCGGTCCGACACTACGCACAATCCCGCCGACAAGGGACATTACGGGAGTTTCGCGATAGGAGTTGGGCTGAACGACGCCGGTCGTCTGTTGGCCGGTTGCATCCGTCGAGACACGCTCGCCCACCGTTTCAATCTTGATCCCAGATCTCTGAACTTGTTCGGCAGATATTGTGAGGGTCGAATCTCCTGACGTGTTACTCGCTTGGTTAGCGGTTTGATCAGGTCCAATGGTGCGGGGCGCGGGTACAGGCCGTCCGCCGCCACCTCGGGGAATGAAGAGCCAAAGCAGCAGAGCGATAGCTGCGACGGCCACGATCGCAGCGGCGGCAACCACAGCCGTCTTTGCATTACGATTCGAGCTACGACCCTTGGCAGCGCTCGTGGTCTCTTTGTTGGTTTTTGGTGTTTCGTTCATCTTTGTGTCACCTGCTGTCTGATTGCTATTGGTGAACCGATGGCGCGTTCAACCTCCACACTCCCCTTGTACGTATCTAACAGCGCGTCGATGTATCCGTTCTGCAAATCGATAAACCGTCGTTGCTCGCCAAGGTAGTCAATCAGCGTCTTTGATCCCAATTCGTACGTCTGCCTAACGACATCGAGATTTGCTTTAGCTTGATCTTTTACCCCGACGCGAAAGATCTCTGCCGCGCGTGCCGTGCTGTTATATTGCGCGTACGCTGACGCCACTTCACGCCGTATAGTCAATTCCAGAAACTCACGGCGGCGTTTTGCTCCTTCGGCTTCTGCGACAGCCGCTTCAACTGCTCCCTGGTTCTTGTTCCGCACGGGCAGGTCCAGAGAGACGCCGACGGTGAAGTAATGGAAGGTTCCTTGAATTGGTCTCAATTGACCGGCGTCATTGATGCCGTTCAAGGGATAGCCGAAGGCCATTTGCTGGTAGCCCGCGACCAAACTTGCATCCAATCTTCCCTCAGAGCGTGCTTGCTCGATCCGAGCTTCAGCGAAACTCTCGGCGGCCGTCGCCAGTTTCAGATCGGGCCGCTCTGACAATGCTCGCGCGGTAGCTTCGGGAAGAGGCGACAACGGAGTGATTAGATCGTTGAAGTCTCCGCGCAGTCGAAGCGGCTCCTCTGGTACCATGCCGATAAGATTGCGCAAAGCCAACATTTCTATCTGCGCTTTGCCTTCGGCTGTCTCGCGCGTCGACTTCAACCGATTGAGTTCGACTAACACCATGTTCTGTTCTAAGGGAGCGGTCCCTCCTTCAGTAACTCGGGCTGCGACCAGGTTGTATCCCCGCTGGCTTGTGCCAATTAGATCTTCATCGAAGCCCAGCTTGAGAATGGCGGCGAGAGCTTCCCCAAACTTGGCGCGTACATCCGCCGCGAGCATTCGTTCCCGATTGGCAACGTCTTGCCGCCGCATTTCGAGTTCTCGTTCGGCGACCCTGATCCGAGCAGGACGCCGCCCGCCGAGTTCCAATGGAAGCATCCCGCTAACGGTGATGTTGTTGTCTGTTCCCGTTATTGTTTTCGATACAGAAACATCAACCTTAGGATTCGCGCGTAATGCCGCTTGCTTTACTAACGCGCTCGCCGCATCGATCTCTTTGCGCGCCGCCAGCAATTCGCCGTTGTGTTCAAGCGCATAAGCAACGGCCTGATCTACTGTCAGACCCGCTTGTAGGTCCGCGTATCTTGCAGTGGCTGAGCCTGGAACCAGCGGCAAATTCACAGTCGTCGCGGTGAGATTGTTTTGAGGCGCGCTCGCGATTGTTTGAGCCGGAGCGGAACCGCCAGCGACAACATGGGCTAATGCTAAAAAGCAAGCCATAATGACTCGTAGAATGTGACGTCTAGTCATGATTGCTACCCTCTTTCTCAATACCAGAAAGCAATTCGGCATCTGCCTCGCGCATTCCCGAGTTTGCTCGTGCGATCCCTTGTTTCTTTAGCTGCCGTTCACGCAGCCAGAAAAAGATCACTGGCGTGACAATCAATACATGCAGGAGACTTGAGACCATC
The DNA here is from genome assembly GCA_035601635.1 of Pyrinomonadaceae bacterium. Lineage (GTDB taxonomy): Bacteria > Acidobacteriota > Blastocatellia > Pyrinomonadales > Pyrinomonadaceae > UBA11740. Next base: position 18,099 of record DATNNY010000122.1, read on the forward strand.
CCGCCAAGGACTGGTGTGGCGAGTGGCTTCATTACTTCCGAGCCCGCACTAGTGCTCCACATAATCGGAAGCAAACCGGCAACGACGGTCGAGACGGTCATGACCTTTGGGCGCAAACGGAGTAATGCACCTTCCGTCACAGCGTCCATTAGAGTCTTGCGATCTAAGACTCCGACTTCTTGCCGCTTTCTTTCAACTGCTTCCTCGAGATAGATGACCATCACGACGCCGGTCTGCACGGCAGTGCCGAACAGCGCAATGAATCCCACCCAGACGGCGACTGAGAAGTTGTAGCCAAGTGCCCAAAGCAGATAGACACCGCCCGTTAAAGCGAAGGGCACGGCGAGCAATACATGCCCTGCTTCTAAAACGGAGTTGTAGGTCAGGTAGAGGAGACCAAAGATGATTACCAGCACTATGGGAATCACAATCATCAGGCGCTGACGGGCGCGCTGTTGGTTTTCATATTGACCACTCCAATCCATGAAATAGCCGGGCGGCAGTTGCACTTGGCTCGCAAGTTTCGGCTTGGCCTCGTCAACGAAGCTGCCAACGTCTCGACCGCGCACATTGAGTAATACCGTTCCCCGGAGGAGCCCGTTCTCGCTGGAGATCATCGTTGGTCCTTCGACGCTGCGAATCTCCGCGAGCTGCGCCAAGGGAATGGACGCTCCCGATGGTGATGCGATGGGAATTTCACCCAGGGCTGCAGCACTGCTGCGATACTGCGGCGCGTACCGAACCCGAACCGGAAAGCGTCTGCGGCCTTCGATCGTGACGGTGAGGTTCGTCTCGCCGATTCCTTTTTCTATAGCGTCCTGAATTGTTCCGACATCGATGCCGTAGCGCGCGGCAGCCGGACGGTTGATATGAATGTCGATGTAAGGTGCACCGCTGATCTGTTCCGCATAAACGTCCTTTGCTCCGGGCACCTGGAGCACAACCTCAGCGGTTCGGCGGGAAAGCTCTTCCAAGGTCTTAATATCGTTGCCAAAAATCTTGATTCCGACCTGAGAGCGTATGCCGGTGGACAGCATGTCGATGCGGTTCTGAATCGGCTGCGTCCAGATATTCGTAACACCCGGCATTGTCAGGTTCTCGTTCATCTCAGAGATCAGCTTCTCTCGCGTCATTCCGGCTCGCCATTGGTCGACCGGCTTCAGATGGACGATTGTTTCGTTCATGTTTACGGGAGCCGGATCGGTCGAGGTATCGGCTCGACCAGCTTTTCCCACTGCCGCTTCCACCTCGGGAAAGGTTTTCAAGATCTCATCTTGCTTACTGAGGATTCGGAGAGCTTCGTCTACAGAAATGGCTGGATCGGTTACCGGCATGTACATGACATCGCCCTCGTTGAGAGGAGGCATAAATTCCTTGCCAATCCCAGTTGCCAGAATGATCGCGCCGGAAAATAGCAATAACGCGATCGAGACCGTGATGAGGCGATGACGTAAAGCCAAAAGAAGTGCAGGCCGATAGATGGCATGCAGAAAACGCATCACGGGATTTGATTGCTCAGAGTGAAACTTGCCTCCCAGCAGATAGGTGCAAAGCACTGGGACAAGTGTGACGGCGATGATCGTCGCCCCAAACATGGCGAACGTCTTCGTAAAAGCGAGCGGGTGGAACAGTTTTCCTTCCTGTCCGGTGAGCGAAAAGACGGGAATGAAGGCCAGGATGATGATGGCCATTGAAAAGAAGACCGGTCGCCCCACGAGCTTTGTTGAATCGCTGACTGTTTCCCAAACCTTCTTACGATCTCTGGGATCGACCTTTCGCTTTTCTAAGAAGCGAAAAGCGTTTTCAGTGACTACAATTCCGGCGTCGACGAGCACTCCGATGGCGATCGCAATTCCCGCCAACGACATTAGGTTTGAACTGATCCCCATGTAGTACATAAAGAGAAAGGAGGTCAGTACTGCTAGCGGCAAGGGAATGGTGACGATAAGAATAGAGCGGAAGTGCGCGAGGAAAATGATGTGCGCCAGCGTGACCAGAATTAGCTCTTCAATCAGCGCACGCTTTAACGTGTGAGTGGCACGGTTGATTAATTGCGTACGATCATAGAAAGGGACTATCTCAACACCTTTCGGCAAGCCAGACTTGATCGCTTCAATTCTTTGCTTCACGCTCTGGATTACATCGAGCGTGTTGATCCCATAAGAGCAATCACAACACCGCCAACGGCTTCCTTGCCGTTCTTGTCTAGTACCCCTGTGCGAAAGGCATTTCCAAGCTTTACGTCTGCGACATTGCGCACGTAGATGGCCGTGCCGTTTGCTGAACCAATGACGATGTTTGCCACATCATCGGTTGACTGGATCAATCCAATCCCGCGAACCACGGCCCACTGACCTGCTTGCTCAACGACATTGCCACCGACGTTGTTATTCGAACGCTGCACAGACTGAACGATTGTGGAAAGAGGAATGTTGTAAGCGCGCAGCTTGTTGGGATCGACATCAATTTGGTACTGCTGAACATAGCCGCCGACAGAAGCAACCTCAGCTACGCCTGGCACGGAGTTCAACTGGTAACGCACAAACCAGTCCTGCAAGGTACGCAGGTCGCGTGGGTTCATCTGATCTGATTCAAGCGTGTACCAGAAGACTTGCCCGACGCCTGTGGCGTCTGGACCAAGCGTCGGCACAACACCCTCAGGCAGTTGCTTCGTGACAAGATTGAGGCGTTCGAGGACTCGCGTTCGGGCAAAGTAAAGATCAATATTGTCCTCGAAGATCACATTGATCATCGAGAACCCGAACGCCGAACTTGCCCGCACCACACGCACACCCGTTAAGCCTTGCAGGTTAGTCACGAGAGGATACGTGACTTGATCCTCGACCTCTTGTGGCGAGCGACCAGTCCAGTCTGTGAAGACGATGACCTGGTTCTCAGAGAGATCGGGGATCGCGTCGATTGGCGTACGCGTTAGTGCCCAATAGCCCCAGAGCGCGAGGCCGAGGTAAAGCACGATGATGAGCCCGCGATTACGCAGGCTCATCTCGATAAGCCGGTGGATCATGGCAGTATTCTCCTTAGACCGCCGTTCGACGGTCGCTTAACTTCAGAAACTACTGAGCTGTTACTGAGAAAGAGGTCTGCCCTTTTCCTGCCGGCCCTTCAAAAGATACTTGTGCCTGCCACTCGCCAGCCATTTCAATGTTGGACTTGGCGCGATAGACTCCGGGCGTATCCGTGGTCGTCAGCGTGGCAGGATCATTCATCACCGGCATCGAGGCCATCTGCGGCATGTGAAAAGTTAGTGCCGCAGCACCGACATCCACTGGCTTGTTCGACGAATCTTTGAACGTGATGAAGAACTCATCAGCGCCATGTTTGATTTGGCCCGAAGGACTCGACAAGGTGACCGTTAGGTTTCCGATCGGCGCACTCTTGATGACCTTGCCCGTATCTACCGATGAAGTCTTGGAACCACAGGCGGCGACGAACACTAGAAGTACGAGAAGACTGAACGCGAGAATAGATTTAGACATAATATTCGACCTTCTTATGAAATAGAGAACTCGCGCGCACAAGAAGACGCGCAACTGCGCTGTTCCTTAAGAGCGAACAGCAACAACAAGACACACTACGGCCTTGGAGTCTCTAGATCAGAAGAGCGAGATGTCGAATGTAAGCGGGGTTCGAATACGGAGGAGGGCTGTCTGCCCAGCTTGAATGAATAGATAAGGGCAGCATCGCAGCTAGCGGTTGGGCAGCTGATGGATGAATCGCTATGGCTTGGCTTGATGGTCGCGGAAGCTGAGATCCGGTCGAGCCGGTGGTGCCACTCTGCGAACAATTCAGAGCGCAGCACAAACGCGCCGTTGAAACTTCCGGCGTCAGGCTCTCGGCTTGGGCTGCTTTCTTACAGCAATCCATGCCAGCCATCTCAGGCATGCTGCATTCCTGCTCATTGGAATGCAGCGGAATGCCGGCGAAGACGCTACTGCCAATTACCAGGATCAGTGCCAATGATGCTAAACGGAGTACCATGCCTTAACCAATCTATGGAAGCCCTAAGACCTTGTCAAGGTTTGCTTCACCCGATCGAAACGTCGAAAGGACGCAAAGTCCCAAGGAAGTGTAAGCCTAGCCGCTTTGGGGCCGCAGTCCGGGCCTAATCCTTCCGCTTCTTGATTTCCTCTAATGCGGCTGCGACCGTTCGGTGCGCCTTGGCCTTAAGTTCGGGGTACCGACTCAGCCATTGGTTTAGTGCTTCTTCAGACCTGAAGGAAGGTTCTGGCGATTGAGAGGTGCCAGTGACTCTTATGCTCGACAGTCGAGCCAGCTAACGAGGTACTATCCGTCGGGAACAAGACTAGCACGTTCTCCGTAGGTGCGTATTGGCTACTTGGAAATCTCCACTCTTTCTATGTCCGTTCGTGATCCCAGATGGGAATATCAAAGAAAATACCACGGTCAATACCCGTGTCTCATGGCAAGGTGATGGCCGCCAATCGTGGCGGCACGGTTCTAGTATACGTCCAACGTTTCGTGATCCAGAATCCCTTAAAACTCGAAATCAATCGAGAAGCGAACTTGCCGGGAAGCAGCAAAGGATGTCGGTATGCCGAACGATGAAAGTGGAGTCACTCCTGAACCGAAGTGGGAGTTGCGACTGAGAACGTTAGGGTGATTGAAAAGGTTAAAGGCTTCTACAACGAGGTCGAGCTTTCGCCGCTCTCCCATCGGGAAGTATTTCAACACGCGCAGATCAAAGTTGACGAAGCGTGGTGTGCGCAAAGTATTTCGCCCGAAACCGATCGGGCGCGACGCAAGTGGAAAAGCTCGGCCTCGTTCTTCATCACTCCCAGTTAAGGCATCAACTGGTCGGCCGCTGCTCAGCGTTACGATTGGAGCGATCTCGACGTGTCCCAGGATCTTGCCGATGAGAATGTCCCTTTCGCTGCCTGCTCCCTTCTCCTCTTCGTCACCGAAGGGAAGATCAAATAGTCCGTTGAGCACGAATCGGTGCCTGACATCATGTCGTGAAAGGGCCCGCTCTGCTTGCAAGTCGAAAGGGTTTTGAGGCTGCTCATCGAAATCGGAGGCATCGTCGCGTGTCTTTGATAGAGTGTAAGACGCAAGCAACTCTAACTCGTCACTCATTCGTTTGTTTAGTGCCAGCGTCAGGCCGTTGTAGGTAGAGCTTGCTGAGTCTTCGAGTTGATAGATGGCATCGAAGCGCGGAGCGACCCTGCCCGGTCCAAAGATAAGACGACCAAGTTGTTGCGGAGTTGGATTAATGAAGCCAAACGCTGCTGCATTCGCAGTCGTCAGCGTAACGGGTGGAAGAAGATTGATGTTCCGTGTGCGAGGCAGATGAATGCCCCGCGTGAAGAGATAGTCGGCCCGGAGCGTAGTGTTCTTGCTTAAGAGATGCTCAACACCAGCATTCGCTTGGGCGCTGTAGGGCGTAACGAATTGCGGATCAGCGCGAAAGATCGAGGGAGCGATTCCCGCAACAGGCGCGAGCGAGCGCCCACCTCCGTTTGTTGCGAACACCGTGGCCGCATCGGTGTCGTTGGCTACTTGCTCGAATGCCTGCGCTCCGTGCTTCTGGATCGCGCGATTAAGAAAAGCTAACGGGAGTCGGTCATAGAGAAGGCCAAAGCCGCCGCGCAACACCCATTCCTTTGAAGGACTCCAAGCCAAACCGAGCCGCGGGCTGAAGTTGTTAGAGTCAGTACGGAATGGTGAGGGCAAAGTCTCGACATCATAGCGCCCACCCACATTAAGAGTAACTTGAGGAGTGATACGCCATTGATTCTGGAGAAAGACCCCAAAGCTCGTCACCCCAAACTGCGTAACTGGCGAGCCAAATGCCTGCCGCCAAATTGCTGGGTGTCCTGAGACGAAGTCGTCGAGCGTGCGAAAGACATATAGGGCGCCGAATCCATCACGTAGCTCACTGTTAAGAGAAACATAATTAACAGTCACCCCACCTTTCCATTCGCTGCGGGAGCGCGACAGAGAAACATTATCGACGAACTGTTCCCGCGTTTCGTGACGCGTCGAGTCGGCATCAAAAGGACGACCAAAACGAGCCAAGCCAACTATCTCTACCTCCGGGCCAACTGGATCTGCTGAGCGCGTAACCGCGCGCCGAGTGCTTGCCTGAAATCGCATGTCATTGAACAATTTTGATGACAAGACAGAGATCGCAGAGCCGGTAAACTGATGGTCTTTTGTGTAGGCACTCCCACGCGCCGATCTGTCGCTGAGATTATCCGTGTTGAAGGCATCGCCGCGCTCTCGCAGATTTGTGAAGGCGAAGCGAAAGTTTAGTGTGTGACGCTGGGATGCGACATATGTGATCTTTGCCGCCATCTCGGTTTCGTCCGTTCCGATTTGAAATCGTCCAGGGGTTAGTGACCGGACTGTGAGGCGGGGAGCGAAGCCCGATGCAAGCAATGCATTGATACGTGTGCGCGTAGTCCGGTTTATTTCTGATTCATCCTCTGCGGATAGGTGCTCTTGTTCAGCCGCAAGATAGAAGAAGACCTTATCGCGCTTTAGAGGACCCCCAAGAGCTGCGCCGGGCTGCACTCGGCGGAAACGCAAACGACTGGCCGGAGGCGGATCGGAGTAAGGTTCGCGAGCATTGAACAGCTCGTTTTGGAAGAACGTGAAAGCGTCACCATGAAATTGATTCTGTCCTACCCTAGTGACGACGTTGATCGCGCCACCTGCAGCGCCCCCAAACTCTGCCGACAGACCATTGTTTACGATTTGGAACTCCTGCACTATCTCAGGGGAGAGGGCAACACGAGCCGCCCCAGTCGTTTCGTCCGTATTGTCTAACCCGTCAATCGAGATCGAATTGCTGCGAGGCCGCAGGCCTCCGAAAGTGAATCCGCTATCAGCCAATGGCGAGCCGGATGTTGGATTGCTCCCACCGGTCTTTTGTTGGTTTGATGGCGCAACTCCAGGTGCGAGTAATGTGAACTCCAGATAGTTGCGGCTATTGACAGGCAATTCTTCGATGCGTTCTGGATCTATGGACGTGGTTACGGCAGTTTGTGTCAAATCAAGGGCAGGCGGAGTATCCATGACCGTTACCTGGGCATTTACGTCTCCGGGTGTCAAAGAAATGTCGAGTGCGGTCAAGCGACCCAGAGCGAGCGTCACTCTCGGATTAAAGTATGGCGCAAAACCTTTCGCTTGGGCCTTAACTTCATAATCACCGACAGCCATCGCGTTAGCGCGATAGCTTCCATCCGCTTCACTCGTGACGTTTCTGGTCTGATTAGTGGTGAGATTGCGCAGTGCGATCGTGGTCCCAGGAATACCTGCTCCCGCCGCGTCATGGACAGTACCCACTAGAGTGCCGGTGGTCGCTGAATCCTGGGCTTGCGCGCGATAAGGAAATAAGAATAGCGAAAGCACAACTAATCCGAAAACGAGGTTGCTTGATAAAGATCGCACGCTTGAGAATCCCCCTTGTTCGTTCAGGACGCGTTAAAGTGAATCAGAATGTATTCGTTCAAATTTGGGTCCGGCTCACAATCAATCTTGACCATACGCTCAATGAAGCGAAGCAGGTGCTGGCCCATTCACTATGGAGCGAGCCGAAACGTTTACGAATTTCGGCTCGCTCGAATACCGAATAACTGATACCGCGACTATTTCACAATTCTGATCTGTTTCGGATCAGTCAACTCAATTTGAGCTTTGCCGTGATAATCAAGAAACTTCCCTGAAACAACAATCTCTTTACCGTCCAGTGTCTTTACATCTGGAAATTTCGGAAAGTCGACGTTTCTGAGCACCGCTGTTAGTGCAGTACGGAAATTGGGATCAAAATCGAAGACGATTAAGTCTCCGTCACGCTCCTCAAAAAATTTGCTTACCGTGCCTCTAAACGATCCTTCCTTGCCAACCAGCTTTAAGGAACCGGCCAAGTCGTGTGCATCCAGCGCGTTCTTGTAAACGGCATCGTCCTTATCCACTGTTTCGAACTTGGCTGTCTTCGAGGCCACCACGTGCTGAAGCGGTTTCATCGGGTCTCGGTCCTGAAACGCGGTGACCGTCTGTTTCGCGCTCACCCTGTTGAATGTCGTCGTCGTTGGCGCGCAGACTATGGCGGCCAGCGCTATGAAGGTTGCGGTAATCCGAATGATTCTCATGTGCAAAACTCCTTGTAACTATATTCTTACCACAATCGATCTGTGATCTCAGAACCTGAATCACCAATAGATGGATCCTGCCGTTCGTCTCGCGAAGTAGTCTCTCGCTCGCTTACTCATGAGATAGAAAAGTAATGCCACCGCAATAGGAACTCCGACGATTGTTCTGGGCTCTGTCCCAAGGATTGCGTTAACGAGATCGCTCAATAGATTGATTGTTATCAGAAGGATTGCGACGATGTGTCCACAGCGAGCGCGTTGCCAGAGGCCAATCGCGGCGGCAGCGCAGAAAGCAGAAGGTCCGAATAATAAGACTACTGCCCAAAAGCCTATGCGGAGCAGACCCTCGTGTCCGTGGGGATTTAATCGCCATATTGGTTCAAGGAAACGCGGCACAAGGAGCGATAGACCCGCGGTGAAGCTGATAAGCGAGCCGATTAGAAAGAAGACACTAAGCGCGATAATCGCAAGTGGACGTTTTAGACTTTGAGCATTCATTCGAAAATCCAGAATAGCTGGTTTGATAGGATTGGCAACGACTCATGAATAGACAAGGTTTCATAACGGACCAGACATTCATGGGATAAGATTGATTACTCTGAGAGAAAGAGATTCGCATTTGGCGCTTACAATTGAACGAGTTGAAATCCTTCTCCTGATCGCCGCAGTAGTCGCAATGCTGGCGCGGCGACTGCGCGTGCCCTATAGCATCGGGCTGGTCGTGGCGGGTTTTAGCGTGGCGCTACTTCCTTTCGCGCTAAACATCCAACTGACTAAGGAGCTTATCTTCACCGCTTTCTTGCCGCCGTTGATCTTTGAAGCAGCACTCTATCTTCACTGGCGGGACTTGAGGAAAGATTTTTCAGTAATCCTTGTTCTCGCGACTGTCGGCGTGTTGCTCTCTGCGGCGGCAACGGCGATGGGAATGCGCTACCTCGCTCATTGGGAGTGGGCAGGCGCGTTGGTGTTTGGAGTCCTGATTGCTGCTACCGATCCCGTCTCAGTTATAGCCACCTTCAAGGAGGCCGGGGCCAGTGGACGCATTCGTTTGCTGGTAGAAGCTGAGAGTCTTTTCAACGATTGCATGGCAGCCGTCGCCTTCACCATCGTTCTGCTGTTTGCGTCGGGCCAAAGCCTTGGTGTCACGATCGGATTGAAGACACTTGGAATTGCCGTTCTCGGGGGGTTGCTCTGCGGAGCACTTGTGGCGGGAGTAGCCTTACTTCTCGCCGGCGGAACGGATGATCATCTGATCGAAATTACCTTCACAGTGGTTGCAGCATACGGATCTTTTCTGCTCGCGGAACACTTTCACGCGTCAGGCGTCCTGGCGACGGTTACTGCGGGAATCATCGTAGGGAACGTCGGTCACCTTAGTATTTCTGCAAAAGCTCGGCAGGCCGTTGACGGATTCTGGGAATATGCGGCCTTTTTAGCCAACTCACTAATTTTCCTGCTAATCGGGATACGCGTCGCTCATCAGAATTTCAGATCTGTTTTGCTCCCGGCTGTGATCGCTATCGTGTTGGTTACCCTATCGCGCGCGCTTGCCGTCTACCCTTCCTGCCTGTTCTTTTCGCGATCTGTGCTGAAGGTCAAGCTAAGGCATCAGCACATTTTGTTTTGGGGCGGCTTGCGCGGTGCTTTGGCGCTGGCGTTGGCTTTGGGGCTTCCGCCAGGGATGTCACGCCGCGACGAGATCATTACAGTGGCATTCGCGGTGGTTGCTTTTTCGATTTTGGTGCAGGGGCTAACGATCAAACCATTGATGCGAAAATTGGGAGAGTTTCCTGCTGACAAAGGATGAGCGGTACTTTTTCGGATGAGATGATTACCGCCGCGGCGACCCAGGTTTTAGCTGGTTAGCAAGTAACGACTGTTCGTGATGGCTCCTTGCTCAGGCCGAGTTTAAGAGAACTCTGTCCTACGTCAGGTCACCCGATACACTTAAATCATGTCAGTGCCTTACAATGCACAGCGTGAGCGAGAAGCTATTGCGGAACAGATGGGCAGGTTATGGCGGTTCTCTGTTAGGCACTGCCGCCGTTACTGGTTTCCTTGTTCCGTTTCGTGGCCACATCAATTCCACTACAGTGGCCTTGGCCTTTTTGCTGGTTGTGCTCTTCGCCGCGATCCTCTGGGGAAGTAGACCTGCGCTCTTAGCCTCAGTATTAGGGGTAGTCTGCTTCAACTTCTTCTTCATTCCACCGATCCACACGTTTACCATCGCCGATCCACAGAATTGGGTAGCGCTCGGGGTCTTCTTCATTACGGCTCTCACTGTTGGCCAGCTTTCAGCACGGGCGAGGCGACGAGCCAGGGAGGCCGAAGCGCAGAGAAGCGAAATCAAACGTCTATACGAGGACCTTCAAACAGCTTTCGATCGCGCGAGCGAAGCTGAAGCGGTCAAGCGGAGTGAGCGTTTGAAATCGGCCTTGCTGGACGCCGTAACTCATGATATTCGAACGCCGTTAACTTCGATTAAGGCTTCGGCCACTTTGCTACTAGAAGATCGCGAGGCAAATGAGCAGGTCGAAAAACTCAGCTCCGAAGAGCAGACCACAATGTTAAGAGTCATCACGCACGGGGCGGACAGGCTTGACCGATTTGTCGAAGGCATTGTTGACCTGGCGCGAATCGAAGCGGGTGACATGAAGTTGTATCGCAACTGGGGCGCTGTCGACGACATTATTGACGCGGCATTGGCGCAAGCCGAGCCTCTTACCCGACAACATCAAATTCGGGTTTCGGTGGAAGACGAGCTACCGGTGGTCCGTGTCGATGCGCGGGCGGTCGCGGAAGTGATCTATACATTGATAGACAACGCCAGCAAATATGCGCCACCCGACACACTGATCGTTATTGAGGCTACTCGCGTAGCCGATGACATGATAGAGATAGCGGTGGGAGATCAAGGGCCAGGTATTCCCTCATCCTTGCGCGAGCGCGTCTTCGAAAGGTTCTATCGCGACACCAGCAATGAACCAGCAGGCGGTCAGACAGGCGGTATTGGCATGGGACTCGCGATCGCCAAGGGAATTGTGGAAGCTCACAGTGGACGAATCTGGATTGCAGACGCCCACGCAGGTCGCGGTGCGCGCATCGTCTTTACTGTCCCGGTTGGCGATGATGATTTGGCTCGCGGTACCAATGGAAATGCCCAACATTCCATAACCGCCGACCTGAACGTAATGGAAGATTTGAATCGCGATGGAGAATAAGAAACGCATACTCGTCGTTGACGACGAACAGGAAATCACTTTGGTCCTGCGCAGCGGCCTGTCTAAGCATGGCTATGACGTGAGAGTCGCAGGTGAGGGTGAAGCAGCTTTGGAACTCTTCCAGGCATGGCCGCCGGATCTGGTCGTTACCGACCTTTCCATGCCAAACATGAATGGACTGAAACTCTGTCAGCGGCTGCGAGAAATCTCAAGTGTTCCCATAATCGTGCTATCAGTCAAAGGCGACGAAGCTACCAAAGTAGAAGCTCTTGACGCCGGCGCTGACGATTATGTAACAAAACCTTTTGGTATGGCAGAATTGCTCGCTAGGGTTAGAGCTACCCTGCGTCGTTCGCCTGAAGCCGGCGAAGACGAAAAGGTGATCGAAGAGGGTGACTTCCGAGTCGACCTTGAGACCCGCAAAGTTCTCGTTGCCGGGAGAGAGATCCGGCTTTCGCCAAAAGAGTTCGACCTGCTCATCTACCTCGTTCGTCATCCTGGCAAGGTCTTAACTCATCGAACATTGCTCGCAAACATTTGGGGCGGAAATTACACCGACCAGAGCGAGTATCTTCGAGTTTTCATCCGACACTTGCGTAAGAAGGTTGAGTCCGATCCCGCAAAACCTCGCTATATCCTTACCGACCCTTGGGTTGGCTATCGGTTTGTTTCGGGCGCCTGAGACCCTTCGGAACTGACCCTTTAACAGACCCGATCAAGTACGGTTGCTTTAAGCGCGTCGCGGCTTCTTCTCCTCCTTTCTAAGGCTTATCTGCCGGTCTTTACGAAAATTTAATAAACCTTTAAGACCTTTCTTATCCCGTCCTCATTACCATCGAGTCTGTTGGCAATCGTCTGCCCAAACAGGGTCAGACTTAGCAAACGCGATGGCTGTAAGTGGAGCACAAGTCAATTCCGACTGCTTGGCGAACGGGTACTCTCCAATCCAGTACGTGACGGAGAATGGTTTCAGTATCCTCCGACTTTCCGACATCGATAAATCAATTACCCCGAAGGGAACCGAACACTCCTTCCTGGTGCGCGATCCGCAGGGATATGAACTGGAAATAACCGTTGATATCTGTGACTCCGCGGTAGCTGAAATTGTCAGCCGGAGCAGATGGCGATTGTCCCTTAATAGCTCTTATTGGATCTGCTGCGCTGAAAGACACCTGGCTGATTACCTCTGGCAAAACGATGACTATCCGCCGGAGGCGAAGCTCAAGGTAGAAGTGCTGACTCTTGATGATCTCAATTTGGCGCGGCGCTGGAGCAACTGAAAGAAAGACGGTGAATATCCCGGAAGTGATTTAGGCAAACGCTCATTCCCAACTATCAGAAACGACTAAGGAGAGAAGTTGGCAACCACTGAAAACCAGAAGACGAACGGGCGTACGCAGGTAATCGTAGCTACCTCAGTCATGCTGTCGTTCATTTCTTTCTGGAGAGCGGCGGCAATCGTCTTAAACGATCTCGGCTCGTCCGCTTACTACGTCGGCGGGATTGCAGAGAAAGCCGTCGGCCAGGCTGCGCCCTGGTTTATTTTCGGCGTCATGCTTTTCTCCTACGCTGTGCGCGCTATTTACGTTGAATCGTGCGCGATGTTTACGCGCGGGGGCGTCTACCGTGTTGTTAAAGAAGCCATGGGCGGCACGCTGGCGAAGCTTTCCGTCTCAGCGTTGATGTTCGATTACATCCTCACGGGCCCGATTTCCGGTGTGTCTGCCGGCCAATATATCGTGGGCCTGGTCTCGCAAACAACCGTTTACTTTGGTCATCCGTGGGTTCCCTCTACCGAAACTGTGAACTACTTGGCCGCCGGAATCGCCGCGCTCGTCACGATCTATTTTTGGCGCCGCAACACTCGCGGCATTCACGAATCATCAGAAGATGCTTTGCGAATAATGTGGGTCACGACCGTCATGGTCGTGCTGCTGATAGGGTGGTGCACCTTCACCATTGTGACCCGACCGTCCGCACAGCGCCTGCCGCCATCGCCCACGCCTCACAACCTGGTTTTCAACGGTGACGCAGTCGGTTGGATGCCCAGACTGCTGCCTCGTGCGTTCGAGCCAGCGAAGCCTGAAGATTTGCCAACGGTTTCCGCTGACCAACCTTCCGAGCCTCGTTTTAAGATTCCCGCCAATGTAGGCATGCTAATTGGCTTGATAGGAATTCTGATGGCTTTCGGTCATTCGATCCTGGCGATGTCGGGCGAGGAATCGCTGGCGCAGGTTAATCGCGAGCTGGAATTTCCGAAACACAAGAACCTAATGCGGGCGGGTTTTGTAATCTTCGTCTACTCAATGCTCTTCACTTCGCTGGTTTCATTCTTCGCCTATGCCATCATTCCGGACAAGAATCGTCCGCAGTACTTTGATAACCTGATTAGTGGCATCGCGCTCAATCTTGCGGGTCCGATGCCTCTGAAACTGGTATTTCAGGCTTTCATCGTCATCGTTGGCTTCTTGATGTTGGCCGGCGCCATTAATACCGCGATCGTTGGCGCTAACGGCGTGCTCAATCGCGTCAGCGAAGATGGCGTGATGACGGATTGGTTTCGGGCGCCCCACAAGCGCTTCGGCACAACCTTCCGCATGATCAATCTGATCGTGGTATTGCAACTCGTGGCGATCCTCGGCTCACGTGGCAATACCTACACCCTCGGAGAGGCCTATGCGTTCGGCGTCGTCTGGTCTTTCGCGTTCAAGGGCCTGGCGGTTCTGGTATTGCGCTTCAAAGATAAATCTACACGGGAATGGAAAGTGCCTTTTAATATCAGCCTCGATGGTAATGAGCTGCCTATCGGGCTGGGGCTAATCACAGCACTCCTATTCGCTGTCGCTGGAATCAATTTGCTCACGAAGGAAATAGCCACAATCTCGGGGCTCGCATTCACGATCGTCTTCTTTACTCTGTTCCTGATATCGGAACGAATCAACGAGCGACGACGCGCGGAAGAAATCCACACAACCTCCGCGATGGATCAATTTCGTTTGAACGCTAACGAAGCAGTCTCCAACGAGACCGTTGACGTGCGTCCCGGTAACACAATTTGTTTGGTGCGTGACTACAACACTCTCAGCCATCTGCGTAAAGCCCTGGAAGTCACCCACACAGGCAAAAAAGATTTGGTGGTGATGACTGTACATTTGCTGCGCGGTCCGGACACGGGCTATGAAGGCATCGCCGAAGACCGGCTCTTCAGCAGATACGAGCAGTATTTATTCAGCAAGGTTGTGGCACTGGCCGAAAAAGCCGGCAAGACCGTGCATCTGCTGGTCGTTCCTTCGTCGGACATTTTCCAGGCGATTGCTCTCACGGCGTCACAGTTGCGCTCGTCCGAAGTTATCGCGGGCTCCTCATCAGTGATGACGCCGGAGCATCAAGCCAAACTGCTGGGTGATGCCTGGGAGCGTCTGCCCAACAGAACGCAGGAGAGAGTGCGCTTTCGCGTGATTAGACCGGACGGGGAAATTAGAGATTTTTATCTGGGCGCTCATGCGCCGGAGCTTACTGATGAGGAGATCAACTTCATTCACAAGCTCTGGCTGAACGTGAGAAGTGAACGGGGCCTGGACGATATCCGTCATAAGCAGATTGTGATCGCGGCGCTGGTGCGCCTTGCCGACGAATTGCACCACGACCGTCGCCAACAGGTGCTTGAGTTTCTACGCACCTTAAAGAAGGGCGAAAAGATTCAGACGCCAGACAAGCTTCCCCCCGCCGAAGAGAAAGAGAAACCTAAGGAAGAAGTTACAAAAATTGAGACACCGCGTAGTAAAGATTAGATCCGGGCGATCAGGTTTTGAAAAACAATGACCTCGGTTTATTACCTTGCTTTGGTCATTTATCCACCCTCTTGCGGCTAACTCCCGAGGCGTCCAGCCCGCGTCAACGTCTCACGCATAGCTTTGTCAAATTCAGCTCGGCACCGGGAGTGTCGATGGGTGAATTCGCGCAAATAGGGTGGGTCAAAGCACGCTCTCAGATCTCTGGAGCCAAGGAACCCCGCCTAGCATAAGCCACCATCTTTCCAATTCTCTGTTTCGACTGACGCCCTCATTCGTTCACGAACTTTTAATAAACCTTTAAGCCCTTTTTTACGCCGACCTCGGTAAGATCGAGATGTTGACAAGGGTCAGCGAAAACGATGTTGCAGATTTGATCGTAAGCGATGGCAGTCAATAGGAGACAAGTTATTCCCGACAGTTTGGCGAAGAAAGCCTCGCCAATTCAGTACGTCACCGAGAACGGCTTTAGCATTGTGCGTCTGTCTGAGGTTGATAAATCGGTGACTGCTACATCGCGCGAATGTCGGTTCCTGGTCCGCAATGAACGTGGGTGGGAGCGCGAAGTTACGGTCGCCTTTGAAGAAAGCCTTGTCGCCGAAATACAGAGTCGCAGGCGTAATCGTTTATTGGACAGCAGTGTGTTTTGGCTGGTTTGTGCAGAACAGTGCCTTGCGACGTATCTGTGGGAAAACGACGATTACCCTGAGCGCGGACAGTTGATCATTAGCGAGCTGCCGGCTGACCAGTTACTGCTGGCAACACACTGGAGCGACCAGCGAGATGACTAGCGAACCGTTGGCTCTGAGAAAGTAAGTTGAATTGAGATGTTATCGATGATTGACAAGGGGGCTATCCCAAATACTTCTGTGGAACCACAGCGACCAATCGAATTCCTCACCGAGAATGGCTTCAGCATTATCCGGCTCAGCGATATCGATAAATCGATTAAGGCTGTGGGAGCGACGCACGAATTGCTGGTCCGCGACCCACATGGATATGAACTCCAAATCACGGTTGAAATTTCACGCGACGCAATAGCAGAGATTAGTTGGCGGTCTCGGGGTCGTATCTCGAATGAGAGTTCCTACTGGCTCTCTCTTCCGGAACGGCACCTGGCTACGTATTTGTGGGAAAACGACGACTACCCGCCGGATGCAAAGCTTGAAGTCGACAACTTAACGCTTGATGACATTGATCTCACCAGACGTTGGGATCGCGAGACGTGATAAGTCGCTGCAACAAGAAGCGAACGGTGTTTTTGAAGAAGGAGAGTAATGAGTTTGAACATGACCAGAAGTAGGAAAATGGTTCTTGAGCGAGATACCTTCGAACTTATCTGGAGAGCGGCAGTGGGATTCGCGTTATTTGTGCTGCTGATAACCGCTCTAACTATCAAGGGTCAAGCGCAAGAGGCTGGCCCGAGCACAAAAGAGCGCGCCAACACGGAAGAGTCAAACACGAAGGCTTCGCAGGCCGACGCGATGACGAGTCCGACGATCGATAGCGCCGTTCCTCAAGAAACACCGTCTCCAACGCCTCAAACTCAATCGTCTACGTGGCATTACGGCGGATTCATCGATGCCGCGTACCTACTCGACTTCAATCACCCAGAGAATCGCGTGTTCCGCAGTCGCGGCACGGCCTGGCATACCGACCGGCCCCACATCAATGGCGCGGCCTTCTATCTTAGGAAGAAAGCCGACGAGGAGTCGCGCTGGGGCGTTGAGTTGACGGCCCAAGCAGGGAAAGACGTCGAGGTGTTTGGATTTTCCGCGACGGCGCCCAACATGAGCGGCTTCAAGTTTCTCCGTCACCTGGGACCAACGAATGTTTCTTATCTCGCTCCGGTCGGCAAAGGGCTGACGATCCAAGGCGGAATCTTTAGCAGTTTTATCGGGTACGATTCGCTCTACGCCAAAGACAATTTGAACTACACGCGGCCGTGGGGCGCGGACTTCACGCCGTATTTCATGATGGGTGTAAACGTAACTTATCCATTCACGAAGAAGGTCACCGGCACGTTCTTCGTCGTCAATGGATACTGGCATCTAGCGACGGCTAATCATGTTCCGAGTTGGGGCGGGCAGGCGGCTATCAGCGTAACTTCACACCTGACGGTTAAGCAGACCGTTCTGGTGGGGCCACATCAGTCGAATACCGCGTTCAAGTTTTGGCGTTTTCTATCTGACACGCTTGTCGAGCACAAGACAGAGAAACGCACGATAGCCTTCGAGACTAATTTCTCGACCGAAAATGTTGATGCTCCGAATGCTGCACGCGCGTGGTGGTTCTCGGCCCAGTTGCCGATGCGTTGGTCTCTGAATCCGCGTTGGGCAGTTGCGGTTCGTCCAGAAGTTGCGAAGGACACTCAAGGTCGATGGACGCTCGCAAGGCAAACGGTCGTCGCGCTGACAACTACGCTCGAATATAAGCTCCCCTACAAATCCAGTAACACAGTCTTTCGGCTGGAGCATCGCTATGACCATTCGACCGGGCCAGATGGCGGATTCTTCAGAGGGCGCGTAGTGAGTCCGGGCTTGATTGGGTTGACTCCTGGTCAACACCTTTTGATCTTCGCCACGATATTTACATTCGACCGTTAAGGGTGAATCTATGCTTGATCTAGTTTTTATTGCCGCAACAGTTCTTTTCTTCTTGATCGCGCTCGCCTACGTGCGTGGATGCGAGAAGTTACAGTGAGGAGAGTTCCAAGATGAGTCTGGAAACGATCTTGACCATGGCGGTTTCCGCTTTACTACTGATTTACCTCGTTTACGCGCTCCTGCGTCCGGAGAAGTTTTGAGATGACATTCAATGGGTGGGTACAAATACTTCTGTTCTTCGCCTTGATCCTCGCGGTTACGAAGCCGCTGGGCGTCTTTATGGCCCATGTCTTCAATCGTGAGAAAACTTTTCTAGATCCGGTGCTTCGCCCAATCGAACGACTGATCTATAAGCTGACGCGCGTTGACGAAAAGCGCGAAATGCGCTGGGCGGAATACGCCGGATCGATGCTTTTGTTCAGCGTCGTTTCGATGCTCGTTCTATATCTGATTCAGCGTTTTCAGGGTGTTTTACCGCTCAATCCGCAGCATCTACCGGGCGTTGATTCTACGACGTTCACGGGATCGTCTTTCAATACCGCCGCCTCGTTTACCACCAATACAAACTGGCAGTCGTACGTTCCCGAAACAACAATGAGCTATCTCACGCAGATGGCGGGACTGGCTTATCACAACTTCGCATCGGCGGCGGTCGGGATCGCCCTGGCTATCGCTTTCATCCGCGGCATCGCGCGCCGTGAGATGGATACCATTGGGAATTTTTGGGTCGATATGGTTCGTGCCTCGCTTTGGGTCCTACTACCATTCTGCATCGCCGGCGCGCTCCTGCTGGTCTCGCAGGGAGTGGTCCAGAATCTAAGGCCGTATGACACAGCGAAGCTGGTCGAGCCGCAAACCATAGAGGTAGAAAAGAAGGATGCGAGCGGCAACGTCGGGACCAATCCCGATGGCACGACTCAAAAAGAGAAACAGACCGTTACCGAACAGACAATCGCGCAAGGGCCAGTTGCGTCGCAGGAAGCGATTAAGATGTGGGGGACTAATGGTGGCGGGTTCTTCAACGCCAACTCAGCTCATCCTTTTGAAAACCCAACACCGCTTTCAAATTTGCTGCAGATGTTTGCGATCTTGGCTGTCTCCGCGGGGCTGACTTTCACTCTTGGCCGGATGACTGGATCGCAGAAGCATGGCTGGGCCGTATTCGCAGCCATGGCGGTATTGTTCTTCGCCGGCGTCGCAATAGCTTACTGGGCCGAGTCTCGCGGCAACCCACTGCTCGCCGGGACCGACCAGATTGCGACGGTGAACCAATCGGGCGGAAACATGGAAGGCAAGGAAGTGCGCTTCGGGATCGCCAACAGTGCTCTCTTTGCAACCGTAACGACAGACGCCTCGTGTGGCGCGGTCAACGCGATGCACGACAGCTTCACACCTATAGGTGGTTTGGTTCCGCTCGCCAACATCATGCTCAGCGAAACAATTTTCGGTGGGGTCGGCGCCGGCATGTATGGAATCCTGGTTTATGTGGTGCTCGCGGTGTTCATTGCCGGGTTGATGGTCGGGCGTACCCCTGAATATCTCGGCAAGAAAATCGAATCCTACGACGTCAAGATGGCGATGCTGGTCACGCTTGTCTTCCCGCTCACAATTCTACTGTTTGCGGCGATCTCAACAGTTGCGCCATCGTTCGGCACGTCGCAGTTGAACAATATTGGGCCGCATGGCTTGTCAGAAATTCTTTATGCCTTTACCTCCGGTACGGGCAACAACGGTTCAGCCTTTGCGGGTATCTCGGCGAATACGTACTGGTACAACACTACTATTGGGCTGGCGACACTCATCGGTCGCTTCATGATGATTATTCCGATGCTGGCAATCGCCGGTAATCTCGCGCGCAAGAAGATCGTGCCGCCGTCATTAGGAACATTTCCGGTGACTACGCCGCTGTTCACTACGTTGTTGGTGAGCGTAATAGTGATCGTGGGAGCGTTGACGTTCTTCCCGGCGTTAAGCCTCGGCCCAATCGTGGAACATTTGTTGATGAGTACGGGCAAGACTTTTTAATATCATGCAAAAGAAAACAGCAATTTGGAATGCGGCGATCGTAAAGCGTGCGATTCTTGATTCAATAATCAAATTGAATCCTCGCTCGATGATGAAAAATCCCGTGATGTTCGTCGTCGAAGTTGGCAGCCTTTTGACGACGCTCCAACTCATTCGCGGATTAGTCTCGCCAATTCCTGGCGTAACCAAGACTAAGTTTGAGCTGCAAATCACGCTATGGCTCTGGTTCACGGTCTTGTTTGCCAACTTCGCCGAGGCGATGGCCGAAGGAAGGGGCAAGGCGCAAGCCGACAATTTGCGCAAGAGCAGAACCGAGACAACGGCTAACCGGATATTGGCCAATGGCAAGACTGAGGTCGTTGGCGCGACAGAGCTGCGAAAAGAGGATGTTGTGCTGGTAATCGCGGGCGAGTTCATTCCCGGTGATGGTGAAATCATCGAAGGCGTAGCCTCGGTCGACGAGTCGGCCATTACCGGAGAGTCTGCGCCCGTGATTCGTGAAGCGGGCGGTGATCGTTCGGCCGTCACTGGCGGTACGCGCGTGTTATCCGACCAAATCAAGATCCGCATCACTTCGAATCCGGGTGAGACATTTATTGACCGCATGATCGCGCT
>DATNNY010000123.1:0-5351 GCA_035601635.1 Pyrinomonadaceae bacterium
GCGCCGGCCAATCTGTATCCGCCCACCAAAGTTGATCGCGTCCTACACGATGGTGATGAGGTAAAGCTCGGGGATGCAGTGCTGGTCGCGCATCTGACACCCGGGCATACGAAGGGCTGCACAACCTGGACGATGAGAGTGCGAGAAGACGGGCAGACCCGCCACGTTGTAATCGTTGGCAGTCCTAACGTAAATCCCGGATACAAACTCGTCGGCAACACTCTCTATCCCCGAATCGCCGAAGACTATGAACGCACGTTCCAAGTTTTGAAATCATTGCCTTGTGACTACTTTCTCGGCGCCCATGGCAATTACTTCGACATGGAAACCAAATATTCCCGTTTCAAGGCGGGCTTCACCAGAGCTTTCATCGATCCCGACGGTTACCAGAAGTATGTCGCTGAAAGGGAGCAAGCTTTTCGAACTGAGTTGGCGGGGCAAAAAACGATTACCGTTCCGTAAGCTGTGAGTACTCCTCCGCTCGGTGGGCCGGCCATCCCACGAGAGGCTGGTTCCACCGCACCTCCTTAATCATTTTCATCCCGTAACCACCACCTTTGGGTTGTGGCTATTCGTAACGGCCCTTCGGGACTAACTACTCTGCTATGCTTGTCACGTCAAAGACTTCAGCCGGTAAGGAGGCGAAATGAAGCGAATCTATATCTTGATACTTGTTCTACTCGTGGCGGGATTTGTGCGCGGCGATGCGGGAGTTACACGCGCGCAAGACCCCCTTGCAGTAAACTCAAAGAGCATTGCCCTGAAACTCGAAAACTCTCGCGTACGTGTTCTCGAGGCGACTCTTGAACCAGGAGTTAAGGAAAAGATGCATTCGCATCCCGCCTATGTCATCTATGTCATCGCGGGCGGAAAGTTTCGCAACCACAGTGCAGACGGTACGGTCACTGAAGCCGAGTTCCGAACCGGCGACGTTATATATCGTGATCCGATCACGCACTGGGCCGAGAACATTGGCAGTACAACAATCCGCCTTGAGCTTGTGGAACTTAAGAACTAGGTAATAGCCAATTCAAATCATCGCGCTGAAAGCGGGATAGAAGTAGCCGCGCCGGGGTCCTGCGCTAGCATCTCGCGGGCTCGGAATCTTTAGGGATGTGATCCCCGGGGTTACGCTCACGGCGCTCGCTCACTCAGGGCTATTGTCTGCCTCTGCTACGCGGCTCGTTGACCACATCGAGGAAAATTCTTATCTCCCTCTCCCATTGGGAGAGGGTTGGGGTGAGGGCTTACTGGGCGTCGACCAAACTGATGTTTTTGTCTTTGAATGCCACTCGCCGTTCACGGAGCACAAAAAAAGAAAATAGCTTCCTTGGTCTCGCAGGCTCTCATCCCCAGCCCTTCTCCGAAAAGGGAGAAGGGAGAAAGACTCCTAGTTCATTCATTGATTCATTGACTTAATGAGTCGATAAAGAAAGGGTAACTTAACTTTCAAGCGCCGAGTCTCGCTCGAAATCAAGGAGCTGGTCAGGTCGACAGCGTATCACGCGGCGAAGCCAAAGCGGCTCAGCGAACATCTGCTCGAGCCCGCGCACGATTGCATATCTGGGTTCATCAGCGATCCGGGTCGACAGCCGGGTCTGGTGCTTTACATAATTATTCAACCCGCTGAGCAAGGCCCCGCCACCCGTTAGAATGATCCCGCGATCATATATGTCTGCGGCTACTTCGGCCGGAAGCTCGGTGAGGGTTGTAGATATGATGTCGACTGTCTTGCGAACGACTTCGTGAGCGACGGGATAGACTTCTCCGGCTGTGATTTCGATTGCCCCCGGACTGCTGGTCAGGACGTCGCGACCCTTGATCGTGATCTGTTGTGCCAGGTCGTCCGGCAAAGTCGCTGAAACCAGTTCAAGTTTAAGCCGCTCCGCCGTTTGCTCGCCAATGACGAGTCCGCGGTGGCGGCGCACATGATCAATAAGCGCTGCGTTAATGTCCCAGCTTCCGATTCGCTCGGTTCGCGCGTGCACCATGGCGCCGTTCGCGACCACGGCTACACTGGTAGTCGACTCACCGAGGTCGACGACCGCGGAGGCGCGAGTGTCGTCCATTTTGACGCCGCCACCCAGGGCCGCGGCCAGGCCATTTTCTATCATGCAAACGCGGCCAATGCCCGCTTGTTCAGCGGCAGTGAATAGAGCTCTCTGCTCAACTTGCGTGACGCCGGACAAGACACTCATGATCGCGCGCCGGCTGAAATGGGAAATACCGCTGCGAGCCTTACGCACAAAATGCGCCAGCATCACCTTGGTTCTTTCAAAGTCCGCGACTACGCCGTCCAGCAAAGGCGCAATCACCGTCACATCGCGGGCCTCTCTGCCGTACATCTGTTGTGCTTCCAGCCCGATGGCGATTACTTCACCGGTGGTGGTGCTAACGGCAACCAGCGATGGCTCGTCGACAACCACGCCACGCCCGCGCACATCGATGATAGTTGCCCCGGACCCCATGTCGATGGCCATCGAATCCGAAACCAGACTGCGCAAAGCGCCGAGCCCGGTGAACGCCGCTGTTTTATTCATTAATGACATATGACTTAATCAGGCGTCTCCAGTTTATATGATGCAGCGAGGAGTGTGAAATTCGTGCTTGCGGAATTCTCCTCGGACCGGGGTTAGTCATAAAGCCCAGGGCGTAAGCCCCAGGATCAAAACACCAACAACGATCGAGCTCGCGATGCGGGCGACAGAGGTACAGAACCCCATCAAGCGGTAGTAAGGAGATCCAACACGCAACCTGAGCCAATGAATCGATTTCCCCCCGTATATCTTCGGCTGTCGCCCGCTTCCGAGCCGACCCGGAAAGATTGTCAAGGCAGTGTCGATTTGTACTCATACCCTTCACCATAACCGGCTCAGTCTTTCCGTAAGAAGCAAAACCTGACTGCCTCTAACGAATTTCCGCGCCACGCAAGAAAGCCGAAATGAAATTTTCATATGGACTGAATCATTCAGGGCCCGGGATGCGATAAGAATACATGCGACCCCTTTTCTTTTTTTCCTGTTAATTCCGAAACGGTACGAGCGGTCAGAGCACTCGGCGGCATGGTTGACTTCTCAGACATCTATTTATTCCGTGCTGCTGAGAACTGTCCGTTTCATGCGCACTTCAGGATATTTCAATGATTTCGCCGGAGGAGAACCGATGAGCCACCTTAAAATATTTTTCGTCACCATGGCAATCTTGTGTTTCGTAGGAAGCTCGATAAATCCCAGGACGGGCGCACAATCAAATTCCGTTTCTGAAAATGAATTTGAGTTTGTAGGCCGAATTATGAATTTGCCTAACACGACAGGCTTTATTGGAGACTGGACAGTAGGGAGTCGCATAGTGCACGTCACTACGGCTACCGGAATCGACCAGGAAGATGGAGCAGTTGCAGTGGGGGCGCTGGTCGAAGCCAAAGGCACCTTGCGTGCGGATGGCTCGGTGGATGCCACGCGCATCGAAGTCAAACAAGCGGCAACTCAGTGCTTTGAGTTCAGAGGCATTATTCAAAGTTTGCCTAGTACAGCCGGCTTCATTGGTGACTGGATGGTGGCCGGCACTGTCATTCATGTAACGTCAGCAACGCTTATCAACACTGAGGAGGGAGCCGTTGCCGTCGGTAAGCTGGTGCAGATTGAAGGTTGCCGCCGCGTCGATGGCACCATCGATGCTGCTGGAATTGAAGTAGAAGAGGCCCAGCGCCCTGACTGTCTTGAGTTTGAAGGTGTGATCGAAAGCTTACCGCCGTCCGGTTTGATTGGTGACTGGAAAGTTAGCGGCCGAATAATTCACGTTACCGCTGACACTTTAATCAAGATCGAATCAGGAGCGGTGGTGCCCGGCGCCTTTGTCGAGATTGAGGGCTGCCCGCGGACGGATGGCTCGATCGACGCCGGCAAGATTGGGGTCGAACGTGAAGAGGAAGCCACACCGCTATTTCCATTCGTCATTTTCTTCGGGACGGTTCAGACTCTGCCGCCGTCGCCTTTCACCGGTGATTGGTTTGTCAATGGAAGGAAAGTGCATGTTAACGGAAGCACGCAAATTGATAAACCTACTTTGTTGAGCGCGGGTTCGTTTGTGCGTGTCTTTGGCGGGCTTCGTAGCGACGGCTCGGTCGATGCCGTGAGGATTGAGGTGCAGCAGCCGAATGACTTCAACAACAAGAATAACTTCTTCGAGTTATTTGGCGTGGTGCAGAGCATGCCTCCGAGCGGCGTTGTCGGAGACTGGGTGATCAGTAACATCACGGTACATGTGAGCTCCGCGACGCAATTCAATGCTGAACACGGTCACCGAATCTCGATTGGTTCCAAAGTGGTCGTTGTCGGAACGCAACGAACAGATCTCTCGTTGGACGCTATCAGAATTCATCGGCGGCTCGAAGTCGATGACGCGGAAGACTTCATGACCCAGCAGTACCATGATTTTCTCAATCGCGAGCCTGATGAAGAGGGATTGCAGTTCTACCTGAATATCTTGAGCGGCTGTTACGCGGGCGATACCGAGTGCACCAAGTACACGCGCGGCGCTCTCTCAGGTAACTTTTTCCGCTCGCCTGAATTCCAGCAGAAGGGTTCTTTCGTGATGTATCTCTACATGGTCAGTTTGGGCCAAAGACCGGCGACGGTGGGCGAACTCAGCGATGCCACGAAGGTCGAACGGCCGCACTACGCAGAATTCCTGACCGATTTGCAGAGCATCTCCGATCCAACCGACAATAAAGCGGCCGTGTCAGCCAGGAAGGATGCACTGACCATAGCCTGGCTGCAACGGAGAGAGATACAGCAAAGGTTGCCCGACAGCTTAACCAACGATCAGTTTGTTAAGAAACTGGAGAGCACTTCGGGCGTAGACTTAGCGAACGAGAAGGCGCTAATTGCCAGTCTGAACGATGGAAGTCGGACTCGCGCTCAGGTATTGCGGGCCTTCGTAGAAAGTTCCGAGGTTAACAAGAAGTTCTACAAGCAAGGTTTCGTGACGATGGAATACTTTGGCTACTTGCGCCGCGATCCAGAGACCTGCACTGGCAGCAGCGATCCAGCTAATTGCGGGTTCATCTTTCACAATAACCGCTTTAACCTGGATGCTGATCCTGATCTCATCCAGAACTTTATCGTTCGTGGCTTTATTGAGTCACCGGAATATCGAGGGCGATTCGGTCCGAATTGATTAGGCGGAGCGCACGCATCCCAGAGTGCGTGAATGTGCAAGCCGGACATGGTTTACGTTTCAAACCGGGGACATCGTTTACACTTTTGAGCACTTAGCTCCATGCCAGCCTTTAGCTGGGGTGATGTTTTTGTTTCTTTCATCGAGTACACCAAGTAGATGAAAACTGTAAC
>DATNNY010000124.1:0-6396 GCA_035601635.1 Pyrinomonadaceae bacterium
AGAACCTCTTCAGGTTTCCACTCATTTCCGCGATACAACTTGAACACCTTGCCATCAGCGCTGACGATCGCAGTGCGCATGGAATGAATGACCTGTTCATCGTTCGATTCTGTATCGTGATAATAACGCAGGCCAAAAAACTGTGCGATGCCTTTCACTTCGTCCTTGGTGCCCGAAGCAAACTCCCAATGCTGAAAGGTTTCATCTGAATAGCGGCCCGTGTGGGATGCTCCGTAACTGCGAAGAACTTTGGGAGTGTCATAATCCGGATCGAAACTGATCGTAAGGAGATGCGTCTTATCGTAAGTCTCGGGCTGGGCCTGCAAAGCTTTATCGATGGCCGCGAAATTGTTGCTCATCAAAGTGCATTGATCGGGTTGAGGACAGCGGGTGTAGACGAAGGTTATCAAGAGCGTCTTGCCCCGGTACTGCGTCAGATGAATTCGTTTGCCATCCTGGTTAACGAGACCAAAGTCAGGAACCTCGGTGCCTGGCTTTGGTTCGCCCGGCACGTCGATGTTCTGTGAAATGGGAGGCCCTCCCTCGACGATCGCGGTAATCTCGACCCACGACGACAGATCGTCGACCACCAGCGTTCCGGTAACCTGATCGCCGGGCTTTACCATCTCAAGATCAGCGTCATTCTTGATCTTGAACGGCATAGTCATCGCCGGCATATAGCCGGTGATGTCTTCATGGGCCACGGTGATGGTCCGATCGGTTTTGTCCACAGCTACGACTTTGCCTTTGATCGGGTAACGCTTCTCGTTAGCCGAAGACCGTGGGCGGCAAGATCCGGCTAAAGCGATGACAAGGAAGAGAAGGATTGCTAGAGACGACCTGGCTTTGATCATGATTCGAATGATTCCGATGGATTTGTTACTGAGTGATTTTGAATTAAGGATTAGATTAGACGGTTTGCTGCGGTTAGCTCAAGTCCACTTCATTTGCCTTTCGGTTCAAATCAACCCAATCTCCTGGTTTCGTATCCAGATTATCGAACCGTAATGAGATCAGTATTCGATGGCTATCACACTCAAGTAGCAGCAGAGCGCTTAAGCCTGGCGTTGTGTGGTTAACCCAGCCGCTCACGCTGACCATACCCTAGGCACGCAGGTAACCGCGGGCTTTACATGTTAGGATTACGATTAATGGTTTCCGCAGAACAAACCCGCGCAAGAATTCTCGATGGTCGTGTAACGGCTGATCAAATCAAGCTGGAAGTCGCCGCAGAAGTCGCGCGATGGTCGGCTGAACGGGCCGTGAAGCCTCGGCTCGCGGCTGTACTCGTTGGCGACGATGATGCTTCCGCAGTTTACGTGCGCAACAAAGTGCGCGCATGTGCCGAGGTGGGAATTGAGTCTGACCAGAGACGTCTGCCGGCAAGCACCACAACCGAAGAGTTGCTGTCGCTGATTCGAGAACTGAATCAAAGCGCAGATGTTGACGGCATCCTGATCCAGTTACCACTGCCAGGACAGATCGACGAAGCAACTATCATTAAGGCGGTCGACCCTGAAAAGGACGTGGATGCTTTTCATCCGTCAAATGTCGGCTTGCTGGCCATGGGCCGACCTCGATTCGTTCCGTGCACGCCCGCCGGAATCATTGAGTTGTTGGATCGCAACCAGATTGGAATTGCCGGTAAGAACGCCTGTGTCGTCGGGCGCAGCCAGATCGTGGGCCGCCCCGTGGCCAGCTTGTTATTGCAGAGAGATGCCACGGTAACGATTTGTCATTCAAAAACGCGCGACCTTTCTGAGGTTACGCGACAGGCGGACATTCTGGTTGCGGCCATCGGCCGCCCAGCTTTCATCCGCGGTAATTACATCAAGCCGGGCGCCGTAGTAATCGATGTCGGGGTTAATAAGATTACTAACGTGGATGACGCACGAAACTTTTTTGGCGCTGAAGCAGGGACAAGAATTGCAGCGATAGAAAAGCGCGGCTATACGCTCATCGGCGACGTGCATCCTGCGGAAGCTGATTTGGCGGCGGGCTGGCGCACCCCGGTGCCCGGCGGTGTCGGCTTGCTGACGGTCGCGATGCTAATGAGAAATACCTTGCAAGCAGCGAAGTGGCGCAGGAGTCTGTAGGGACAGGCCTGGTGCCTGCTGCTACAGACGCGGGCAGGGACAAGCCCTGCCTCTACAAGCATGCTGAAGCTCGGCCTTACCGGATCGATTGCGGTTGGAAAGTCTTTCGTGCTCGGCGTTCTGGCGGAGCTTGGATGCCGCGTTCTGGACGCTGATGTTACCGCGCGGCAAGTCGTGGCGCCGCGTACTCCTGGGCTGAAGGCCGTCGTGGAAGCCTTTGGAAGCGAGGTGCTTCGAGGGGACGGAACACTCGATCGGACGCGTCTGGGTGCGATCGTTTTTGCCGACGAAGCGAAACGCAAAACCCTTAATTCAATCCTTCATCCTTTCATAATCGCGGCTCAGGACGATCAGATTCGAACGTGGCAACGCGAAACTCCCGATGGAGTCGCTGTGGTTGACGCAGCTCTGATGATCGAGTCGGGCGGCTATCGACGTTTTGATAAACTAATCGTGGTTCATTGCCGGCCTGAAGTGCAGCTGGATCGTCTGATTGCGCGCGATGGCCTGCTGCCGGAAGAAGCCGCACGGAGAATAGCGGCGCAAATGCCTCAGGCGGAGAAGATCAAGTTTGCCGATTTCCTGATCGATACTTCGGAGGGTTTCGACAGCGCTCGCGCGCAAACCGAAGCGGTGTTTCGGGAATTGAAAGTTCTACCCGACAAACGATAGGAAGCTCCAAGCATGTTGGGGAGAACTTTGTCTTGAGCCCGCGAAGCGCGGCGACCGCAATTCATCATTAGCAGATCGGAGGTTTTGCGCTCTCGCACGCTTCGCGCTCTGTCTTTGAATCGGTTGACACCTGGGATTCCGCTCCACCAGGCTTAATGCTTCCGCCAGCTACGCGGGTTTTGGCCTGAGTCGACATAAGCTTACCCAGAGATCTCTTGAGTCTGTCAGACATGCTCAGGAAATACTTTGCCCGCATTGCAGACGCGTGCTACTTTGAACCGCCGTGTTAACTTCCTGGAAACAGAGACCGCAGGTCGTGGGGGAGATCGGATCAATCACGCGTGGTTCATCCGGCTGCGCCGCCGTTGTGCTTCTGATCGCGAGCTTGATCAATGCCGGTTGTGCCGCTTCTGCGAGTAACGCGACCTTCTTCGGTAAGACGGAACCGCCTCGCGACAACGTCATGCGTTATGTCTCTGGCTCGGAACCGGAATCTCTCGATCCGGCGGTCTCGGACGGCCAGCCCGAGGCGCGCATCTATATGGCGCTTTACGAAGGCCTGGTCGAGTACGATCCCAAGACCACGGCGCCGATTCCCGCACTGGCTGAACGCTGGGAAGTTAACAACGATTCGTCTGAACTCACCTTTCATCTTCGGCACAACGGCCGCTTCTCAAACGGCGATGCAATCACCGCGCGTGATTTTGTTTACACGTTTCAGCGTGGGTTGGATCCAAAACTCGCTTCGCGGAATGCGGCGCTCGCGTACTACATCAAATATGCGCAATCGTACAACGAAAGCGACGTCTTTGTTCAGGATCCCGCCAGCGGAAAGTTTCTGCTGGCGCAGGACTTTGCTGAAGGAAACGATCAGCCGGCGAAGGTCGTGGCTGATCCAAATCGTGAGAATCCGCCACCCAAACTTCGGGTGCCGTTGAGCTCGCAACCGGTTGAATCCGTCGCCTCAGAGTACCCGCCTATTCCCGAGGACAAGACACCGGACGCAGACACCGACTTTCATAAGTTCATGCATTCACCCGAGCGAATGGTCTTGCCGGGCGACGAAAAGAAACGTGCGAAAGTTGTTGAGGCAAATCCAAAGCTGAAAGCCGCGCTGGCGGGAAAGCAGCTCGTGCCGGTTGCAGGCAAGGACATTGGCGTTGAGGCGGTGAATGACTATACCCTGCGTATTTCTCTGGCTCAGCCGGCGCCGTTTTTTCTCAGCCTGATGCCACACCAGTTCTTCCGGGTGGTTAACCGCAGAGCGATTGAAAAGTTTGGCGGCGCATGGACGCTCGAACAAAATATTGTGACCAGCGGCCCCTTCACACTTGCGGCCTGGAAACATTACGACCGGGTAATCGTGAAACGGGATCCGATGTACTGGGACGCGGTCAATGTGAAGCTGGACGGCATTGTCTTTTACCTGGTGGTTGACAGTTCTACCGTCATGAATCTCTACAAGGCGGGCGAGATTGACGCAATGCTCAACCACAGCGTGCAAGCGCCCTGGTTGGACATGATCGCGCCTTTCAAAGATTACATGGATGCGCCGGAAGCTACCATCGAGTATTACCAATTCAACTGCACTCGGCCGCCGACAAACGACGTGCGGGTGCGAAAAGCGCTGAACATGAGTGTCGACAAAAATGCGGTGGCGGCTTGGCGGCACTCGCAACCTTTGACGGCGATTACTCCCCCTGGAATGTTTCCCGGGTATCCACAGCCCAAAGGCGACGCGTTCGATCCCGAGAAGGCGAAGACTCTCCTGGCCGATGTGGGGTATCGGGATGGATCAGGCAAGTTTGATCCAAAGAAGTTTCCAGTCGATCAGGTTGAGCTGACGGTAAATCCCGATGGCGGCAATATTCCAATAGCTGAGTTTGTTCAGGCCCAATGGAAGCAAAACCTTGGGGTCACCATTCCGATCCATACGATCGAGCAGAAAACATTTCTCGCGGGCCGTTCCAAACTAGAGTACAAAGGCATGGCCCGCAATGGTTGGTCGGCCGACTATATGGATCCGTTTACATTTCTCGGACTCTACTACACCGCATCCAGTAACAACGGGACGGGTTGGTGGGATCCCAAATACGCGGCACTCCTGGATGAGGCGAACTCGACGGGAGATCGTCAAAAGCGTTACGAGTTAATGGCTAAGGCCGAGGCGCTCGCGCTGGATGCGCAACCGGTCTTGCCGCTATATACCGGTAGCGCTCGTTGGATGAAAAAGCCCTATATCAAGGGAATGTATCCGAACGCAGGTTCTCTCTTTGCCTGGAAGTGGATCTATATTGAGCGAGATCCCGCAAAGTGGGACTATGGAGTTCCGAGCATGGCTGAGTAGAAACTTCTGAGGTTTAGCAGCGGGCTACCGCCCGCTGAGTCGGGCGATAGCCCGACTCTAAACGGTCCGCGATAACTATGCTTCGTTTCATCATTCGCCGGGTTGTCGTAATCATTCCCATGCTGCTCATTATCGTCTCGATCACGTGGGCATTAATCCGCCTGGCTCCAGGAAATTTCTACACCCAGGAGAAGAAGCTGGCGCCGGCGGTCGAGCTGAACCTCCGCGAGAAGTATGGACGGAATAAGCCCTGGTATGTTCAATACGGCAAGGTGCTTTGGAACATGGCCCGGTTCGACTTCGGAAATTCGCTGAAGTACGAGGGGCAATCCGTAAATCAAATCTTGCTCCGCGCTTTGCCCGTTTCGGCAACCCTCGGATTGTGCGCTTATATTTTTGCGCTGGCCGTCGGCATCACTACCGGAACTCTCGCCGCTCTCAGACAGAATTCGTGGATCGATTATGCCAGTATGGCGCTGGCCATGCTTGGCATTTCCATTCCGAATTTTGTCCTGGGCCCACTATTGGCTTTGGTGTTCGCGCTGACACTCTTCTGGTTACCTCCCGCATTGTGGGACGGGTTCCCCAGTCGCAGCATTATCCTGCCGGCGCTCACGCTTTCGGCCCTGTACATCGCTTATATTGCCCGGTTGACGCGATCGGGAATGCTGGAAGTGATGCGCTCGGATTACATCCGCACGGCGCGCGCGAAAGGCTTAAGCGAAAGTCAGGTCGTGTTTCGTCATGCGCTACGCGGTGGGTTATTGCCGGTCGTTTCGTTTTCAGGTCCGGCACTGGCTTTTCTGATCACCGGCACGGTCGTAGTTGAAAGAGTATTTGCTTTGCCGGGTCTGGGTAACTATTTCATCAACGCCTGTTTTAATCGTGATGAGCCGCTGATTATCGGCATTGTGGCCTTCATCGCGATCGCAGTGTTGGTTTTTAATCTGCTGGTCGATATTTCGTACGGCCTAATCGATCCGCGCATCAGGTACTGAAGGAGCGCAAGTTGTTAACTTGCGCCGTTTGATTTCCGACAAGCAACGAAGGAAATATTTGGAAGACAATAGACCACCCACAACGCCCGACCCGCCGGATCTTTATATCGGTCCAGAGTACGCAGTCGCCGAAAAGGACGTACGGGAAGTGATTAGCGGCGAGGTCGTCGTCGGGACATCCCTGTGGCGTGACGCATGGCGCAGGTTGCTCAAGAACAGGCTCGCCGTGTTGGGCATGATCATCGTGATCCTCATTATTATTGCTGCTCTGATTGGTCCTACA
>DATNNY010000125.1:0-6735 GCA_035601635.1 Pyrinomonadaceae bacterium
GCCGAAATTCTGAAGTCGCATTTTGATCTTGCGGCGCAACTTGAAACATCTGAGGTGCTGGCCTATATGGGCGAGCTGGTGAGCGAATTCGCTCCGCCCCATGAGGCTAACGAGAAGTTGTTTCGGATGGTGAGCGCATGCCTCGAAGCGCTGGACACAGCTCCGCAGTCTTCTCGCCTGCTGCTGCGTTACTTTGAGGTGTGGTTGCTGCGCCTGGCCGGCTTGTTTCCCGATGTGCGAGCATGTGGCGACTGTGGCGCACAACTCAGCGAAGGGGACCCTGCATGTTTGGACGTTGAGGTAAATCCTCACTGCCGGACATGTAGCAGCGGACCGGCGACAAGGTTACTACCTGAAACTCAGCGCACCATTCTGGCCACTCAGCGTCTTCCACCAAGTGAGTTTGCATCTACGTTTAAAGGGCTCTCGGAAACATCCGACGCCCAACTGGCAGAGCTCACTCATCGTTTGATCGTGCGCGCACTTGAGCGCCGGCCGCGAACGATGGTTACCTCTTCCCGTTAACTTCTCAAGACGCGAGACGCGCGTACTGCCTGCGAAATCGCGCGCAGGATGAGCGCATTACTTAAGGTAAGAAGTAAAGTCGGCATTATGGCAAACAGGAGATTAGTAGAGCGATATGTCCTTCGTACGATATTCCCTTATATCGTCGCTTCGCTTATTCTCCTGACGGCAATTCTCTTCGCTCAACAAACGGGCCGCTACTTTGAAACCATCTTCCACGGCGTCATGCCATCCAGTTTCGTCTACGGACTGGCGCTCGCCCTGCTCCCCACTGTCCTGGTATTTACGATTCCGATGGCGGTCTTGTCCGGCACGATCATAGGACTGGGCCGAATGGGGAGCGACAGTGAGTTGGTAGCAATGCGGGCCGCCGGAGTTAGCACGTGGAGGATCCTCTGGCCCGCACTGGCCCTGGGTGTGATTGCGACCGCCGCCACGGCCGAACTGAATCTGAAAGAAGCCCCGCAGGCCCAGCAGCAGTTAAAGTCAGTTATCATTCGGAGCGCACTTTACAAATTGGATTCGCCGGTCGAGCCCCGAACTTTTACCAGCGATATTCCGAACAAGGTCATTTACGTTCGCGATGGTGACAAGTCGCGTGGCCAATGGGGTCGCGTCTTCATCCAATCCCTTCAGCCTGACCACTCGACGATGCTCGTGACGGCGCGGGCCGGCCGGATTGACTCTTCAGCGGACAAGTCCGAACTGGTGTTGCAGGACGCGATGCAAACCAGACTGCCTTCTCCGGAAGCACGTGATCAATCGTTTGTGGTCGAGCGGCTGGATTTGCTTCGAATCGTCTTTAACACCGGACGAGGTGGTTTGCTGGAGCGAATGCAGAAGGAAGAGTCAGGGCCCGACGAGATGAGTTTAACCGAGTTGCGCCAATTCATCGCCCAGAGTAATGGTGCGGCCAAACGCGACGCAGCGATCATCTTTCATAAGCGGCTGGCGTTTTCACTCACGCCGTTCGTGTTCTCTTTGTTTGGGGCCGCCCTGGCGTTGCGGATGCGAAGGGGCAGCCGTGGTTTCGGCGTTCTCATGTCCCTCCTGGTGTTGCTAGTCTACTATTTGCTGACACTGGGCGGAGATCAGATGGGACGCGCAGGCTCTCTGCCGCCAGTCGTGGGAGGATGGCTGGCGACTGCACTGACGTTGGCATTGGGGGTCGCGTTGCTGACCCTCAAACGCCGGCAATTCGGTTTTCGGTTTCGTCGGCCAGCGCGACAGAAAGCAACTGTGCCGGAAGACAATGAGGTCTCGCCGCGATCAGCCTCGCAGCAGGCCCGTCGCTGGCTAATCAGTTTCCCGACATTGCTGGACGTGAGTATCGTGCGCACGATGGCCTTCAGCTTTTTCTTTGGGTTCCTGTCTCTGGTTCTGATCTTCAATGTCTTCACGACCTTTGAACTGTGGCGCTTCATCGCGGCCAATAAGTCGAGCGTGACACTGGTAGCGCAATACCTCTTCTACCTGCTGCCACTGGTAAGCATCGAATTGTTCCCCGGGAGTGTCCTGGTCGCCGCGCTCCTGACCTATGCGCTTATCGCCCGCCGAAGGGAAGCCGTGGCCTGGTGGGCCAGCGGCCAGAGTGTATATCGATTGATGCTGCCGGGACTTGCGTTCGCAATTCTGATTGCCACCGGTTCCTGGTTCATCCAGGAACGCGTGATGCCGCAAGCCAACGTGCTTCAGGACAGCCTGCGCGCGAGAATCCGCGGAAACATTGCCCAGATGGCCGCGGGCTCTGAAAGACGCTGGCTGGTGAGCACCGACGGCGCGCGTATTTATTCTTATGAGTTTGACGAGCGTCGGCAGGTCCTGCTCAAACCGGCGATTTATGAATTTGACGATCGCCAGATCGAATTAAGACGCGTGACAACCGGCGAGGAAGGGAAGTGGCTTTCGCCTAATGAGTTTGAGATTACCAAAGCCCATTGGATCGATCTTGCCGATAAACAAGTAACCCAACAATCTGCCGCGCAACTGAAAATCAGTGGCGTAGATCCGCCTGCGGTTTTCAAGCCGACAGTCGATCGGCCATCGCAAATGAGCGCGGACCGACTCAAGGTCTACATCAAAAGTTTGAAGGATCGCGGCGCCGACACGGCCGCGCTGGCCGTGGCCTTACAGCGGAAGTACGCGGAACCATTTGGCGTGATTGTGATGGCTTTGATTGGAATGCCTTTAGCGATCTCTTTTGGACGCAAGAGCACGGTCGTCGCCCTGTGTTCCGCAGTGGCAGTGAGTCTGGCATTCTGGCTGGTGTCGGGAGGCTTTCAGCAACTCGGCGAACATGCTTTGCTGCCGCCCGGGCCGGCGGTGTGGACTCCGATTGTGATCTTTGCATGTGGCGGGCTCTACTTCATCTCGCGCGTAAGAACGTGAGCCGGAAGTGCGGACATCACCATCCGCATTTGATGTCTCTGGACCAACGGAGAGATAGCGCTATTGTTAAGGAGGGCGCACCATGTGAGTGGACCGGCGACGACCAGCAGCAACAATCAAATAAAGAGTCGGGGCCGAGCACATTCCGTTCAGCTTTCGTGATGACAACATTCGCGCAATCGACATCAGGCAACAATTATCTTCTTACATTTTCCTTCGTTTAAGTTTCGGTGGGTATTGTGCTGACCCCAAACTGCAACGCGATTACGCGACCTTCTTCATGATCCCTCACGCTGCGGCCCACGATGCGGATAGTTCAATACTACTTTCTTGCAACGACTGCGGACACAGGCAACGTGCCGCCGACAAAACGCGTCGCACTGTCACCAGCGGTTTAGTACTTTAGCTCAGGAATCCCCGATATCCGTTCGGTCAGGTCCCCCTAAGAAACTTTCAACGAAATTTGACCAAAGAAAGGAACGTACTCATGGATCGGAATTTCCCGAAGCAATATGACGACGCAGAGCGCCGCTTTCTTAAGAACCAGGCGCAGGAACTGAGGAACAACAATCAGCCCTGCGAACTTCACACGCGTACGCAGGGTTCACTCTACCGGGGACGTGTCATGGAGGCCGACGAAGGCGGAATCGTGTTCCAACAGGAAGATGGCCGCCGCGTCGCAGTGCCCATCTCGCTGGTGGAGAAGTTTGTTGGCATTCCCATTTCCTGGGGCCAGACGACCGGCGACGTGAAAGCGCGCGGCGCTGCAGCTGGCATCGGCAACGCTTACTAATGCTGCCTTAGCTTGAAACCTCATCGTGCGAGGACTGCTCCCCCAGGCCTCGCTTTTTGCTCCTGGTCCAGGGCGGACACTAATCCCAACGTCCTGCCGGCTAAAGACGATCAAGTAGTTATGGATTAACCACCAAAACATTGAATTGTGCTCCGGTGGCAATATCGCCGCCAGCTACTATCCACCGCCCGGCGGGGCAAGCACCAAAGCTCATCGTGCCGGTATAGGTCAAATTCAAATTTGAGTTGGGGTTGGTATTTGATCGAGCGCCATTGATCCCGACGATGCCCGTAACAAATATCAGAGCGCTAGCGTTGCCGTTAATCGTCGGCTGATCAATAAAACTGAAGTTGTTGAATGGACCACAGGTGTTAGCGGCCGTACGCGTATGCCTGAAAGTTACGATGTTGGCCCCCGGTCCCGCTGGTCCCTGAGGTCCCACCGGTCCTTGAGCTCCCGCCGGCCCTTGAGGTCCTGCAGGCCCTGTCGTGTTCCAGCTGATTGGAGTCTCGTGGTTTTTGCAATCAGCAGGGGAGTTGACCCGGCGAAGGCCACCGTTCGTGTCGTTATAGCAGGCCTGAATCGGAGTCACTGGTGGCTCAGCATGCGCCGTTACGAGGGCGATTAGCACCGCGGCACAAAGACATAGAAGCAAGCAAATCACCGTGACGGGATTATTAGTAAGTCTCTTCATTGGAAAACTCCTTTCAGGTTATCTGCGGGTGGATGGAGGTGAGGTGATTAGGCTCACATCAAAGCTAACAAAACTAACCGGGCGTCAGAGTTGACGGGTCGAGACGATTGGATTCAACCCTCGACTTCTTACGTCGAAGTGATCGGCTGAAAGCGCTGTAGGCGGCGGCAAGTTAGCGCAAAACTACTTCGCCTGAGCAGCGGATATTTCCTGGTGAAACGCTATTAACCACTTACCGCCGCGCCTGACGTACACGGTTGAGGCCCACAATGGGCTCGCCTCTGGCTTGCCGCCGCAGACCACGTCGTTAGCATATCGATATGTCAGCAACGCGACATCTTCACCCAGCATCGTTACTTTAGTATTGTCCAGCGAGTAACTGCTCACGGTGCAATCATTGTCTATGATTGCCTTCACATACTGTGCTTTCCCTCCTACTCCATCCGCGTCGAGGTATTGGCCGGCTTCGTACATGTGTTCTTCGAAAAATTTTTTGTCCTTGTTCTTCCAGGCTTCAAACGCCTTTTGTTCGAGCGCCACGATTTCCGCCTCAATTGAGTTGTTTCGCTTCGTCTGACCCAAAGCAGAGGGAGCTATTAATGTCAGCAGTGCTAAAGCGATGATTGATCGTTTCATCAGTGACTTCCTTTATTCAGAAGATTAATAAGCGGTGGATAGTCTTTCTGTAAAATCCCAGCGTCCGTCAAAAAATCTAAGTAGCCGCCTAACGATTTGTTCGGTCGCATCGGCGAAATCATCTGCATTTACATTTTGCGCCAGCTTCTTTCGCCTCCCATAACGACCAAGTTTCATACAGCGAATTGAACCAAAGGCAAAGTCCCGTGCTGTGAAAAGTGCTGAAGCTGAACCAGAACGATTGCACGACCTTCCCATCGCCAACGATCTTCACGAGATGTTTTCGTCCGGACGAAATAGAGGCGATTCGAACGGCCCTGTCATTAGAGGCAACTGTCGCCGGCAATCTATCAACTTGGATTGAATACGTTGAGATGCGATTACGACCGGCAGGATTTGCGAGACTCTTTTCGCCAGCAGTAGGGCGATCTGGCGCAGCAATACAAATCGAGCCGGTTGACGTCCTCGCTTGAGCGTTTCTCGTTTGAGCGCAGGTCATAGCGCTCAACGCGAGCAAGCCGAGTAAAGCGAAACACAATTTCATTGGGAGCAACCTCGCCGCAAATTGTGCAACCGAACATATCGGTTGCCGGAGGCGGTGATTACATTCGACCTTCGATTCAATCAATCACACGCTCCCCGCGCGGTCCAACGGTTTGTTCGCCGCGGCTGCCATAGCTGTACACTAGGTAGCCTAGAATTACCCAGATGACGCCTTGCACCATCAAAGCCATGTCAGGTTTAAGGAGCGCGAAGATCTGTGAGTTCAGAAGGCCTACAAATATCGTCCACAAAGATGCCCAGAGAGGCATGCGGTGGGCGCGCAGCGAAGCGATGCCCAAGACAACCGGAGCAATCATCTGATACCACATGCCGCCCAGCACGTAGACAAGTGTATGTTGGGCAGTTGCAGCCATGACGATCCAGATAGCCGAGAAGAACACGCCACCCAGCAGTGCCAGACTCATAAAGCTCTTCACGATCCAACCGCGCTTCGTCGCAATTATAAAGAAGCCAAAAAGTCCGGCAAAGAATCCCACAGATTTGATAAGTGCGAGCATTGCATAACACCAACGCTGAGTGGCTGAGGCAGCCGCGAAAGTGCCACCCGTAACTAAGATCGGATGTGCCCTCTCCCAAATCCCTTGCAAAATGCCAGCAAGAACAGCCGCCGTGATACAGGCCAGACCCAAGCCCGGTACCAATCTAGTTTGAACATTCATATAGTTGTTGTTCGCTTCGGCTAACGCAGCGCCGAACTACAAATCAGACCAAGCCGGTGGGCATAAGAACGCGATGCGGCGTCTTATACCTCTATTGGCGCGGCTCTGGCAAGACTTATCGCGAATCGGTGAACAGTTCGCTTGATCAGTCGGGACGTTCTTCGCCGCTCAAAGGAAAAAGCCGCGGAGAAGGGAACTCCGCGGCTTCTGAAATTAATGGACGATGAGAGGTGAGCCCCACGTGACGGTCGAGCTACTGCCCCATTCGCGCTCATGGCGGACAAGGTTGTCCGCGCTCCGTGAAATCATGCGCAAGATGCGCGTGCCACAATCAAACTACTTACGTTCCTGTTTCCCAGCTGGTCATATACTCGATCTGTTCCGAGGTCAGGGTATCGATCGACATGCCGAGCGACTTCAATTTCAGGCTGGCGATTTCCTGATCGACTTCCTTCGGCAGCAAGTGAACGCCGGGC
>DATNNY010000126.1:0-47382 GCA_035601635.1 Pyrinomonadaceae bacterium
CACAACAAGAGCACAGCATCAATGGTGCCCCCGCCAGTCCGGCAAATACTTGTGAGCGTAGTGAACGCCTTCCCAACAAGCGCGACAACCACTGCGGTGAGACAAACGTGCTCACGGCTGCACTAATGAGAATGCCAAACACCAGCGCCGGCCAAATCACCAGAAAGTAGTTCAGCGTTCGCGTTAGTACACCGGCGTCCGAAGCACCGACTCGCGGAATAATGTTCCCGCGCCGAGTGATGACTCCGGTAGCAGAAACCTTCCCAATCACACCTAAAGCGGTTGAACTCTTATAGGCGATGAGCGCTCCAACGATGATCAGCACTGGAAGTACAAAATAAAAAATCTGCCGTACGGTAGTCGGCGACGCTTCCCTTGCCGTGTTATCTGTTTGTCCTGCGATCATTAACAGTCCCTTACCTGTCGTCGGTAAAACAATCACTCGGACTCAATCAGGAATATTTCGCTGATCAAATCCGCCCAGGCTTGTTCCTCGCGCGTCGGATCAAAAAGTGGAGCCAGCATCTTACATCGGTCTCTTAATTCAGCGAGATATTCCCGATCAGTTTCGGCGCGCGCCATCAATCGCGCAAGCTGTTGGGTATCTCCCACTTCAAAAACACCAGGGTAGTCTGCACCAAGAATGCCAACGTTGCCATCAATGCGCGATGCGAGAATCGGAACTGAAGCTGTTATCGCTTCTGAGACTACGTTGGCTCCCCCTTCGATGCGAGAGGAAACCACACTAAGCCGGCTCTTGGCCAGGATGCGGCGAACGTGTGACCGAGGTAGTTCGCCCAACCATTCATAGCGCGGATTGGAGCGCGTTTCCTTGCGCGCTCGGGCGGCCATTGCATCGGTCAGTGCGCCGCCCATTTGCAAAATGCGGATGCGAGACGAAAAAGGAAGCGACCTCGCTGCCAGGGCAACGCGAAAAGGATCCTTCACAGCGCGAAGATGGCCGATCACGCATATATCAAAGCTCCCATTTGATCGGTCGTTAAGATAAGCTTTGCATGTTTTTGTCTTGCTTGCCGATCCAGGCAAGGCTTCAACCGACTGGTAAATTACACGCGCCTTACCTCGCCAAGCTGGCCGCAATTCTTCGATAGCTTTCGGTTGTAGTACGACTATCCTGTTTGCGATCTTCAGGGACTTCTGCGCTCTATGATTTGTTCCAAGGTCGCGATAGAGATCCGTTCCGGTGAGCGCAACGATGATTTGGGCCTCGGGGTTCTGCCGGCGGAATTTGATGATGGATGGATAGCTGCGCCGGGCGTGCAAAGCGACTAGCAGATCGTAGGGCGTACCATCGCACGCCTGTAAAATCGACACGCGATTGCCGAGTCGTCTGAGAATCTTCGCCCAGCGAAGGGCCGTGATCCTGTTTCCTGAGCGCGAGTTCGGCGGGGCTGGCGTGACTATTCCTATCCGCATGGCTTCTTCGCGCTACACGGCACACGTGCGAAAGACCGCCCATACGTCGCGCCGATCCGGTGTGTAGAAGTTCCGATAGTTGTTATGTATCAGGTGCGAGCGAGTCGCCCAGCAACCGCCGCGCAGTACCTTGTGGTCCCCAAACCAGGGCGCAGAATATTCTTTGTAGGGCCGGCGACAAATCCCGGATATGGCTTAAAGTCGCTCGCCGTCCATTCCCACACGTTGCCGATCATCTGCCGGCAACCAAACGCGCTGTCACCCAATGGCAATGCTCTCACATCGACGCAACCCATATTACGCCAATCCAGATTCGCTCGGTCTGATGTAGGCGCTTCATCGCCCCACGGAAACTGTCGCTTGTGCCAAGTGATTGCGTGACCATTCGTGGTCGGCTCGGCACTCGCAGCCATTTCCCACTCGGCTTCCGTTGGTAAGCGACGTCTGGCCCATAGACAGAAAGCATCCGCCTCGTACCAATTGACGTGCAAAACAGGTAGATGATCTTCTAGTTGCACCATTTCATTAAAATTTCGACGCCACCATTTGCTCTCTATGAACCGCCAGTAAACGGGATGCTTTGCGCCGGTGCTTTCACGCCAGCGCCATCCAGCATTAGACCATAGCCCTCGCCGCTCGTAACCTCCATCGTCGACAAAAGCCGCATATTGCGCGTTGGTGACGGCCGTGCGGGAAATTTTGTAAGGCTGCACTTGAACTTCGTGCGCACGCATTTCATTGTCGAATCCAAAACGCTTTCCCGGAATGCTGCCGAGAAGAAATAGACCGCCGTGGATTTCGACATCGCTCAGGGGATCGTCCATTACTTCTTTAACAGGGGAATTTGTTCGAGCACTCGCACCGACCACGTCAAACCGTGGAGCAGAAAACGCAAGCGTCTGGCGCGTATAGGTAATTGCTTCCGCGTGCATGTCCTCATGCAGCAGCACCAGAGAAAGAAAATAAGCGTCATCGTCGCTCAACTCAGCTGCAACCTCTTTCTGACTGTACAGGTCGAGCACTTGATCGAGAACACCCTGCATATAAGTTATAGTTTCCGCTTTTGATGGCAGAGGGAGGTCCCAACGCGTCTCATGAGCAACCCGCGCGGAATCGTAAATATTATCGCCGGCGGCGAGCATCGGGGCGCGTCCGTGCATCTGACGCAAAATCCAATATTCCTGAAACCAGGCAATATGCCCAATCTCCCAACGCAGCGGATTGACGATATTCAGGCGCGGCCCGATCATTTGCTGGTCATCCAAATCTGCAACTAGAGCGAGTGTGCGCTCTCGCGCTTCGTTGAGCAGTTCAGCAAGTATGAATGGAATCGGACGGGAGTTCATAGGGTCTAAATACTTGACGGTGGAAGCTTTCAGACTTCCAATTTGTTCAATTCCAGGGTTTCCGCGCCGTGACTATAATCATCCGCGCGGGAAAACTCATGTTGCCGTTGGGAAAGAATTCTAGCGCAGCTTCTCTGACTTCCCGCGCTACCTGAACGTTTTGTTCCCTCGGAAGATCAGCTAGTTTCTGCCGGAGCGTCGCCGATGTCGCGGAGCGTAGCTCCCAAAACTCATCGATAGAAATAGGAGCTTCAATGTGGAAGCTCAAAAACCGCTCCCGAACGCCGATTGCGCCAGCCTCCATAAGAATGCTCGCGAGTTTGCCCGGTTCAGCGAAACGAAATGCGCCGGGCGCATCTGGATCGGCGGGCAGTGCTTCTACATAGCGCGACAGGACTTCCGTTGCGACATGCAAGAATGGGTTCTGTTCAGTTTCCTGCCACACGGCCAGCGCCAACGCACCGCCGGGTTTTGTCACCCGCAACATCTCGCGCAGAGCAGCAACCGGATCCGGGAAGAACATCACGCCCAGCCGACTCATCACAACATCAAATGAATTGTCACCAAACGGAAGAGCGTCTGCCATGCATTGGCGAAAACTAGCGTTCGTTATGCCACGACGATGCGCCTCGCGTTCGGCCGCCTTGACCATCCCTGCTACAGCATCAGTGCACATTACGGAGCCAGTCGGCCCAACCCTTTCTGCGATCGTTAGCGAAGGCTCTCCCGCACCGCCCGCAACATCGAGGATAGATTGCCCGCTAACAATCCCGGCATCCTCAATGAGCGCGCGGGTAACAGGGGCGAAGATCGCACGAATGGTAGCGCCGTACTCTTCCCAATAAGGCGCTGATTCGGTCCATTCTCGCAGAGTGTCGGTTGTTTGCATGTGGTTCGTCACGTCGGTTTGGTTTCGACTCGCAAATGTAGTGCTCATTTTACTCTTGTGGTCATGAAAGCAGCGACAGATGGCAACTGCATCCGCCAATACTTCGATATCCGATCGTCACGCAGAGGCGGCGCGTTCGGATCGTCTTCTGGCCAAAAAGAAAACTGGCAGGGCTAAGAGCTGCAAGACGACTGAAAAGATTACAATCGCGAAAATAGATTTGTCATACAAGAGGCCCATTGCGGCGCTGCCGAGAAACCACGCGATGCCATATCCCGTGTAGAAGAATCCGAAGCCCGTGCTTCGT
Organism: Pyrinomonadaceae bacterium; assembly: GCA_035601635.1. Taxonomy (GTDB): domain Bacteria; phylum Acidobacteriota; class Blastocatellia; order Pyrinomonadales; family Pyrinomonadaceae; genus UBA11740. The sequence continues at coordinate 3,980 of DATNNY010000126.1, forward strand.
TTCGCGACCGCGAGGACGCCTGTTAATAGGGACTTCAGGAGAGAATTCTGCGCACCCATTCCGATTCCCCAAAGAACCATGCCAATCAAGCTAAGCCAGAATTGGCCCAGGAAAACCAATGGAGCAAAGAGTGCACCGAGAAAAAAACCCAGGATGGCTATTGGGAAGCCGATGCGGTCGAACAGCCGTCCAAACCCCAGGTTCGTCAAAGCTCCGGCTCCCATTGCCACGGCGTAGAACAGAGGAATCGTTGTCGGCGAAATGACTCCTGCTTTCTGAAAGTGAAAAGCGATCAATGAGAAATCAGCAAACCCGGCGGCAATTAGTGCTCCTGCCGCTACGTATATCCAAAATGCTTTTGGAAAGCCTTTGGCCTTTGAAAAATCTGCCGACTCTGTCTCCAGTTCGTGAGGCTTGGGATACCAGAAGCGCGCTATGGCCAGAGTAATAACACAGAGGATGGCTGGGGCCAGCAGCACGCCAAATCCGGCTCGGTATCCGCCCTTGTAACAGAGAATAAATGCGACGATGAGAGGACTGATTGCCGCACCCGCTTGATCTAATCCTTCGTTCAGACCAAACACCCAACCCCGCCCGATGGATTTTCCGGCGTAAGAGATCATTGCGTCGACCACCGGCTTTCGAATCGCGCGACCGGTTCGCTCGGCAATGATCAAGACAGCGGCGAGTTGCCAATTCCCTGCGAGCGCCAGCGCCGGCACTGCAAACACGTTGATGAAATATCCCAGGAAGACGAAGATCCAATACCGGTGGAACTTGTCCGCGAAATAACCTGAAACAGAACGAAGTGAATAGCCAAGCAACTCGCCAAAGCCGGCGACGAAACCGACGATGGTCGCGCTCGCTCCCAGCGATCCCATGAAAGGACCGGCGATGCTTCGCCCGCCTTCATAAGCCATGTCGGCAAAGAGGTTGACGATGCCGATGACAAGGACAAATCCAAAAGCGGTTTTCGCGACATTCCTTTTGCTCTTAGTCATTGTTCGTCAGGGTGTCTTCTCATCGGTTTGCGATTTGCTTGAAGCAAGCCGCGCGTCCAATGACCAAGCGCCGGCGCCAACAATCAGCAGGAAGATCGCGCCGAGCAGCATCGCGAAGTCAACACGCGCTTCGTGCGCCATGCTCCAGAAGCCATACGATGGCAGTTTGCTAAGGCTGAATCGCCAAAAGCCATGGCCCAGAAGGATCGGAATCTTGGTAGAGATGAGTGCTACACACATGTCGATGATGAGCGGAATTGCCGCTAATCTAGTCAACAGCCCGAGAATGATTAGCGAGCCACAAACGATTTCAACTGTGCCGACAAACGGACCCATTACTCCCGGCGCTGGAATCCCGATCTTAACGAAACGCCCTGCACCGAGTTCATTCGGAAAGAGAAACTTCTGAATGCCCTCTGAGAGGAGGACACCACCAACGACGATACGGATCAGGATCACGGATGCAGGTGCAGTCGTAGTAACAAGTCTTCGAAGTGAACTCATGGAATTCATCCTCCCGAATGTCTTACGCCTTTGGGGGAGAAGGCGCGGTAAACTGCGAGATATCAGCCAGTCCGAGACCTCTCTCGATGGCGCTGATCTGTTTCACTGCATCTTCAAAACCGTCCTCACCAAACTGCTCATGCTCGATGTCCTCAAACTTGTCGTTCATTTCGTCGAGCTGTTTGCCGGTCATCGTCTGTTTCCACGCGGGGAAGATAATTGTGTCTTCTCTCGCAGCATGATTGCGATACATCAGCACGAAAGCTTCCAGAGACTTCGCCAATGCTTCAGCGTTACTTGTCCCTAACTTCGCTCCCTGGGTCACGCTAATAATGTAATCCGTGATCTCGCGTCCGCGATTATGCTGCGCGATTAGAATGTCCGGGTAAGTGGCCGCCTCGCCGCCGACTTTTTTTACGGCCGGAAAAATGTAGGCCTCCTCGAGTTTTTTCTCGTGGTACTCCTCGCCAAACGTCCGAAACAGCTTCGCCGTTTTCTGTAGTGCGTCAGGAGCAATCGAGGACGGGGTAGCGCGAAGTTTCATTGCCACCGCGCTGTAAATGAGCAAGGCGCGCCTCAGCACTCCGTGCTCACGCATTAAGTCTTCAGTGGCGGTGACTTCGCCGCCCATTTGGTTCTGGTCTGCCTTCCCAGGAGATTGATCGCTCGTGGTCATCCGCGAGTTCTCACCGGAACCACTGCGGCAGCCTGCTAGCAATAGGCCGGCGCTGACTATTGTAGACGTGTGAATAAACTGTCGCCGCGTGCTGTTCGAATTCATCGTGGCCCTCCTCATCTACTCGATAAACGAATCCTTGCTCCTGCGACAAGAGAATTCTCCCCTCATCGAGCAGGATCGTGATTTAGGTTTATCAGATTACTGTAGGTAACAATACTGCGGTCGATCTGCACGGTCAATATTGTTGTCTTAACTGATCAATCGCGTTACTAGTCGTTATCGGTGTCTGCCGAATGGACAATTAGCGCGGCCAACTCAATCGCGACTTGTAGCTTCTCTGATGGTGGATCGATAATTCAGGGACGGAGGTATTTTCTAATGGTTAAGATGTTTGTTCTTCTTTTTCTCTTTCCACTATTTGTCTTTTGTGCTGCGCGACCAGTGACTAATGATGTGAGAGTCACCATTCGAGAATACGACGTGCCGACGCCGAATTCGCGCCCACATGATCCTGCAGTCGCTCCGGATGGTGCGTTGTGGTACACGGGACAGCTCGCAAACAAGCTTGGCCGGCTCGATCCAAAGACCGGAGAAATCAAAGAGTATCCGTTGAAGACGCCCGGCTCCGGGCCGCACGGGCTCGCTGCTGATAAGGACGGCAACATTTGGTTCACGGCGAACTTCAAGGCGTATATTGGCAAGCTCGATCCGCGCACGGGAAATGTAACCGAATACCCAATGCCTGATCCGCGTGCGCGTGATCCGCATAGTCTCGCCTTTAATCAAGAAGGGTTGATCTTTTTCACTACTCAGAACAGCAACTTTATCGGCAGGCTCGACCCAAAGACAGGCAAGGTCGAACTCAAAGAAGTACCGACTCCACATGCCCTTCCCTACGGCATCATAATTGGGCCAAACGGAACTCCTTATTTTTGCGAATTTGGCAGCAACAAGATCGGTAAGATCGATCCGAAAATGCTGAACGTCACTGAAATCGTCTTGCCGGACCCAGGCGCGCGGCCACGGAGAATCACAAACAATCCTAACGGATTGATCTATTACAGCGACTTTGCGCGCGGCTTCATTGGGAGGTTTGATCCGAAAACAGAGAAGGTTGAAGAATGGCCTTCACCCGGTGGTGCGAGTTCACATCCATATGGAATTGCTTCAACGCGAGATGGTGTTGTTTGGTACAGCGAATCCGGTGTCAAACCAAACACGTTAGTGGCCTTCGATCCAAAAACGAAATTGTTTCAATCTTCGCCCATTCCGTCCGGCGGCGGCGTGGTGCGTAATATGGTAGCCACGCCTGATGATAAGCTTTACTTGGCTTGCAGTGGCGTAAACAAAGTTGCCATAGCGGAAGTGAAAAAGTGAGATCTTCATGGTGATCCAATGTCTGGAAAAATCATACCGTCGAAGTAGCGAAGAGGTGGTATCGTGAAAAAATGGTGCGCGTTTTTACTCTGTTTCATTGGTGTCGCGATTGGAGGTTATATGAATCAACAAGTATCGTCCGAAGCATCCGAGGCTGGCTCAAACACAAAGGAAGGCCAAACCGTTGTCTTGGGTCTTTGGGGTGTTCGGTATCAAGTGAAAGACGTGAGCCGCTCAATCGACTTTTATACAAAACAACTTGGTCTCAAACTGGATATGCAAAACCTGCCTGCTTTCGGACAGGTCTCCGTCGGCAATCTGAAGCTCATTCTCAGTGGTCCAGGCGCGTCGGGTTCTCGACCGCTGCCTGATGGTCGCCAACAAGAGCCGGGTGGGTGGAATCGGATAATTCTGCACGTCAAAGACCTGCCCGCTCGAATTGAAGCGCTGAAAAAGGCTGGTCTGCATTTTCGGAATGAGATGGAGGTAGGTCCCGGCGGCAAGCAAATCCAATTGGAAGATCCTGACGGCAATCCGATTGAGCTATTTGAGCCGGCATCACGACCCTAGCGCGACTGAAAAATGATGGACTGCGCCAACGACACTAGACGCGGCCGAAACCAATTAAACCCTTACCCTTGAGATGTCGCGACGAAACAAGGTCGAACGTATGGTGCAGGTCAGGGCGGTCATCTGTAGAACCGTTCGCACGGCTTGGAATCGTGACCATTTCTCACCCACCTCCATCCAGTTCGACGGGGAAGAATTGCTGTTCCATGTCGTTATCTGATTGATGATCGGGACGTTTCCAAAGATCGTAATTAAGGTGCGGCTATGAGGCAGACACTTGCAGCAATCAAGAGGTAGAAACTGAAACGATCACGTCGCGCGAGGAAAGTTGAAGCGAGAGTGAAGAGAACACCTAAAATCGCTACCGTGTTCAACGGAATTGTAAATACCCGGATTGCATGTTGCATCTTCTCGGCATAAAAGATTCATGACAAGCCGGAAGGATTAGTGTCCAACCAGATAGCAAGGCAGCCCCAGATGTAAAGCGACGAAAAACAGTGCCAGGAATATTACGATCTTTCGTGCCATATTATTTCCTCGGGTGAATAATATTAGTGCGCCAACGATTCAGTTGACACTGGCTTGCCTTTAATTGTGATCAGCGCCCTTCATATCCTAATGCGACGTAAAAGCAAGTTATCTTAGAAACACGGTTGAGCGTAGGCATTGCAGGAAGTTTCAGAACCAAAGACGAGCACTTATTCCTTCAGGTTGAGCCGAACCACTCAGCTCTTTGCCGAGTTAGTCTTATCGAGTGCGGCGCGGATGCCGCGCGCCAGCTTCAATGCATCATCATTGGCCCAGAAGTGCATGAAGAAGAGGCGCGGGGATTCGACGAGCATGTGGCTGTGCACAGCAGTTACCTCGATGCCATTGGCGCGCAACGCGCGAATCACAGGGTTGACCTCGCTGGCAATCAAAACGAAGTCTCCGGTGATGGCTGCTTTGCCTCCCCCGGTCGGCTGAAGATTGATCGCATGTGCTACGCCCATCGAAGGGGGCACTTCCATGTCGTTATCCATGATTTTTTCAGCGCGCGGAACGCTGAATTGATAGACACCGCCGTTTACTTTTCCACTCTGCCCCATGATCTGATCGATTTGCTTCGTATCGATTCCCAGATCCTGAGTCTGATTGCTAGCGGCGGGCGCGGCGAAAGGAGTCTTGCTGAGCGCGAGCGCGTCGTGGATCGCCTTGGCGATCTTAACGCCGTCGCCCATTGCGCTGATGTGCATGTACATGACGCGGGGCGATTCGTGAAGCACGTGATTGTGGAGCGCAGTCTGCTCGACTCCGCCTTCTTGAAGTTTCGTTAGCACTGGTGTCACTTCATCTTCGGTTAGCACGAGATCGCCCATGACCATTGTCATGCCGCCCGCTTTTTTGAAGGCGACCCACGAGCCGAGAGCAAGTGGCGCCTTAACCTGAATGCCGCCTACACTGACCTGAAGATCGCTGCGTGGCAGACTGACCTTGTAAACGTCTCCTTGTTGCACCGAACCGGCTTTGCCCAAGGCCTGCTCAACTGGTTTCCAATCTGTCGCCCCGGCTTGTTGCTGGTTGTTCGATTGACCGGACTGGTTCTGCGGCGCAGAGCAAGCGACCAAAACGAACACAGTCGCTACCGCGAACCCAACAAGACTAAAGACAATTGCTCTCGTCTTTCGCGCAAGAACTAAATGGATAAGTGACCTGCGCCCTACGTTTCTGTCTCGTCTCATCTTCATGCCTGCCTTTCATTTCGCTTAGATGTTATCTGCTCATCATTAATCAGGGGCTTCGTCTAGCTTGATAGTTGCATACAGCGCGTCATAAACGAACGAGGCGCGCTCTGCGTTCTCATGATCGTCGTGCGTCACCAGCGGGAATCCGCGGCTAATCAATTGCAAACCGTGAGCGGCCGGGTGATCGTCCAACTGGCCTTTGATGTCTGCTGCTTGCACGATGCGGGCCATCTCCAGCAATGCCGAATCTTGACCCAACCGCTCACGCACCAACGCTGCAAAGGAGCAAAAGCCCTGCGCATCCTGGTGAGGATAAGTTGCGCCGGGAGCATCAAAGCCCCTCGCGCCGCTTCCGCCTGCATCGATGCAACCTGGTCCGCTGGCACAAAGAGGAATTCAGCTTTCGGATCGAGAAACCGCCGAATGAGCCAGCAGGTTGCCGTGCGGTTGACTCGAATTCCCTGATACGCAGTCAGCCCAAGCGATACTTTGATCACCGCTAGGCACGTAAATACTGGCTCGTATCGCTTCTAAAGGCTAGGCACCGCGAGCAATTTGGAAATCGAAGCGCGAACACCGGAAGAAAGTGCCGGAATGCCCTGGCATGACAACCCGTTGAGAGCGGGACTGAACTTGACCCGACAAGTTGTCGGCTCATTTAGGATCACGATCGAGGAGAAGCAGAATGGCGATGCTTTGTTCACGATCACCAATACAACCAGCACTAATTCCCTTCTTTATGATACTCCGGGTGTACAAAACCATCAGCGCTCGGAGATGAAGGTGATGGGGAACACCTCTCAGGAATTTTGGTGGTATCAACAAGGTGTCATTAAGCACTAAATGAAAACACCTAGTTCAGTTTTCAAACGCCCAGATGCGACCCCTCTCGGTTTTTTGGCCTTCAGCCTTAATAGGCTTTGCCTTATTCTCATTCTCTGTCGCGTGTCGTCTAACAACGCTGGACCAATTGAATTATACCCGGCAAGAGCCAAAGAAAGCCGACCTCGTCGGGATCTGGGTCCCGGATCAATCTTCTTTGGAAGCTAGGCGTAGGAAAGGCGGTTATGACGCCTCAATTCAAACCAATCTGGTCTTGAAAGCCGACGGCACATTCGAACTAGCCAACATGCCTGACTGGTGGAGCGACAAATTTGGGGAGTCTCACAAAGGATTCGAAAGCTATTCGGGCAATTGGACGGTTTTTAAGCCCGACGGCAAAGTCTGGGCCGTCTCCTTCAAATCATCATTCGGAACGCGATTCGCTAATTTGATCGGGCAATCGCCGCCTTATCGGATTGATTTCATCATAGGCGACGCCGATGAAAATCAGTCCATGATTTTCATGCGCCGGTAAATTTTCAGGTTGGCCCGTTGCGAGACAGCAATTCTCTCAAGGCCGGATTCAAGAGTCACTCTTCCTTACACCCGATTGAAAAGTTTTCGCCTGGTGGCACGCCGATGGCTATCTCGCCTTAGATGCTAACAGTATGTGGACGATTACGGTGATCCCACTTATGACAAGAATAACTGTTATAAAAGCTCCTCTAAGTCCTCCGCTTTGACCGTTGGCTATTCCAATCGTTTGCCACGAGATGGCGGTGAGTAACCAGATAAGCTGAGCTTTGACTGCTCCGACTAAAGATCTCGCGATGCGATATTGTTGTTCGGCGTTGCTCTTAGTGAGTACCCAGGGGTAATTCAACTTATCGGGATGACGCGCAATCCAGGTTAGCCCAATATACGAGAGAACACTCAATACAGGAAGTTCCAGAAGCTCAATCTTTCCTCCCCACGCATCGGGTTGACCTGAGAGTCCATAGTGAACGGGAATCGTGCTTGGCAGGCTAGCCCACGCCCGAGTTACTAGCACTAGGTGGAAAAGCAGACCCGATACCGCCACGACCTCATAAGCTACTTGTAGCGGGGACATTTTCCGCTGACTGAGGTTCTGCACGATATTGTCTTCTAAACCAAGTCGCAAATTGAGGCATTGCTACTTTAGAAAAAGATAAACCAAATTCCTTTTCTACCGGACGAAGGTACAGCACAAGAGCGGCCGTCATCGCGAGACTGAAGGAGATGAAGCCCATCGTGAGAGCAATAGCGCAATGAAAAAGAATGCCGGCGATTAACATGATTCGCCATTTCTGTTTCGCCATCACGAGTGCCGCAAACATCATCAATTCAAGAATGAGAGAGCACCATGTGAAAATCGCCACGACCGGGCTTCAAGCTCGTGCTTCCGGAAGCCGCACATCCCCAAAACAGCAGCTTCATACAAATCATCGAAAATTGTGAAAGAGAATGACGCCTGCGCGCAGTTAGAAATTGAACTGGCATCCGACGTAGGCCAGCAAAGTCGGCTGCCCTGTCACCGCGCGAAGCCTCCTGCCTATCGAGAAGAGCAACGTGTAATGCTTGCTCGTCTTGAAGCGACCACCGACATTAAGGATCAGCTCGTTGTCTGCAAAGTTGCGTTTGGCTGTGCCGTGGATCTCGCCTACCAACTCGAGACGTTTATTGATCTCGCCTCCGACAACTAACCCGTAAAGCACTTCGTCCTTATCGCGCTGGACCACCTGATAGCCAAGCTCGCCATTGATTGTCACAGGGCCCAGTTCGCGACTTATCTCAACGGGTAACAGCAATTCACTGCCTTGCTCAATCAGTCCGCGCCTGGCTGACGAAGCGGAGGTCCTGATTTCAAGTTGCGGGTATGTGGACATCGCAAAGCCATGTCGATCCTTATCCAGGAAGCGCCACTTCACGCCGAAATTCGCACTCCCGATACCTGATTGGGTTTTAGCTCCGCGTTCTCGCAGCACTAACCAGGGAACTTCGGCCTTAAGCTGAACATGCTCGCCGACTCCATAATTGACGTCTAGTAAAGGAATCGCAAAAAGACGCGCATTTCGTTTTTGTGAAAGCGTCCAGGCGATGTTAATTTCCCAATGACCGTTTCCCGGCGTCTCCGGATCATCAGTGATGAGCGGTGGTCCACCTTGAGCTACGACCCGCCGTGGGAGAGAGGCCGCGCACATAGCCACCAAAAACAGCAAGAGAACCATTGAGCGCATAACCTGTGTTCTGTTCGCCTCCTGTGAACTGGAATTGACCACATTGTCGTTCTTGGCGAAATTGGCCAGCACGATTTATGCTCGCACGCGACGATATTGTTTTAGAAGGCAACTCTATCATGGCACAACGCCAATATGTGTCTGATTCTTGATTAAATTTATCATCATCTGATTTTCCTTTATCGCGTTGTCCTAGTACAGACGAGTGTGAGATTTCCTGCTATGAAGCTGGGGTCGTGTTCAGCAATGCATAGAGATTTCCGTCATCGCTTCCAAAGTAAATCATTCCATTGGCAACAGCCGGAGATGATCTCATCCAACCAATAGGCGCATTGAATCTCCACTTCCTCTTCCCGGTTTTTACATTGACTGCATAAAGATGACCATCGGCGCAACCGAAGTACGCAATGCTATCAGCGATTGACGCCGATGAGATGATCTGGCCTCCTGTTTTGATTCGCCATTTCTCTTTTCCAGTCTCAGCGTCCAGCGCATAGAACTGGCCGTCATCGCCGCCGAAATAAACTGTGTGATTTTCAATGGCTGGAGACGATCTAATTATCTCATTCGTTTCGAATCTCCATCGTTCATGTCCCGATTGCGCAGCGACCGCATAGAAAACGCCATCCATGCTGCCAACATAAATCGTGCCCGCAACGACAGCCGGAGAAGAGAGAATTCTATACCCTGTCTTAAATCTCCATTTCTCCCGTCCAGTCGCCATATCCACGGCGGCTTGCGGTTTTCTTCGACGCTTTGCCTTTTTTTGGCGCAGGCAACTTCACCCCGGCCCGCCGTGCTTTAGACAAACCGATTGCGATCGCCTATTTATTGGAAGACTCGATCCAAAGACTGCGAAGGTTGAAGAGTGGCCTTCACCCGGAGGTTCGAATTCACATCCTTATGGAATTGCTTCAACGCGCCACGGTGTTGTTTGGTACAGCGAATCCGGTGTCCAACCAAACACGCTAATCGCCTTCAATCCAAAAACAAAATCGTTTCAGTCATGGCCCATCCCTTCAGGCGGCGGTGGTGTGCGCAATATAATGGCGACCCCTGGCGACAAGCTCTACTTAGCTTGCAGTGGAGTAAACAAAGCCGCTATAGCTGAAGTAAGGCATTGAGATCTTCACCCGGGCCCGAATTCGAGAAGTCAGATAACGCTTGAGTTAGTTGTCAGTGCTGATTGTTTCGAGACTTCTTACATGCTTTAGAGTTTTGATTCGTTTGTCTTGGCTTCCGTTTTTTCCACGTGATATTCGTTGATGCTTTCATAGACTTCCGGTGGAAATTTCAGATCCTTATAGACATTGCACGCATCGGGATCTTCCGGATTTGGGCAGATGAGAAATCGTTGATGCTTTTGAAACTCAAGCACCTTCTCACGGCTTGGGGGACTGTAACCCTTACTTACCACCTGTTCGATCAAGGCGCGCGCCTTTGCTTCATCCATATCGGGATCTGTTTGAAGGAGTTTCAATAATTGGTCTTCCGGCAGGAGATACCTTGCGACCATCACGAATACAAGCCTACCGTAATGGCCAATGTCTTGCCCCTGCGCGAGCGCGTCCAAAAGGTGCGACATCATTCCATTTTTTCCAAGCTCTGCTACTGACATAAACAACGCCCCTAGAACCGAATGTTTTGATATTCCGAACAATAGATTATCGCAGTTTGCTCGTGCGGTCATGTTCTTTGGTGGTGGATATTTTCATCTATCTGATTAACTCGAGGCGGATCAGTCGAAGCCGCCTAAAATCTCGGTTGCAGGGAGTTCGGAAGCGCTTGCTGGTCTCTGCCTCATTAAAGCAGCGATGGTGTGCGCCTGCGGCCTTTGGCGTACACTCTGGATCAATAATCAATCAGGAGAAAGGAAACGAGTGTGGCGGAGAGTGCTAGCTACCGATCCATCGTCGTGGCTACTCAATACTTGTCGTGGCTTCTGGCTCAACTTCTGCGCCTCCGTTATTCGATCCGCTCACATTGTCCCGTGGGATTCTTCGACCGCGATCCCGGACACTGTCTTATTCTTGCCGCGAATCATCAAACATATGTTGATCTCGGTGTGATTATGATCGCGCTAGGTTATCGCCGCTTCCGAGCATTGGCTCCCATTCGGACGCTAGGAACGCAGGACTTTCGCAGTCCTCTTCTTGAGAGTCTTAAACCTTTCATCAAAGTCATATATAAGTTGGAAGGTGTGATCGTTCTGCCGCCTGAAGAACACGACGATAGATCGCTACCCGAGAAACTGCGGGGCATGCTGGCGGCGCTGCACGAGGGCGAGGCGGCAGCAATCTTTCCTGAAGGAGAGATCCACAAGCAGCGGGAGCCGCCGGTCGGGGAATTCGCGCCCGGAGTTGTCTATCTCCATCGAAAATCCGCCGCGCCTATTGTGCCGATTGCGATGTGGATGAGCGATCGGCGCTGGCCGCGCCGGCGCTGCGTCGTTCAGTTTGGCCGGTCTGTCAATATTCCTGACGACTTAACTCAGGAAGCTGGCGCAGTATGGCTCCGGGAGCGTGTGCTGGAACTGTACGCAGAGGCGGAGCAAGGGGAGCTGGGATGAACGAGCGGCCGACTTACTATAACGATGTAGAGAGCTGCGTTGAGGAAACTTTGACCAAGGTTGGCCGCCGCATCGCTCTTGGCACTCCACTCGGACTAGGCAAGGCGAACCATTTAGTCAACGAATTCTTCCGGCGTGCCAGCGAGGATTCATCAATCAATCTGCACATCTATACCGCTTTGACACTTGCCCGCCCCCACTGGAAAAGCGACCTGGAGAGACGGTTTCTGGAACCACTCGCGGAGCGCCTCTTCGACGGCTATCCCGAACTTTCATATGTGGAACCACTCAAGCGTGGAAAACTACCGGATAACATTCGGGTAACGGAGTTTTATTTCCGACCGGGGAGTTTCCTCAACAGCCCTCTCGCCCAACAGAGCTACATGAGCAGTAACTATACCCACGTAGTGCGGGACCTGCTGGACGCTGGCGTCAATGTACTGGCGCAACTGGTTGGAAAAACTGAAGAAGACGGGAAGGTTCGTTACAGCTTGAGTTGTAATCCTGATCTGACGCTGGACGCAGTTCCACGCCTGCGTGAGGCGGAGCGTCACGGGGCAAAGATTTCCCTGCTCGCTCAGGTGAACCCGAACCTCCCCTTCATGTATGGTGATGCGGCGGTCGCTCCTCCTTACTTCGATGCCATTGTTGACGAGCCGAGATATACCTTCCCTCTCTTCGGCACACCGAATGAACCCGTAAGCACGGTAGAATATTTGATCGCGCTTCACGTCAGTGCCCTCATCAAAGACGGAGGCACGCTACAAATTGGGATCGGCGCGCTTGAGGATGCCATTACCTACCTGTTGAAGCTCCGTCACCAGCAAAACGATCTCTATCGTGAGATTCTCACGGAGTTGGGCATCATCGAAGGGTTCAATAATGTAATTCAACGACTGGGTGGAACCGAAAAGTTTAAGGATGGCCTCTACGCTTCGTCAGAGATGCTGGTTGATGGATTTCTCGACCTTTATCGATGTGGAATTTTAAGTCGGAAAGTTTATCAGCATGCCGGCTTGCAGCAATTATTGAATGATGGCCGGATCGGCCACGAAGTGACCTCGTCGATGCTTGACGCACTCATGGACGCTGGAATCATTTCTACGCAATTGACGCCTGTAGATTTTGCACTGCTTCAAGAATTCGGAATCTTAAAGTCGGAGTTGGATTACGATGATGGAGCCATTAGATTAGATAATGGAGTCTGCCTATCAACCGATCTCGCGAAAGAGAACGCGAAGAACGAAATCATCCAGCGCTGCCTCGGTACAAAACTAAAAGGGGGCCACTTCGCTCATGCCTGCTTTTTCTTAGGACCTCGCAAGTTCTATGAAACACTTCGTCAAATGGACGTTGCAGAGCGTGAACAGATCGGCATGACCGGGATCTCTTACGTGAATGAACTCTATGGCCAGGAAGAGCTCAAGCGATTGCAGCGGAAGTCAGCCAGATTCGTTAACACAGGTCTATTCGTCACTCTTACGGGCGCCGTTGCTTCTGATGGGCTTGAAGATGGCCGCGTTCTAAGCGGCGTCGGGGGACAATACAACTTCGTGGCCATGGCACATGAGTTGGAGGGCGGACGCTCGATCATAATGATCCGCAGCACTAAAGAGGAAGATGGAACGCTTCGTTCAAACATTCGGTGGAGCTACGGCCATGTCACCATCCCTCGGCACCTGCGAGATCTCGTGGTAACTGAGTACGGGATTGCCGACCTCCGAGGTCGTAGCGATGAAGATGTAATCACCTCGTTGCTTGAGATTGCTGATTCTCGTTTCCAGGACGGACTTCTTAAGAAGGCAAAGCGCGCCGGCAAGGTCCGGGAGACCTACGAAATTCCTGACCATGCCCGCAACAACCGGCCCAAACGACTTGAGAGTGACATGGCTCGCTATCAAGCGCGGGAATTGTTTCCGGCATTCCCGTTCGGGACAGATCTCACCACCGAAGAAGTAGTACTGCGAAAAGCGCTTCGGAAAGTAAAACGAACCCTCACTTGGAACAAATTACATTTGCCAAATTTCACGGAGATTGGCAAGACAATCGCTATTCCACATCAAACTCAGCCATACCTGAAGCGAATGGCGCTTGATCACCCGCAAACCTTAAAGGAAAAATTCTTACAGAGGACGGTGGTCTATGCTCTGGCCTCTGTGGATGCAATCTGAGTTCGCCTGGTTTCAGACTCATGAAAGCCTTCGTTTGGAGTCGAAACTGCGGAGGCGATTGTCAGACTTTGGGGTAGAAGAAATCAACTTGATTGGCGCAAGACTTCATCCCACCAATACGCTTCATATCCTTCGGCAAGTACTCGCATTACTATCCAGCGCAGCAGATCGAACGAGCCACAGATGAAGCCGCGCCGCCAACCGTGAAGCGCGCTCAACAGCACGACCACCACCAGCAGGACGTCAATTATGTTGAACGTCATCTAAAGCAGAACCAAGATGAGGCGCGCCATGCCATTTCTTTAGCGTTCGCGGAGCTTGCTTAATCCACTAACTCCTAAAGTCAGTTTTAGTGCGTTCGTGATTGCATCTGCATAAAGGAGGGCGCCTTTTTTATTGGGATGACCGAGCGAGGCATAACGACAAAGCAAGTTCCTTCTTTGTCGATCCGTCTTCTGTTCGGAAGTCTCGTCCGGTTGGCGCTTGAAGAGATTATTGCAACTGGCGCGTCTCTGGCTACGCACTTCATCGTTTGGAGGCAGCAGGATTTTTCCGAATGACAGTAGAACGAACATCATCCTGAATGGTGATCGATCGAAACCCCACAAACGCGTTCCTTTTGTGGCGAAGGAATAGTCAGACGGAAACTCAATCTTAGCGAACATTATCCGCTGGCGCCCGGCACCGAATTCGATATTTATCTTTCGCGCTACTTCGGCCAGCGTGCGATTTGAGGTTTGATACCACGTTCTCGAATTCGCGGTTAGTTGTTTGAGGACTTCTTTACGGCCTAATCTGGGAGCGCCTGGGATCGTTTTAAAGAACCTTCGCGCGAGAGCTTTCATGATGAAGTCGTTGCGGGTGTCCTCGGAAAAAAATGGATAATATCCAACGACGATTACCTGCGCAGCCGGAAATGACGTAGCGATCTTTCGAAGCAGCCGCTCCATAGGCGACCCGCACTTCGCCTGCGTCATCCGATCTATCTCCTCGCTGCCAGAAGCATTTAAGAGGTTCTGCACGCCAACATCATTTCCGCAGCCGCTGATTAGAACAAGATCGACTTTAGAACCATCAGAATAGAATCTGAGAGCGTTATCTATTTCCTCATTCACCGTTGGAAGCGCAACATCTACTTCACCATTCGTTGCGGTGCGGCTATCGTCGACTGAACCACGCTCGATCACTGCGCCCGAATGAGCTTCTATTCTTTCAATGACCGAACGGCCGGTGTTTGTCTCCAGCCAGGTCTTCACCTGATACCATGACTTATGCTCCATCTTTAATCCTTCGCCCCATAATATCGAGTCGCCCAACACCAGCATATTGAGCTGACGATTGATTGAATTGACCTGCCCAGCGCTTTCGGATGTTTGAGAGGAAGCGAAAGGAGAGAATGCGAGAATGACTCCCACCACGCCAGCCAGCAATCTGGGATTAAGTCTGAGCATAGAAAAACAGCGTCCGATCTCTCTTGGCTATTGCCGAGACATCTATCAAATCAGGCTGCCTTATGCCGTGGCTTTCCATACAGAGCGCGCAATTCTTCTTTAGCAGCTTCCAGACGCTCTCGCCGCGCCATCGAAAGCTGATTTCCCGCGCGATTGATGTAAAAAGTCAGCATCGACATTGCCGAGCGAAATGGATCGCTCTTGGGCCGCTTACTACGATCCGCCGAGCGCTTTAGCGACCGTGCGATACTGCGCGGATCATCTTTAGAGAAAACTCCTTGATCCAAATCAAGAGCGTTGCTCGTTTGCGTTACTCGCTGAGACCAGCGTTTTCGTTTACTTGTGGCCATGCCAAGTTCACCTCAGTCGCCCTAACATTGATGATTGCTTCCACGTGGCCCACTATCCTGCACTGCTCGTACACTTAACGTACAGATGTCGAAGCCGCGGCTGACAATCCAGTCAGTAAAGCAAGATTCTTTGACAAAGACCGACTGATAACAAGCATGGGCAATAGCGGTGCCGGAAAAATTCAGAAGAGGTGTTTGAGTCAAAACCAACAGGGGGAAACGATACAAATACGACGAGTCGATGGGTATTACTACGTTCTGCAAGTCTATGAATTGCTAGCACGACCGTCTTTACTTTCCTTCAAATACTACTTCTTGTGGGCTCCCAGGCAGGTTGTGTTAGGTTAGCGACATCTCGTGAAATAAATATGAAGAATTAACAGAAGACAATAGTTGACTTTGTTTCTAGGCGGCGTTAATCTCCTGGCCAGTTCACTTAAGAGCGGCGAATAACTTCCCTTTCAATTAACCTCCGTCATTCGACTCGCGGCAAGTTACAGCGACCCCGCAAGTTCCCGATCCTTTATCGTCAAGCCCCAAAGACCATTTCTGTTCTCCCGTTTATTACTGAGCGCTGTTCTCCCAAGATGACCTAACAGCCTAACAGCAAAATTTCCACTGGTATTTCGTGGTCTTATGGACACCCGGCGCCATATTGTTGCACGCTCAGGCTCGCCAACTCTCATAGCGGCCCTCAGTATTCCACGCGATTCCAGCTTTACCTCGCCAACCGACTTAGCCTGGTTGCCAACGCGTGATCGGGCATCCATCAAGGAGGAACCATGAAACATTCGAAAATCCTAATAGTATTGCTATTGGCAACATTTGCCGTCTTTCTGGTCTTCGATCAAATCGTGAACAGTCAGGGCCAGGACCTGAATCCTCTGACTAATCAGGCCGACAAAGTCTCGGGCACCGGGAATCCCGTGGTGGCCAGGCAATTCAGATTTGGCAGCGATTGCGGCCCGGATGTCGACTGCGAGGGGGCCGATCCATTTTCGAGCGACACTTTTACCTTTGATACCGACGAGAATGCGCGCCCAGATGCCGCTGATCAGTGCCCAGTAAGATGTCCCTGGCCGATGGCGTGCCCGGAACCCATTTGCGAGGATCCTCCACACGCGGAAGAAGCCCCGACCGGCTTTGACGATCAAACCAATGGATTGGTTGATCAGGACACACACGATAGGGACCGAGACACATTCGAGGAGGTTGACGATATAGCAAAGGGGCTGGGGCCCGTCTATAACGCGCAGTCCTGCAAAGAGTGCCATCAGAATCCTGTTACCGGCGCGATCAGCCAGATCACTGAATTAAGAGCCGGGCACAACGACGCGGGCAACAACTTCATGGACGCCCCGGGAGGCTCTCTAATCAATGACCGAGGCATTCCTACTCCTAACTTTAATGGCAATCCAAATAAGAGCGCCAAAGTTCAGGAGCGTGTGCCGCCGCTTTTTACAGCGGCCATTATCCCCGGAGGGTCAGAGATAGCGGGTGAGGAACCGGTACGGACTTTTCGCACCTCGCTTAACGTCCTGGGTGACGGTTTCGTCGAGATACTGCCGAATGGGATGCTCCTCGCGATCTCAAACGCGCAGTCTGCGATTAGCAACGGACAGGTTCACGGACAGGCGATCGCGGTCCCCGTGTCTGAATTAAATATTCCCGGCAATCGTGACTGCAAGAATTTCCAGGACAGCCGGTGCCACCGACGCATCGGGCGTTTTGGTTGGAAGGATCAGATAGCCACTTTGCTTTCCTTTTCCGGCGACGCCTATCTCAACGAGATCGGCATCACTAATTTCCTGATTAAGGATGAAAACACTTCGCTGGGCCGCTTTGTCGGTTTCGGGTCGGGATTTGACCTCGTGCCCGACAACACACCTTGTGATACGCCGGTCGCACAATGTCCGAATCCGGCTGACTGCCCGTGTGGGGAGGACAAAGCGCGAGACATTGATGTCTTCACCCAGTTTATGCAGGCAACGAAAGCTCCGCCGCAGGACAAAGACATCCAGCATGACTCGCGATTTCAAGCGGATATCAACGCTGGACGCGTCCTTTTCACCCAGATGCCCAGCCTGTCCTATAGTTGTAGCGCCTGTCATGTCCCGGCGATTCTTACTCCCGGGACGGACGGACCGCTTAACTTCAAAATCATTCGACCGTTCAGTGACTTCCTGCTACATGACATCGGCACGGGCGACGGCATAGTGCAGAACGGCGGCCAGACGACGCGCCTTAAGGTGCGCACTCCGCCGTTGTGGGGGGTTCGCACTCGGACGCGGCTGATGCACGATGGATCGGGAATGAACGCACCATCGCTGACGTTCAAAGAAGCGATCATGCGTCACCAAGGCGAAGCCGCTGCTGTGACGGCCGCTTTTCAGTTGCTGACGGACCAGCAGAAGAAACAACTCATTATGTTTCTTGAATCGCTCTAAGAAGGATCGCTGGTGGCCAGGCTAAATGAGTGGCCTGGCCTCCCTGATCAGGAGTTCTTCGGAGTTCGCTCAGATGCCAACCGCGCAAAACCGGTCGCCGGCAAATAGCTGGAATCGAATAAGAATCTATCGCTGTGCCGTAGTGGTTGTCATCGCCATATCAGCGATTTCGCTCGGCTGCACGGCGGGAAGATCGAAAGCGGGGACGAGTAACATCAGCAGAGTACAATCTGATCAAGCCAAATCTCCCGCAAACGCCAACAACGAGAACACAAGCGCAAACTTGACGGCGCCTACGCTCACGGAAGTGCAAGCAGCGCTGACACCCATATATCAGGACACTGTGACGATTGATGTCGGCAAAAGCGAGCCCATATTGCTGGGGGACTTCAACGGCGACGGCTCGCCGGACTTGGCTGTAGTTGTCAGGCCCGGCGGCGAAGGAGCACTGTCCAAGCTCAATAGTGAATATGCCAACTGGATTGTCGAAGACCCGCGAACAGTTGTTCTGCCGGATACCAATAAAGGTGTGCAGCAACTACCCAAACCGGAAGCGCCTCCGCGCATTCAGTCAAACGATATCCTGCTGGTGGTCGTGCACGGTTATGGCCAGTCAGGCTGGCATCATCCTTATGCTCGCCAAACCTTTTTACTCTGCAACTCCGTTGGGGAAAACATGCGCGCGCGACCGCTACGAGAAGTATTGAGGGGTGACAGGAAAAACATTCAACCCCAAACTCAGGGGGATGTTATCGGTGAGAAACTGTCAGGACATGACGGTTTTCTTTACTGGACCAACGGCAAATATGCCTGGCACCAATAGCTTTCAAGAGTTCGGGTCCGCCCGTCATGTTCCCCCTCCGCTTCCGAGATGCACGCTTCGAAGATGCAACCTCAACCGCGGCGCGCCGCCTCGATTGCAGCGATGTCGATCTTTTTCATCTGCATCATCGCATCGAACGCGCGCTTGGCGACAGCGGGATCAGGATCGGTGACCGCTTTGGTCAGGACGATCGGCGTAATCTGCCAGGACAATCCCCATTTGTCCTTGCACCAGCCGCACGCACTCTCTTCTCCGCCGTTGCCGACGATCGCGTTCCAGTAGCGATCCGTTTCGGCTTGGTCAGCGGTTGCGATCTGAAACGAGAATGCTTCGTTGTGTTTGAATGCGGGTCCGCCATTAAGACCGAGGCAGGGAATTCCCATCACAGTAAACTCGACCGTCAACACATCCCCTTTCTTCCCGTCCGGAAAATCTCCCGGTGCGAGGTGCACCGCACCAACGGATGAATCGGGAAAGGTCTTGGCGTAAAATCGCGCCGCGTCCTCGGCATCGCCATCGTACCAAAGGCAAATCGTGTTCTTTGCTGGATTCGTCATATCATTTCTCCATTATGATGAGCCGCCCAAAGCCGCAGTAAAACGATGCGCTCGCAGTCAAAGGGCATTGGCTCGGCCGACATTTCCGCGTCAATATGTGGCAAAATCCCTACCATTCCGGCGCTGCTTCGCTGTGCTTCGCATTGGCGGGATAACGCCGGAATTAACCGGCGAGCAATCAACTTGGAAGATAAAAGACGTGCTAATTGCAAGTCCGGTTGAATGAGTTATTCGGCGGCCCGACCTTTGGATCCCACCCATTGATTTGAGAATGCTAGACCCGCTCGCACGGATGTCCATGCCCTGACTTCTCTACGCACGCGGAAAGCAGCTCGGTCGTCGATGGGCTCCTTGTCCTTAATGAAGTCCTTCATTGTCTGGATTTCCTCCGGGGAGTGTCCCTGCCAATCCAGGTGTTCGCTCACGCATCTTTCAAATCACATATGCAACGCACGCACCGTGGGTTTTGCTAATTTCTTCATTGGCCCGTTCTGCGTGTATTGCGCGCACTCATCCCGGCGACATCATGCGAAGTAGGTTCGAAGCATTGTTGCCCTCAAAAATTACTCTCCCGACCAACCGGAGTCGGCCCTCTGTTTGCTCGAATATCTTGACGAATGCCGGATCGTTCGGACGATGGGCGATCGTGACCCAGAAGCGAACATTTAGGTGTGTAGGTGTACGCGAAGGGGCCGGTGAATATTGAGATTCCTACGCCGCATTAACACAAGCACGGCTATCATCGTACTTGTTTGCTTCTTTCTGCCCTGGCTGCAAGTAAGTTGTGCGGGGGCCAAAGATACGATGAGCGGACTTGACCTGGCCCGAGACGGCCAAGGCATGTTGTGGTTCGTTCCCGTATTGATGGGTGCTCTGGTTCTATCCGCAATCATTCGGATCAACCGAGAAGAGCATCGCGCCTTTGCGCTAGCGAGTGCTATGTGCGGTCTGCTAACCGCATACCTAATGAATCGCGAACGACTGCGGGTACACGACGAGGCTGGTTTTATTAACGCTCAACTTACTGGTTGGTTCTGGCTTGGCTTCATTGCGACATTCGCAGTTGCCATATCTGGGATCTTAATGCTGCTAACGAAACAGCGCGCACCTTAAGCACTGGAGAAAGATCGGTGAGGAATGAAGGCACAGATCAAGCTCTTCAGAATCTTTGGGATTCAAATTGGACTTCACTACAGTTGGTTGCTAATTGCAGTGCTGATAGTGCTCTCGCTGGCCGGTCAATTCACGGCGACTAATCCACAGTGGGGCGCGAATATCATCTGGGGCGTGTCTATCCTGACCGCCTTGCTTTTTTTCGCGACGATCGTCATTCATGAGCTATCGCACGCCGCGATCGCAAAAGCGCGAGGGTTGCCCGTGCGTTCCACTACCTTATTTGCTCTGGGCGGTGTTGCGCAGATTGAGAAAGAAGCTTCCGACGCCAAGACTGAATTCTGGATGGGCATTGCAGGCCCAATCACCAGCGCCTTAATTGGTCTTATCTGTCTCGGTATAGCAGCCGGCCTCGGATGGAATTCGTCATTTCATCATCAATTGCCATTGGCGGCGATGTTGGGTTGGCTCGGTGTAATCAACCTCGCCCTGGCAGTGTTCAATATGGTGCCGGGATTTCCCCTCGATGGCGGCCGGGTGCTGCGCGCAAGTATCTGGTGGAGGCTTGCGGTCGGCTGCTCAGAAAGAAGATGCGGCGCGCGATGCATATGCTCCAATCCCAGCCACCACTGATGTGGGCGGAGCCTTTGGAAAACGCGAGCGTGGCACACCGTCGGACCGAGATCTATCTCTGTCGACTAGCGAAAAGCATGCTAGGCAAGCGAAGCACGAAAAAGAACGGTCCTAAATGAGCAGGAGTTTGGCAACTGGAAGGAGTCTAAAAGGAAGAGATGAAAGTGTGTCCACCATCCCGGCAATAGAGTTTCGCCATGTCGATTTTTCGTACGACGACAATGCCGTCCTGGATGATCTGAGCTTTCAAGTTGCCAAAGGTGAGATCAAGATTATTTTGAGCGGTTCGGGTGAAGGGAAGTCGACGATCCTAAAACTAATTTTGGGATTACTAAAACCGGATGCCGGCCAGATCTTTATCGATGGCGCTGTTTGTGCGGATGATCGAAGATCACTTTGAAGCGCACCAAAGCAGGATTCCGCGAGCACTGCTTCGAAGTTGACTGGCCCCGCCAAGTTTACTCACCTCGTATTTGAGTAACTCCTGGATATTCAACATCCAGCTGCGACCAAACTGCCAGCGGCATGTCCGAGTCTTGCTTAGCACATCCAAGGCTGGCTCACCTCTGCGAGATGGGGGCTCTCCAGCGACTTTTGTCGGGCGCGGGCTTGGTATGTTGTCTGTGACTTCATAGCGACGTTCTTTTGGTACGGGAAATGTGAAGCCCATAGTCAGTCGGGGCCACAGTACCACCACACTATTTCTTTTTGACTGTGCAATAAGTCGTGAGAGGCATCCTACGGAGCGCGCGGTTAGCGTTCTTTTGGCAAGCAAGAGTATTGGAGGCTGCGGACTGTTAGAGCGCGGAATCACTAAATCTCTCCTGTATATATGGGAAGATGACAAGATCCCATAGTAGTTGGCCCAATGATGATGATGGGACCACACGCATACCTGATGGCTTGATAGGAGTCCTTTTTGCAGCCTCGTCGATCACCGCTCCAGTGGGGGTTTTGAATAGGATGCTCACGTGGCTGCTGCCGAAGTCACTTATCTCGGGCAACCTTGCACGCAGTTGCGATGCGCTTCATTCGCAGCGCGCTCGCAAGCAGCACGGTCTGCTCCCGTCCGGCCGCGACAGGCGCGTACCGCATTCTTGTGTGCTTGGTTGCAATCCTTGGTACAGCGCTTGTGCTCCCGGCGCCTGTCCTTTGCCACAGACTTCGCGTTCTCCCTTGCGGCCCGTGCTCGCTCTCTACCGGCGTCTGAGCGGCCCTTCGACTTATCCGAAGCGGTGCCACGGCCCTTGTCCGCACGGCCTACCGACGCGTCAGAAGATTTTCCAATTCCCCGGTCGACGCCTGTCCCGGCAGGTGGGCCGCCTTTCGAACCACCGCCGCCACGTCCGCGCCCTTGCGCCGAAGCCATTGCCTGGAGCCCAATCACAAGTAGGCACACCAGCCCGAATCTTGTGACCATTCTCAATGTTGCTTGCATGACTTTCCCTCCATGTGTTGTTGTCAAACAAATTCTCATGCTTGAGGGGAGCAAGAGGAGGAGAGCATGAATGATTTTAGCAAAACCTTTTCCGAGATAAAAGGTGCCGCCCTGACGAAATCGTTCTTGCCTCGCAGGCGCGACTGCAAGAGTGACTGTCGACACAAGCAATAATGCGGCTGCAATATTGAAATAAGGTGCACGTGGCCGCGCGGAAGGCATTTAACAATCGTGAGAGTTGTAGATATGTAGAGCTGTCTGAGCCGCACCAGAACGAGAGCAGGACTAGAACTATGTATTTCGGTTTCAGAAGCCTTGAGTCGTTAATTCTTTCGATAAGCATCCTTTTGCCCACGGTGTGCCTGGTCGTACGAATCGTAGATATTGGGACGCGAAAGCACGACGCGATATTCAGCTAACGCCTCGGTGCGCATGCCCGCCAGGTCGAAAGCTTGAGCCGCTCGAAGATGGGCCCTTGAGACCGTGCCAGCGTCCGCCCCCTTTACGTTCGTTGCTGCCAGAAACTCTCTGGCGGCGCGCTCGGCCTGGCCCATCAGGAGAAGGGCCTCACCATAGCGAAAGTGGATCAGATCCGAAGCCCGCGGGGCGACGCCTACCGCCGGGCGCTCGTGTAACATCGTCTCGAAAGTGCTCACGGCTTCGCTCTCCATCGCCGCTGCCTCCTTAGCCTTGCTTGCCTGCCGCTCAATCGCTGCCTGTGAAGCCAGACTGTCCGCAGTTTCCAAACTGAAAAGATAGTTGCGCGGATACTTCTCGTGCAGCTCTCGCGACAGCGCCAACGCCTCCGGGAAACGCTTCTCCTTTTTGTATATCGCGATGAGCAGGACCTTGGCATCGTCGCGCGCCCACTGACCCTCCTTCGCGACACGCTCGAGCGTCTGAATCCCGCGCTTCTTCGAACCGTGTACTCCGGCGATACTTGCCAGCATCTTTACGGGTAATGGCAGCGTGCCTACGATGTAGTCGTACATCCCGATGGTTAACTCAGCGTCATGGAAGCTCGGAGCCAGTCTTAACACATCCCGCTGCGTGTCGATACTGTCTGAGCCGGAACGCAGGGCAGCCATGAATCGTCGCTCCACGGTCGCTGCGAACGCAGCTTTCAATGCTTCGGTGGCCCCCAGCACATAGAGCGCCTGTGGATCGCGAGGATTGCGCTGCAACCTGGCCTTTGCAAGTTGCGTTGTCTGGCGCGTGAGATCGCGAAAGTCCCGGACCACGCTCGGATCAGGTTTGTCTTCGGCCCCCGCGTAGAACGACTGCGTGCTGTATATGGCCGACTGCAAACGGCGTGCTTGATTCAACGTCTCCAGCCAGAGCGTCGTGGCCAGCATTTCTGGCCCTGTTGGATCGTCCGGATACAACCGGCGCATCTCCTTGAACCTCTGCCGCGCAACGTCATAGTCAAGATTGAAAATAGCTTCAGAGCCCTGCTCTTGTAACAGCTCGAGCTGCGGACTAACAGCAGGTGTTCCCTTCTTGTCGTCTCCTGATTGCGCAAGAGTGCTGACGAACGGAAACGAGGAAAGCAGAAACAGAAAGATTAATGTCGAATACTTCGTTTGCATTGGTTCAAGGCTTCGCGCCTCTGCTCAGGCCCTAATTATTTCAGGTATCTATTAGCCGTGTCTTACTCTGTCCAAGTGCCAGGCAGTCACAATCCTCTTACGCGTGCTGCCAAATCCGCGGCGATTGCTTGCGCGTCCTGTTGGCGCGAGTATTTGACTGGTTCGCCGATGATCACAGAGACCTCACCCGGCCAGGCAAAATGTCTGTCTGCTTTCTTAAGTTCCCACAATCCGTTAATTCGCATCGGAACCACAGGCGCATCCAGTTTCTGAATTAACAAGCCCGTGCCAGGCATGAAAGGATTCAGCGCTCCATGCTTTGTCCGTTGCCCTTCCGGAAATACCATAAGATTAAATCCATGGTCCATCGCTTCACCAGCAAACATGAAGCTCCGCCGAAAGCCACTCTTTTGCGGCATCGCAAAGACATTGAAGAAGAAAACGACGGAAACATATTTAAGAAGAAGGAGCAGGCGAGTTAACGCTCGCGTGCCTGCCGCGGGATGACGCCATTCTCGCAGCTGCTCTCCGTCCATGGCGATGGCCATTCTGGTTCGGAATCTTCGCGGAAGCGCCAACAGGACGAACGCGTGATCCGCCATGGTTACGTGGTTGCAGATGAACACTAACGGCCCCCGAACGTTGCGCAAGTGTTTCTTTCCCCTGATTCCGGGCCAACCCATGACGCGCGTGGCCGGCAGGACAATCAGGTAAAGCAGAACAATTCGCAGCCAATTCAAAGGCCAACGCTGTTGCCATTTTGGATATGGATATGGCGCAGCCTCTTCATGGCTGCGGTTGCGAATTATCTTCTCAACCTCGGCTAGTGTGGTTGCGTCGTGGAAAGCAGCTTCATCGATCTCTAATTGATAGCGATCCTCGAGCGCACTCAACAACTCGACGCGGCCGAGCGAATCAAGTTTTAGATCCGCTCCGAGCTTGGCAGATGGATCAAGTGTTGCTGATACGTCTTTGCTGATGCGCGCGATGATCTCAACGAGGTCATTCGAGTGACCGACTGCAGAAGCAATCGCAGGGTCGGAGATCTGAGCCGCTCGCGCTAACTCAGCTCTCACGACTTCTCCGACAACTTGCTTGCGGACTTTTTGCGTTGCAGTACGCGGAAAATCTTCGCCTGGCCAAATAAACCAGCGACGGAGTTGCTGGTGGGGCGCCAGTAATTCATTAACTCGGCTGATCGCAGCTTCCGCTTTCGCGCGGATATCGCGCAGTATCAAAACAGCGAGCGCCTCCGGTCCGTGGGGGCCTTCGAATTCTATGACCACACCCGCTTTTATCTCAGCTTGCCGGCCCAGCACGCGTTCAATGTCTGCCGGGTAAATATTCACGCCGGCTGAGGTGACAATGATCTCTTTTTTTCGACCCTTGAAATAGAGTCTGCCTTCCTCGCCGATCTCGCCCACATCACCCGTGGGAAACCAGCCGTTCGTTGCTGCTCTCGATTGCCCTTCTTCCTTCCAATATCCAGACGAAACGTTCTCCCCGCGCACCAGAATCTCTCCGTCCTCCGCCAGTTTCACTTCCTGACCACGCAGTACTTTGCCGATGGAGCCGCGCCCCTGCTTGAACGGGTGGTTAACGCTGACGAGCGCCGCCGTCTCGGTCATGCCGTAGCCCTGAATCACGGCGAATCCGAGGCGCTGCCAGAACTCCTCGGTATCAGGATTGAGCGCCGCGCCGCCTGAGACGAAGGCCCAAAACTTCCAACCGAACATGCTATGAATCGTGCGAAACGTCCACCAGCGTCGCAGAAAATTTCGGCCCGCCGAGGAGGCAATCGCGCTGCGAAGTCCTGACAGTTTTCCGCGCGTGTCATAGTCACTCTCGATTTTCTCTCGCAGCGCATCGAGAATGCGCGGGACAGCGATGACTACGGAGATGCGCTCGCGTCTGACCGTTTCCATGATCTGTGATGGGCTCAGAGACTCTTGAAAGAAAACCTCGCCACCGAGCAATTGCGGCACAAAGATGCCCATGAATTGTCCGAAGACATGGCTTAGCGGCAATAGATTGAGAAAACGAACGGGGTGAAACAGGCGCTCCCATTTCAGATAGCGTTTAATTTCCTGCTCGAGCGGCGTCAGATTCGCCAAAAGATTACGATGAGTAATACGAACGCCTTTAGGCTCAGCCGTCGTTCCGGAGGTAAAGACGATCTCGACGGTATCGTCATAGCCAATGTCAGTTGTGGAATAGGGTTTTGATGAATGATGCGCGATCTGCGAGCTTAGTTCATTGAGATCGATCACCGGCAGAGGTTTTGCGACCAGGGCAGAAGTTGCCGTGTCACAGAGCGCAAGCTTTGCTTCAACCTGCTCTTGAACTCGCTTAACGAATCCAGGCTCACTCTGAAGATCAAGAGGCACGACGATCGCCCCGCGAAGCAGGCATCCAAAGAAGGCTGAAACCCACTCGGGACTGTTCCTGGCCCAAAGCAAAACGCGATCGCCTTTTGCGATCCTTCGTGCTTCCAGTTCCCGGGCAAGCTGGAATGCGGTTTTTGCACTCTGACTGTATGACCAACGCTTGACTCTTAGTCCGTGCCTGTGCGCGAACGCAGTCTCATCATCGCGTGACAGAAAATCGTCGAGGTAACTCGCGAGGGTTGTGCGCATCAGTCCTGTATCCAGAGAATTGGGCTCTCGTCTTAATCGTAGAGCGATCCGGAGCCTACTTCAATTCAGCTCCGGGCGCGCACCGCCCAAGAATCCATGATTAGTCAGGATACTCTTATTGACGGAGTGCGGGTGAGAGCGCGTAGCCACGGCCTCGCCGTAGAGGGTCTTTTTCCTCATTTCCTTTCAATTTGAGTAATGCCGAAGAAACCGACTTGACTCTGGACTCGACTCTAGGGTCTATACTTCTGCTCCACGAGGTAGCAGCAACTGGATGCCAAGGCTACACTACCGAGCGCCGCCAGACTGGCAACGATCCGGTGGGTTTCGTCTTGTTCAGACCCGAACGCGTTGTGGAATTAGACCAGCAGAGCAAAATCTTTTCTACACAGATTCCGGTTAATGCCATTGAATCGGTGGAGATTGTTACCGGCGCCGCAGCCGCAGAGTATGGCAACAAAACGAGTCTGGTAATTCAGTGACTGGCTGGCCGTCGAGCACGATTTGACTTTGAAAGTGATCACCCTCGGGATGAAATCCACCGTTCGAGTCCGCCGCGACCCCCGGTGCTGTTAGTGTCACCACCGTACTCAATCCACTGCCGGGATCTCCTGCCGGCAATCAGTTGATGAGACCCTTGTCAAACATCGATGTGGGCTGAAGGAACATTCTCCAGCAGGTCGCTTCCGTCCGATGTGACCGTGACTGAGGCCGTCGCGGTTCCCAATGTAAGCGGAATCGTCAACGTGATCGGAACTGAGGTACGTATAATTTATGCCGCCGCGAATTCCGGAAAAGCCTGTTGCGGCTGCGCTGTATACATAGTTATTGAACGGCACGTTATCGAAACGAAAAGACCCGTCCGCGCCTGTGTTCATGGATCGGTTATAGCCCGTCACGGCATTTTCAAGGGTGACCGTTGCGTTCGGAACAACCGCCTTGTTCGGATCCACAACGACGCTCGTTACTGTCCCTGAGGTTAAGCCCTGGGCCAAAACTGATACGGCGGAAAGACCGCACATGATGAGGATCAAGACTATTCTGCAAGCCTACTTTCGATGACATGCCTTATCTCCCGGTTTGTATGGATTGCCAATATTGCTTAGAGAAAACACAGAATCCCAGCGGCCAGAGGCTCTTTGCGGCACTTCAAATTTAATGGACAGCGTGAAATTGCTGGTGAACGGCTCGAACCAAGCAATGAGTGGACCTCGCTTCCCTCACCGGCAGCTCAACTTCAGCGCTTCTACTAGGCTGAGGCTTGTCTGCTGCTCCGACCAACTGTTGGGTCCTTGCCGTTCACCTTCCGCTTTCGCCGTTCGTGTCCCATCTGAAACAGTCTGCTGAATATTGAGTGTTGCCATCTGGCAAGCGACCTATTGTTCCCGCAAAAAAAAGAAAATAGGCTCGACGAGACTTACCTCGTGGATCTTCCTGGAGCCGTGCATGCGGCGAGCAAGCAGATGACAAGTTATCGTTCTCCTTCATGAGCATGGCGAACATGGATTGGAGAACGTTCCTTGATTCGCGGTTGGTCTTCTCATTTTCGTAGCCCTGGTCATTCATTAGCTGGCGGGGTCCTGAAGCGCTTGGACAGCGCAGGACGGAATCAAGAGGCAAAGAAGCGAAAACCCAAGCAAAGAAAGTGAATGCCGCTAATCATCGGTGCGAGATCGTTTTGACTCTTAACCAGAAGAGCAAGAACGACTGACCGATTGTGTGTTTGCTCTGTATACTGCTGATGCCTCGACCAGGAACAAAGTGAGCATGAAACGCAGGAACTTCTTGCACAGCGTTGGCGCCGCCCTCGCGCTTCCTTTGATGACAAGGGACTTAATCACCGCTAGACCCTTTGTCGCCGATGGATTGATTCGCCCCAGGGCTTTGAAAGCGGGCGATACCGTGGGGCTGATTACTCCTGCCACTTACGTTCCGGATCCCGATCGGATCGCGCTCGCCGAGCATACGATCAAGTACTTCGGCTTACAGATGAAGATTGGAAAGAACGCCGGGAAGCGGATGGGTGACTACCGAATTTCGATTGAAGAGCGTCTCGATGATCTTCATTCGATGTTTCGCGATACGGACGTCGATGCGGTCTGTGCAATTCGCGGGGGTTACGGCTCGATGCACATCCTGGATCGCATTGACTATGACCTGATCCAACGCAATCCGAAAATCTTTCTCGGTTACAGCGATATCACGGCAATGCATCTCGCAATCAACAAACATGCGAAGCTGGTAACCTTTCACGGTCCCATCGCACTATCTCGGTTTACGGACTACACCCAGAAGTATTTTCGCAAAGCGCTGTTTTATAGCCAGCCCATCGGTGCCCTCACGAACCCACCCGAGAGCAACGAACTACGTCCGAGTCACCCGTTGCGCACAATCCGATCCGGAATCGCTACCGGTTCATTAATCGGCGGTAATCTAACGCTCATCTCAAACACGATGGGAACGCCATACGAAATCGAGACGAGGGGCAAGGTTCTATTTCTCGAAGATGTTGACGAGGAGCCTTACAGCATCGATCGGATGTTGACTCACCTGCGGCTGGCCGGAAAGTTCGAGGGTGTCGCTGGAGTGATCTTTGGCGAATGCCAGGATTGCAAACCGAAAGACTACAAACCATCTTCGACAATCCCCTACGGTTTAGGTGAAGTGCTCGACAACATCCTCGGCAATCTGAAGGTGCCGGTGCTTTATGGTTTGACAATCGGCCATACCGATGACCAACTCACCCTGCCATTAGGTGTCGCCGCCACACTCGACTCGACCAAGGGAACGCTGACAATCAATGAAGCGGGTGTCCGGTGACACGGTCGCGATTATTTCATTCAGGCTTACCACCTAATTCAAAAGTGAACTTTATGACTGCCCCGACGCGGTTCGTTGAGGGATTAACGCCAAATGGAACTCCGAATAACAGTTCCCTTCGTCTCGCCAGCCGCCAAACATATGACGGAGTGAGAGATACTCGAGCCTCATTGCCCCTACTCGTGAGACTTCTATTGAAGGATATCTCACCGACTGCCCATCCGCGTCCAACTCGAACCGACAAGCCACTATTCGAAAACATCGAGTTGCCCGAAACCTCCTGCGTAGGATCGAGTCGGCGATGCTTTGCGACGAACTCTATACCTGTGGTCGAGAATAATTGGTACTTGCCCTGCCGGAGTTCGCGCGAAATCAGTATGGAAGGCGAAACAGTGTACGCTCCTTCTCCAAGTCCGCGTCGAGGATTGCCGGTTGGAAAACCAACGTCTAACGCTACGGCTAGATGCGCGAATTCAGAGCCCACCTCGTCCCATGTGTAGCGCGCCCGACTTCAAAATCACCCATCCCTGTGGTCCTTGGACCGAGTATGTTGGAGCTGTCAACCAATTGGACCAGGGTTGAAACTTGCAGCCGATCTGATATTCCCCATTCTACCTTCTGGGTGAGCATTGAGCTGCGCAAGTGACCGCGCTGAAAATACCATGCTCCGGTTGTGAACATCGCTTCATGGCGGTCTTGCGGAACTATCGAATCGGCATAAACCAACTCCAAAGGTTGGCGCTGCTCCAGCGATTGCTGTTGCGCATAAGCCGGTCGGCCAGCGACACAGCAGAAGATTAGCAATACCAAGAGCGCAATCCTGGATTCAAGATCAAACAACATTTTTCATTGCCTTTCCAGAGAGAGAATCGTCTGAACACATCAGAGCGGCATGGCAGCTCCTTTGGGTTCACACGAGCTTATTCTTGTGAGACTTCTTAAGTCGCGTATTGAAAGGCTAGATGGATCGGGGAGGGTGATATGGGCTCTCAAGCGAAGGGTCGGTGACTTGTCGATCGGTCCTAATGCCTGATGATGACGTCACATCGAGAACAATGATGTCGGTAAGTGCAATTGGCGGCAGCAGGTGCGCACAACCAAAACAGCAATCCTCGTCCCGACACTTGTTTTCGGATGGGCGACTTGAAAGGCAGTCAGTTGTTGCGCTGGCAACCTCCGAAACTGCCGTTGTACGACTCTGCATAGCAGCGGCCGAGGCATTACTGCCTGCAGACACAATCTCTGCGGCCTCGGAACAGGGTGGTGGACAAGCAATATTGACGCAAGTGAAAAGCAAAAAGAAAAGCGCGAACACCCGGAGCAGGCGTTCACTCATGATCGGCCGATTGAGCATTTTGCTAGTCATACCTATACGTGAGCTTCTAGCAAGACCTCTTCGAGTAGTCAAAAGTCACTCGG
Organism: Pyrinomonadaceae bacterium; assembly: GCA_035601635.1. Taxonomy (GTDB): domain Bacteria; phylum Acidobacteriota; class Blastocatellia; order Pyrinomonadales; family Pyrinomonadaceae; genus UBA11740. Next base: position 34,931 of record DATNNY010000126.1, read on the forward strand.
AAGAAGAAGGGCTATCGACTGTCATAAAGCGGGCTCAATCGATACGTTCTTGTGCTCCCGGTTTGAAGTGAAAGAGTGCGACTGAAACAACAAGCTTCTTGTCCACACCAAAGTGCATGAAGATTGGAACCACGCGCCCATTATAAGCGGAGACTCCGCTATAGTCTCCGAAGAAAACTTTCGGATCGCAGGCAAATGGCGGCACATCGATCTTGTAATTTACGAATGAACGTCCGCCGTCAACGCTGCGCGCCAAAGTGAGTTTGGTCAGGGCGCCCTCAGTATCGCGGCGGTCATAAAAGACTGTGTTTACCGAACCGTCGATTGGATCCACGGACATCCAGGTGAAGAACTGCACCTTGCCATTCTTCAAGGGATCGTCATTAACGCGAACAGGCTCGGACCATGTTTCGCCACCATCGTGCGACGACGCAATGAAAACATCCGGGTCGCCGTTGCGGGCGTCGATCCAGTTAATGTAGAGCGTTCCCTGGTTCGGGCCGTTGCTCAAATCAACCCCAGTCACCGGCATTCCGTTCGCACGATCGAGACCTGCAACTGAAAAGTCCCAGCCACCCGGCATCGTTCCAATCACTTTGTCTTTGCCGAATGTTAGACCACCATCAAGCGATTTTATAAAGACAAGACCGAGTGGTCCCACCCAGACTACGTAAACCTCGCCCTTTGGCCCGACCGCAGGCACGGCCCCTTCGACGGTATTGTCACTGTCGCGGCAATCGCCTCCGGCATTTGAAATTCGAAACGGCATTGAGAAAGTCTTGCCGCCATCTGTCGAGCGCGAGAAATAGATCTGAGAGTGGCATTCGGGATCGGCGCTGCCGTAGATATCAAAGCGAGTCCAGGCAAGGTAAACATTGCCTTTGTACTTTGACCCGGCTGCGTTATCGACAACGATGCCGGGTTTGTCTTCAAACGGAATCACGGAGTTGATATGATTGATTACTGGAACGGACTGGTTCCAAGTTAAGCCTCCGTCCCTTGATGCCTCAATCAGGATGCCGCTCTCGGCGCGGGGCGGTCTGGCCACGCGAATACCGACAAAAGAAAGATGAGTGTGATAAACCGTGCCGTCGTTGCTAAAGTAAACAGCGTCGTCGCCCTGCATCAGAGCCTTGGGGTCTTCAACTGGAATGGTCTTCCAGTTCTTTCCGCTATCCATCGAAACGTAGTTGTAACTGCCGGCGCGCGGTCGCGGAGGCCGCCCAGTCTGAAATGAAGTCGCAACGATGTTGTCGGGATTCTTTGGATTGATTGCGATCGAAACTTCGGCTGGATTGATTGCGTCAGCGTTACTGACTCTTACCACTTGCTGTGCGAACGCGGTAAGCGGAACCAGGCACGCAAGCGCCAGGGAGATGGTCAGTCTCTTCCTTAACGTCATGCTTGGTTGCGCCTTCTTCGCCCTTGCTTCACTCACCTGGAGTCTTGGTGATTACCGCCGGTTGCGCTTTCTGCTTCAGCTGTTGTTCTAACTGTTGCATAAGAGGGATGGCCCGAGGAGAACTGACCCTCTTGCTGGCCTGCTCGAAGACTTCCAGGCCACGCTGGTCGCCGAGTGCAACCAGAGCGCGCCCGGATGCCCCGAAAAGAGCGGCATTGAACGGCGAAGTAGATTTCAAAAGAGCTTCCGATACGATCGGGAAGACACGAGGATCGTCCTTGCCCACAGCACCCAGCAGCGTTATGGCCACTGCCCGCTCTTGAGCAGAGTTGCCGCTGGCTGAATACTTGAATGCGATGTCGAGCGAACGCTTATCGCCAAGCGCAGCCAATCCGCTTAGACCAGAAACTCTAATGTTGTCACGCCAGGAAGAAGTGTCAACCAGTTTCACGAGCGCGTCATAGCCTGTCTGGTCCTTTGTTTGGCCAAGGGCCTCGGCGGCCGCGCGGATAACACCATAGCTTTCATCGCCGAGTGCTTCCTGATACACAGCCACCAGCGCCGGGTCTTTACGCGCCCTCAGCGATTGGATCGCCCGTGCCCGTACACGCGGATTCTTGTCCTTTGCGGCTGCAAGTAGGGCTGACTTTACCGCGTCACCGGTTGCATCCTGCAAAGCTGCGGCATCTTCGAACCTCATTCCCCAAAACTTGTCCTGGGTCAGAGAGGTTGAGATCGCCTTTGCGATCGTCTCCTTTTCGGTAGCTGCAATGTTTACGGCTTGTCGTTTCAGTGAGAGCTGATTCAGAGCCCACATGCGGCCCATCACGTCCTCATCGCTAGTCAATTGGTAGACAAGCGCGTCGGTAGACTTTTCGAACTGCAGCTCTTTAATGAGCGTGTCTCCATAATCAAAGTTGACAAGCTTAGGTTCGGTCTCCGCCTGGAAACTAAATGATTGCTCCTCTTTTGGCTCAACCATCACGCGCTCGATGCGCGCACCGCTGACAGTGCCGATTTCGATTTCCACCGGGGTTTGGAAGAAGGTCGCCTGCGGGTACGCGTACGCCGCGTCAGGTTTTTGCTCCTGCCTTACTTTGAGCGTTAGCGTTTTCGTGCCCGGATCGTAAGCCTGAGTAACGTGGAAAATAGGGTGGCCCATTTTGTAGAGCCATTCATCAAAGAACCAATCCATCGACTGGCCTGTCGCCTCTTCGATCGCAATCCGGAACTGTTCTGTAGATACCGGCTGATGAGCGTACTTAGTGAGGTAATGATTGATGGCTCGCCACCAATTATCTTCACCCAAAGTCTTCCTCAGCATGTGGAGCACGGCGCCACCGCGCGGGTAAGCATAGTTATCGAAGACAGCGTCGGGGTTGGCATAGTTCTCGGTCACAATAGGACGACGAGCACCGCGAGCCCAGTCGCGGTAATAAGTGTCTTGATTCGACTTCACGTCGCGATAAAGAAAATCATCGCGGCCCAGACTGTGTTCATCCCACATCGCCTGAAAGTAAGTGGCGAAGCTTTCATTGAGCCAAATGTCTGCCCACGAACGGCACGTTACGTAATCACCGAACCATTGGTGGGCCAACTCATGAGATTCCAGACTATCGCTCGTCTGATCGAGTTCAGCGCGCGCATCATGGATCATGTTATCGGTTTGTGTCGTAGCCGAGATGTTCTCCATGCCACCGCCAAAGTCGCGCGTCATCGTCTGTGAATATTTGGCATAAGGGTATTTCACGCCGGTCTTTTCCGAAAAGAACTTGACCATCTCGGGCAAACGGGAAGTGGTAGCGCGACCTTCAGTCAGCTCAGACGGATAGACGTACGAGATGACGGGAATGCCCGCGTAGTTTCCTTCCACACCCGCATACTCGCCGACCACTATTGAGGTTAAATAGGTTGCATGCGGCTGATCGATCTTCCAATCAAAGGTGCGAGTGTTGTCCTTATTATCTTTCGTGCTTAATAGTTTTCCGTTGGAGATAACCATCATCGGCTTTTCTACAGTCGCGATGATTTCAGTAGTGGTGAAATCGTTAGGATGATCGTAGCAGGGGAACCAATAGTGGTTGTACTCCGTCTCGCCTTGCGACCATATCTGGCGCGGTCGTGTTGAATCATCCTGATTCGGCTTGATGAAGGTAAGCCCTCTTCCGAACCCGGCAATACCCCGCGCGGTGGTAACTCCATTTGTGTGGTAATCAATGACGATGTTCAATTGAACGTTTGGTTGATACGCGCGATCGAGGTTGATGCGTAGCTTTTCCTGCTGAGTGTTCGCCTCAAATTTAAGCGGCGCTCCGGAAGCGAGTTTGATCGAGGTGAAGGTCATGTTCGCCGCGTCCAACTCAACAATCCTGAGATTGGCGATGAGCGGCGCTAGAGTAATTGTCTCTGTGCCCAATGCTTGTTCGTGTTCCCAGTCGAAACGGAGATCGAGCTTGATGTTCTGCGTGTCAAAATCATGGCTGGGTATATAGCGGGGCGCGGGAAGCTCTCGCGAACTTTGTTGCTGCCTCCGTTGAGCCATTGATACGGTTGGCTGAAATAGCGTGAGCGCTAATAGAAAGGCCAGGGTCGTAACCGATAAGCAAAGGAGGCGCCGTGATCTCATAAGTTGTTTCTCCCGATCTTCAATAATAAAGGATGTGATTTTCTTAAAGGCGAAGCAGGTTTTCGCGCAAAATCCGCGACTGCAAACGGCTGGCTTGCAGCTGCTGATTGTTCTTGAGCAAGACTACAAAGGTGCCGCCAGGCATCGGGCTTACTCGGGCAATCATTTCGATGTTGACCAACGTGCCGCGCGCCAGCCTGACAAACAGATCCGGATCGAGCCGAGCCTCAAGCTCCTTCAAACGATAGTTAATCGAGTAGCGGTCACTTTCTGCAGTCGTGATTTCCAGAAGCTCGCCATCGGCGACCACCGAGGCGATTTGACGCACCGGCAGGAGGATTATTTCGTTGCGCTGGCGTACCGGAATGCGCTCTATATAGAGTGGACGAGTCGCAGTTTCATAGGCTTCGGTTGCGGCCCGCAGATTCGAGACTTCGGTAGAACGAAAGTCGTCCCGCTCGAGTCGTTCGTAAGCGCGGTTTAAGGTTTCGCGCAGGCGCCCGCTGTCTACCGGCTTCAGCAGGTAATCAACCGCATTCAGTTCGAAGGCGCTTACCGCATACTCATCGTACGCCGTCACAAATCCGACCAGAGGTGTCGCGTTCTTACGGAGCAGTCGGACCACTCCCAGACCGTCTACTTCCGGCATCTGCAAATCCAATAGCGCCAGATCCGGCTTTTCACGCTCGATCATCTCGACGGCCTCGGCGCCGTTGGTGGCTTCGCCGACTATCTCAACGTCTTCAAAGTTTCGCAACATCGCCGCCAGGAACGAACGTGCCGGGCGCTCGTCATCGGCAATTACAACTCTTAGTTTCGCGGTCAAGCCTTCTTCTCCAGTCTGCTTGACAGCGGCGCTCCGGCATTGGGCAGGCTCTCTATGCATTTGGTCGGCATCCTGATCTCAACTACGGTTCCTGCGCCAAGTGTGCTCTTGATCCGCAGCGAAGCTGATTGCCCTCCGTAGAACCGCAATCGCTCTTCAATGTTACTCAAGCCTACGCCACGCTTGCGGCCTCGGGCCATTTCGATCTCACTGGCGCCAATGCCCGTGTCTATGACGCTAATGCTCAGCAACTCGCCATTCGGATCCTGATCAGCGAATGATTTCTCGAGTCGAGCACAAATACTTACCTCGCCGCCAAAACGTGAGGGCGTAATGCCGTGTTTGATTGCGTTTTCAACCAACGGTTGGACGAGCAGCGAAGGCAAACGCTTGGAAAGCAATTCTTCGGGCACGTCGATGGAGACCCGCAACCGCTCCTCGAAACGCGCGCTCTCGATGTCCAGATACGAGCCAATAAGTTTCAGCTCTTCCCCTAGGGTAACGAGTTCGCCTTCCGTGCGCAGCACACCGCGCAGCAGACTCGTGAGTTTCATCAGAGTCTCTAGCGCACGGTCGGGCGCAGTCTGGACCAGGTAGCCGATTGTGGTTAGCGCGTTGAACAGAAAATGCGGGTTGACCTGCGCCCGCAATGCGCGCAGTTGTGCTTCAGTCGCCAGCTTGTGGATTTCCTGCTCGCGCAGGTTCTGCTCGCACCTTTCGTGCGTGACGCGCAGTGCGTCAACACGGCGCGCTACTGAAACGGCCACCGAACAGAGCATCGCGATATCATCCGAAAGAAGACGACGCCCGCCGGTAAGCTTGCCAATATTGAACTGGTAGTATGGCGGTTCGGCGGTCGGCACGAAGACCAGCGCACTCTTACTCCCTGAGCCTTCCAGCAACGTCACATAATCATCGCCTAAGGGCTCTGCGAGCGGCCCGTCCTGAGCAATAAGCCTAATGCCGGGAACTTCACCCGCGCTCACTTCGAGGAGATCGCTCTTGAGTGCGGTTGGTGCGTGCTGCAAGTCTGCGTCATTCGTAGGATCGAGTTCCGACCAAGTGATTTCTTGCGCCGAGAGCGCTGGCGCCAGTATCCGACAAACCCCTTCCAAAACATCGTGCGACGCTTCATTTTGGGTTAGGAGTTGGGCTATATCAGTTCGCAACTTGCCGTAATCAGCTCGACGAAGGACTACACCGTCGACAAACCAGGTCGCTGCCCTGCGCAAACCGGGATAGAGCAGAGCCGTTATTACCCAAAGACCAACAACTAGGCCCACCGAGCGGGACTCACTCCCACCGTGACCGGCCAGCAGTGGAGAAGCGACGCCAAGATATAAACCAAACGCCACTGCTACTAAGGTGAGCAGGGCCAGCGCACGCTTCAAAAAGAGGTCGGCAAAAGCAAAGCGATAATCCTCGTAGAGAATCGCCAGCGCGAGTGGCAGCGAGGCGTGGTGTCCGCTCAATTCCGTGTACCATGTGTCTGCGCCTCCGCCGCGATGATGTCCGAGGTGCAGCGCCGATACCGCGAAGACTGCCAGTGCGCTCGCCCAGATCGCCTTCTTCCAGCCTTCTTGGCGTCGGGTTGAAAGAAACAAGGCCACGAGTAACACAATGTACCCGAAGGTCAATAACCTTAGAGCCCATAGAGAAGGGCTCGTTCCTATCACGAGAGCGTCATAGAAATGCAAAGCGCCGGCGATCGCGCTCAGTGCGTAGGCCGCGATGGAGAGATCGCCCGCGATATCTTGCCGTTCGTTTGACCAAGTCTATTAAGCAGCACTGACTGCACTACGACGGCGGGCAGGAAGCCAAGGGCCGTTAAGGAGATCGCGGAAAGTGTGGGAGAGGTATTCGCAAAACCAAATCCCCGCATTCCGTAGGTTGCCAGCGCGCCAACATTCCAGAGAAGTCCGAGAATCGCCGTGGCCAGCATGAGCCCGTTCACTGACGGCCCTGATTGTTTCCCAGTGCGAGATAAGTCTGACGCGCTAGCGACCTGATTCGGATGCCTCAACACAATTGCCAGCAACATCGCGTACAGTGCTATGCCCATCGCATAGCCCAGCAGGTTAATCAAACCGGCGAAATTGATGGCATTCATATAGTGTGGCGTGGTCTAACCCTAGATCCTTAAAGATGAATGTAAGCCGCATGAGGCTCCATTGCAATTCGCAGGACACTCACCTTCTTTATGGAATCACATGCTATAGCTTACACGCCGATTCAGGCAGCTTTTTCTAATGAACGGTCGACCAGGGCAAACGAATGGTTGCTCGAAGCAGCTAAATTGATATTGCGCAGGGGCAGTTCTTCGGCGAGTTAGAGAGCGCTGGCATCCTTGTGGCTGCCAGCGGGGCCACAAGGGCGACTGCTCACCTTGAAAGAATTGCCGTTTGTTGAAAAGCAATCGAAATGGATCTCAAAACTAAAGTAGGCTTGCCGCTTCTCTGAACCGGCGGCGACCATTACTTGGAAAGATTGCTCAGGCTGGGAGCAACCAGAAAAATTGATTGCTCCGAGCGATTGCTTCGAGTGCCGGTCGCCGCCTTAGTTGTGAATACAGGAGAGCGGCCCTTGTTAATAAACATATCCTTCGCAAACAACAATGCACTTGACCGCATAGGAATGCTCGCGTCTTGTGTCTGCGCAGTGCACTGCGCGGTGATGCCCTTCATCATTGGGTTGCTGCCATTGTTTGGACTCGGCGTGTTCGTAGACCAGCGCACGGAATGGGCTCTCATCTCCATCTCCCTAATTGTAGGGCTGTCGAGTTTGCTTCCTGCCTACCTTGGGAAGCACAAAAGGACCAGACCACTCTTCCTGTTCATGACAGGTCTGGTACTAATCTTCATCGCTCGTGTCAGTTTTGAAAACACACTCCGTGCTGAAATACATTTGTGGTTTTTGGAGCCTTGCTCATCGCCGGGTCTCATTTTCTTAATCGTAGACTTTGCCGAGCGTGTCCGGTTTGCCCTGACGACTGCACGTAGTTCCTCCGTGTCTTTCGTCGGACTCCGGGTTTATGGCCTGGCAACCTACCCTCCCATTACCACCACTCAGCTTCTGTCTCCGACGTTCCATTGAAAATCGGTGTTCACGCTCCACGCTTCAAGTTAGGATCAAGAGTCCCCAGAATTGTGCATCTCGCTCATACCCAAGGGGAGTCTTAACATGCCTAGCCGCAATTCCCGTTCAGTCATCTCGTTCGCTCTTATTTTCGTTCTGTTTTTCGGCATTACTGGCGCGGTAGCAGCACAGCAGCCACAAGATTCAAAGTCACCCCAGACTCAGCAGCAAAGCCAAACTCCAGCGTCGTCGATCAAGCCGACGACAATTCCCAGCAAGACGAACACAAAGCCGCTCTCGGAAGATGAAGATCCATCGCTGATCGGTAAGCGAAAAATCAATAAAGGCCTTATCGCCAAGATGAGCATGTCAGTAGAGAAGGAAGTGGCGATGGGCCGGCAACTGGCTGCTGAAGTTGATAAGCAGGCGAAGTTCATCGATGACCCAATCATAACTGAGTACGTCAATCGCGTGGCGCAGAACCTGGTCCTTCATTCCGACGCCAAGATTCCCTTTACCGTCAAAGTGATTGACTCGGATGAGGTCAATGCCTTCGCGTTGCCGGGCGGCTTTTTTTACGTCAATAAAGGTTTGATATTAGCGGCCGACAATGAAGCTGAACTTGCCGGCGTCATGGCCCACGAAATCAGCCACGTCATTGCGCGGCACGCAGTCGAGAATCAAACCAAAGCCAATCTCATGCAGTACGGGATGCTCGCTGGAATTCTTCTCGGCGGCCCAATTCTAAGTAACGTTCTTTATAACGGCGGCGGCTTCTTCGAAGGAATAGCCTTCCTGAAGTTCAGCCGTAATGCCGAATCCGAAGCCGACAAGCTTGGCACTGAATATCTATATGCGGCAGGTTACGATCCAACTGCCATGGCAACCATGTTTGAGAAACTCGAGGGTAAGGAGAAGAAGAAGCCGGGCACGATGTCAAAGCTATTTAAGGATCATCCAGCGCCGGCGGATCGACGAGCTGCATCACTGGCTTTGGCGGCTCGCTTCCCCGAGCGCGAGGAATACGTCATCAGCTCTTCCGAATTTCAACGTGTCAAGGCGCGTCTGCTGCGACTGTCAAATGCGCGCGCGACAGCCACTGGAGCGATTGGCGGAGCCGACGACGGAACGCCGGGGCGTCCCACGTTGAAGCGCAGACAACCGACTCCGAATGATTCGACAACCACGCCGGATGGTACGACGAAGCCGGACAGCACCAAACCGGCTCCGCCTACATTGAAACGCGAGCCGGAACCGCAAGCGAAACCAACCCCACAACCATGAAACGGGTGGCCAGTAGTGAGTGAGAGCGGTCGCGGTAGCAAGCGGGTGCCAACATTGAGTCTATCACCCGGTCGTTATCGCTTCCGGTTCTGAATCTCTGTCACCCGTTTCACGAGCGAGAGATTGAGAGTCGCGGAGTCCGGATTGTTCAAAAAGAAGATGGTCGGACTTCGAGTCGGTTATTGAATCCGCTCCGGGTCATCTTTCAAGATACAAATGAAAAGCCCGTCGATACTGAGATTAGTTCTTAGGCTTGGCCCGATCATAACCCTGGGCTTTGTGGCGCCGACTCTGATCATATTTGGCATGCCTGCGATCCTAAGACCATCGGTCGCGGCGATCCTCGGAGTCGACATTGCGAAGAGTGGCTTCTTCTATTTCGGCGTGGTGACGCTTTCGCTGATCGTTTACCTAATCCTAATCGTCGCCGTCATGAGGTTTTGGGAGGAGTTTCTGAAAGCGTTACTCCTGAAATCCTTCAGGTACGTATGTAAGGAGACCAAGCGTACCTAAAGCCTCACTTTTTCTTCAGCGGTCTTTCAAAATGCTGATAATCCTTTGGCGAAGTCCAGTTGCCACCCCAATCCCAACCAAGCTGAAGGAAGGCTCGCACAATCGGATGATCTGAGGTGAACGTGCCGGCGATGCCGGGATCATATTTCGCGCCATGCGGGAGAACGATACCGTCCTTAATGTAAGGATTCTGCAAAGTGTTTATGTCGATCGCTCTGCCGTATGCGTGGTTCGATAGACGGCCGCCGCCGGTTATTTCCCGGTAGTTGAACGCAGACGTGTTATTGGCTTCCATGGAAAGCTCGTCATCCCACCGACCGTCTTTCCGAAAGCGTTTATCTGAAATTGGAATAACTGAATAGATCGGAAAGCGTGCCTTCAAAGCGAGAGCGAACACCTTCTTGATGTCATTTTTCAACTCGGTATCAATAACCAACTGGCCCTGATGAATCTTTCCGTCAGAAGAGTAGTACTTAAGCTTGACGACCCTCTGTCTCTTGCGAATGTCGGGCGGGCACTTAAGATCCAAACCGTCGAAGGCTTCCCCCTCGGTCATCCTGCTGTCGACGATTGGATGTTTCGAAGTTCCAGTGCGCGGACTTTGGCCGTAGATCTTGCTGGGTACGTGGATCACGGTGAGCGCTAACATGAGCAGGAGAAGCGCGCGCAAAAATCGATTGGAGATGATCATAGCCGTGCAAATTAGATTTTCATTTTTCGGTTCTTGATTCCTGAGCATGAAATTATCCTATTCAGTTACCCGTCCCAATAGTCGCTTGGCGTTGATCGGCTGCTCCTATAGTTCTCCTATTCGACGCAGTAATGGTGTGATAGTCAAGCCTTGCACAAGAATTGAAAGGGCAACGACACAAAGGCGACGGAAGGCAACAAGTTACGGTTCATGAACACCGATACCTATATGGTTGTCACTGACGGTCAGTCAGGCGAGGTGAATGTCCTTGTTATGCCGGTTGGACGGCGGAAGTGAGTTAGACCTAGTTCGCAATTGAACCACCAAAGCGTACTGGGCCGAATGTATCTTCAACACTGTGATGTCTCCAGAACTGCGTGCTGACTCCTCTCACGAACGGACAAGATGGGGCTAAGATGGTGGCGGTACGTGTTGATACGAAGCCAGACGAAGCGATACCTTGACAACCGCTAGGCGCGTAAATACTGGTTCGTATCGTTTGGTAAGACTAGGTGATGCCGTCTCCAACGGACTTAAAATCCGTTGCCAATTTCAAAAGGGCATGGCTGTTGCGATGTTGCGAAACGAGGACACCGTGCTCTACGCCTGCAAACGTCCCTTAAGTCAGTTTCTGAAACGTAGTTTAAGTTCCAGATTTCTGTTGTAAACTTGCTGTAATCTTCCATGCGCTATATGCGCTCCCGTGCTTTATATTCTGCTCAAACGACTGTTTTTCCGCGGAAAATGCTGGTTTTTCGTTTGGAAGCGTTGTATGCAGCGGCTGATTTAGTCTTCATAACCCCAAGGTCGGCGGTTCGATCCCGCCCCCCGCTACCAATTAAATCAGTAGTTTACAGCGGCCAGCAGTGGCCGCTGTTCTCTTACTGTGGGGACTTTTGCGTCGGTCTGCTTTTGTCTCTGCGCAAGGGTTTCAATTGCTCGACGTAATCCATCATCAGTCGCGTGTGTATAACGCGCCGATGTTTGCATACATCTATGGCCCAATATCGCCATGATCCTTCGCGTGTCAACTCCAGCATCCCCTAACCTGGTTGCTGCCGTGTGCCGCAGGTCGTGAAAACGAAAGTCTTCGAGACCTGCATCTCGACATGCCGAACGAAAACCTCGCTTAACATCGGTTCTCGGTTGGCCGGTCTTCCGATTCACAAACACATATTCCGTGTCACCGGATTCGGTTTGCAGCGAAAGCAGTTGCTGCCTCGCAACCCTGTTCATGGGAATACTTCGACTGTGACCTGATTTGGTTTGCTCGCGATGCGAGTTCATCACGTGGACTAAGCCACGCTCGAAATCGACATTCGCCCAATGCAGACTCAACAGTTCACCCCGACGCATTCCTGTGTGAATCGCCAAAACGACAAGCGGACGAAGGCTTTCTCTTCGCCCGGTAAGCACGGACAACAGCCGGGACTCCTCTTCATCCGAAAGATAGCGATTACGCTCGTTGTCTTCTCGGAAACGTTTGACCTTCTGGCAAGGATTGTGAATTGCCAAGCCGTGATCAATCGCTAACGAGAAGACTTTTGAGAGTAGTTCCAACTCTCGGTTGACCGTGGACGGGGCACGCTCCGTTCCCCGCACTGTCTTCGACGCTCGCCGATCCCGCTTGTACTTCTCAACCAGTATCGGCGAAATCTCGTCCATAGGTTTACTGCCCATTGCTTCAATCAGCGGACGCGAGCGAAACACGTCGTGCACCCACGTTCGCTTGTTAGCCTTTGCCCACGGCAGAAACGTTTCCGCAATGAAGTCGCGCAACTTCGGTGCGTCAACGCTCTTGCCATAAATGCCCTCGTAGACAGAATCGCGGATTGTGACCTCTGCGCGTTCTGCCTGGGCCTTCACTCGCGCTTCTGGGATCGATCCGCGATACCGCTTGCCGTCTACCCAGAAGTCGTATTGCCATTTGTTACCCCTCTTGAACACTGACATGGCTGTTCCTTTCTCGCGGATCGCAGCCCGTTTGAAGGAACGGCGCAATCCTAGCACAAGAGGGTTGAGGCGAGATCATCTT
>DATNNY010000127.1:0-6709 GCA_035601635.1 Pyrinomonadaceae bacterium
ACCGACAGTCTGCACAACGTCGAAGCCTTCTCCCGGTTCAGTAAATGCCTTATTGATTGGCCTCTGACCGCCACCAAAGATCCCGCCGGCGCCGCCAAAAATATAAGGCGCAAAGCGCGTGCAACGAATCGGATAGCGGAGCGTGAGAGTACCCAACACGGCTCCGATCGCGTTGCGCTCGCTGTGGAAACTGCGCTGAAAAATTCCGTCACTGAAATCGACGAAGATGTCTTCGCGTTTCTGGTTTGCATCAACCGCCCACCCTTCAATCCCCACGCCGACGTAGCGCATGAAGAAGTACTTGAAATCAACGCCACCGCCCCAGGCGTGATTGGCCTCGATGTACCGGTCTTCTACCCAATCATGTCCCACGAAGGTATACGTGCCCCAAAGCGAGACGTTAAACTCTCTGTCCGCGTACCATTCAGGACAAGGCGGCGGAGCTACCTGTTTCATTTCCTTCCCAGAATACTCAGTTCCGGCAAACGCGGCCGAAGCGAGCGCGCCTGCCCCTAACAGGCACAACAGCAATTTTTTCATTTATTTCTCCTTTTGGTTAAGTTTCCTTTTACCCCTCCAAACATTTTGGAGCGTCCAAGTCAAAACGAAGTTCGCATCCGTGTCTGGATGTCCGAGTCTGAGCCGAGCCGCCCGAATTTGCAAGTCTTTTTTGACCCGCCTTAAGGCTTCAGTTCGGCCCCGGTATTGGCGTCTGTAATGACGAACCTTTCATGGTGAAATGTAGGGTCGCCCCGGAACATTAAGCGACCTGCGTAACGCCGCTCCAGTTCCACCAATAGTTCTTCATCCTCCTCTCTTAATCGCTTTAAAACGTCGGGGTTCAGGATCACCCGAATTTCGTGAATACTGTCCTGATATTTGCGCATGACGGTGTTTAGAGTCCTGTGCAGCTCCACGCTTGTGGTCATGGATGTTTTCACAACTCCACGCCCGGCGCAGTACGGGCAATTTTCATAGATCGTGTCGCTCAGGCTTTCCTGGGCTCTTTGGCGGGTCATCTCCATCAGGCCGAGTTGTGAAATGGGAAGCACATGCGTCCTGGCTTTATCACGGCCGAGCCGCTCCTTCATCAAATTGAAAACCGCCTGCTGATCTCTCCGGCTCTTCATGTCGATGAAGTCGCTTATGATCAAACCACCGATGTTGCGCAACCGAAGCTGGCGCGCGATTTCATCTGCCGCCTCCAGGTTGGTTTGCAAAATTGTTTTCTCCACATCGCGTCCCCCCTTATTGCGGCCGGTATTCACATCAACGGCTACCAACGCTTCAGTCTCATCAATCACGATATACCCGCCACAGTTCAGCCAGACTTGCCTGTGAAATGCGTCGTCGATTTGTTTTTGCACGCCGTAGGTCTCGAAAATCGGCGTAGCACCGTCGTAAAAACGAACCCGATTACGCGCGCGCCTGGAAATCTGCCCAATCATTTCGATCATCCTGTCCGTTGATTCCCGATCGTCGCAAACGACCTGGTCGATTTCTTCGGTCAGAAAATCGCGCACCGTTCGCTCAACCAGGTCGGGTTCCTCGAATAGCCGACAAGGAGCCGGGTTGTCGCGAATGGCCTGCTCGACTTTGGCCCACTGATCGAGCAGGAAACGCAGATCGCGGACGAAATATCTGGCGCGCTGGCCTTCGCCTACTGTGCGAATGATGACTCCAACACCGTCGGGAGTGTTTAGGTCGCGCAGAACTTTACGGAGCCGGTCGCGTTCCTTTGGGTTCTCAATTTTTCGCGAGATACCGCTGTGATCACTGAACGGCATCAGCACCAGGTAACGCCCTGGAAAACTGAGATTGGTAGTCACCCGCGGCCCCTTTGTACCGATCGGGCCTTTGGTTACCTGCACAATGACATCCGAGCCGACCGGGTAAATACTCGGTATATCTTTTACCGTGATTCGTTTTCGAGGACGCTTGTTTCCCCGGCGATCGATTTCTTCAATCCCGCTATCAAGCGCGGCCGGAATCGCATCCCAAAAATGCAGAAACGCGTTTTTCTCGAAGCCGATGTCGACAAACATCGCCTTCAATCCCATCTCGATGTTTCGGACTTTTCCCTTGTAGATGCTGCCGACGATATTCCTCGAGGTGCTACGTTCGACGCTATATTCCTCCAGCCGGCCGTTTTCTAGCAGCGCTACCCGCGATTCGAGTTTTTCCACGCTGAGTATCAGCTTGTTGCCAGTCTTTCGAGAAGAAAGCCCCAAAATCTTTTTTACCTTGTCTATCATAAAACTGAAGAGGTTGATCTGTCAGAAACCAAATTCCCGATACATCCTGCGGTAATGGTTCTGACCAGAAGTTCATCGTGTATTTGTTCCACGCCGGCGGTTAGGCGGTGGCGGCGGTGGTGCAGGAGCCGGTTGCCGGCGTACTCCAAAAAGACGTTCAAAAAAGTTGCGTGGTGCCTGGGGCGCAGCCGGGGCCGTCCGAACTACGGGAGCGCTTCCTCGCCGCTGGACTTTTCCCTGAGCATCCGCTTCCGGTTCGACATCGGGGGATGCGTCTGAACTCGCCATCTGCGCAGTGCCGCTCTGCGATTGATTGGCATCTTCTTCATCGACGCTTCCGAGATTTCCTCCGGCGCCGTGATAAGCCACTGATTTGATCAATTGGAGCGGATTGGCATGATGCGCAGGTGTAAGCCAGGCGACCTGCATATCAAACTTTCCTTCATCCTGCGCGAGCGTGCGTTCGAGAATGCGTGTAGCGATCGGGCCCGCAACCTCTCCGCCGTGCCCAGAGGCGCCCTGCACCATCACTACGACGACGTACTTCGGATGGTCAAATGGCGCGAAACACGCAAACCACGCAACGTTTTCCTCGTGGCCGCGCTCGGTGGCCTGCGCAGTGCCGGTTTTTCCCGCGACCACCCAATCTTGCAAATGTGCTCTGCCACCGGTTCCACCGCCTTCGTTGACAACCTTCCAAAGACCTTTGCGGACCAGCTCGATCCGGTCAGGGGGGATTTCCTGACGTAAATCCGATCGGACCCGCGGTGGTGGCGCTGCTGGATTGCCTTGCTCATCTAAGAGCGGAGAGCCGTCTTGCTTCAAAACCTTATCGACCAGGCGTGGGTAATAACAGACGCCGCCGTTTGCGATCGCTGCATAGGACATAGCCAGTTGCAGTGGAGAAACAAGTGTGTAGCCCTGACCAATTGAAACGTTCGCCGTTTGCGCTTGTGACCATCTCTCTTGTGGATGATGGATTTGCATCCACTCTGGCCCGGGCATATTGCCGGTCTGTTCGCCGCTGAGTTGCAGACCTGATTCCTCGCCGATTCCCAACATCTTGCCAATGTGGTCAATCGACTGAATCCCAGCTGCATTGCCGTACTGATAGAAAAAGGAGTCGCACGACACCTTGATCGCATCGGCCAGTCCGATGGTCCCGTGGGTATAATGTTTTGAGGCTACCCAGCATTGGAAGAAGTGGTCACCGTAACTCACACCGCCACCGCAGCTGTATTTAGCACCTGCTAAATTTTTCGCGCCCCGCAATCCGGCGAGTGACGTGATGAGCTTAAATGTGGATCCTGGCGGCAGGCAACTAATCGCGCGGTTGACTAATGGATCGGCCTCGTCTTTCTGCAGCGCTTTCCAATCCTTGGCCTTGATGCTGGGGATGAAAGTATTTGGATCAAATGAGGGAACCGAAGTCAGCGCCAGAACGTTGCCGTTGTTTGGATCGACAACTACCGCACCAGCCCGACTCACCACGCGCAGCGCTTCCTCTGCAATCGCCTGAATGCGCGAATCGATAGTGAGGAAAACGTTGGCGCCTTGTTGTGGAGGATCTTCCTTAAGGACACCTTCGATCGTTCCCTTGGCATTCTTGCGCAAATAACGCACGCCGGGTTTACCGCGCAGATATTGGTCCATCGTTTTTTCGATGTTCGATTTTCCTTCGACGTCCTGCTGGTAAAAGGTGAACTTCCCTGCTTCCTCTTTGTCGATGTCATTGGGCATGCCGACGTAACCCAGAATGTGGGCGGCCAACGCACCATAGATGTACGAGCGCACCGGTTTGATCGCGATATCTACTCCCGGCAATCCGACGTCATGTTCAGAGAATTTCGCTAAAGTTGGGAAATCGATATCTTTGACGTAGGAGTATGGGACCTCAGTGTCGTTGCGATAATGTTTCTGCAACCGACCAGCATTGTAGTCGCGTGCCAGATCGAGGTCGTTAAGACGTGGGACGATACCGCCATTCACAATCTTGATTATGTCTGGCTCCTTTTGATCTTTCGGCATGCCGTTGATGACCGCTCGATATTCAGTCAATGGTGGCGAACCAAAGCGTTCGCGATAGCCTTTAACCATTTCCGGTAAATAGAAATCCACCTCATAACTGGCGCGGTTTTGGACAAGAGTTATGCCATTCCGATCTTTGATCTCGCCGCGCACGGAGGGGATGCGGACAGTCGCTTGGGAACTGCCACGAAGCTGTGAAGTCCATTCTGCGCCATGGGCTACTTGTATCCACCAGAGCCTCAGGCCGAGCGCGCCCATGCCCAACAGCATGAGTAAGCCAACAAGCTGAATCCGGAGACGTGAGGTCAGCCGGCCTCTGTTCATTCGAATTGCCTCCCTTCGGGACTATACGGATAAGCCGTCATACGTCCCATCCACTGAAGCAGCCAGAAAACAATCGGCGCGATAGCCATGGCAATAAGGCCTGGTGTGCCGATTTGCCACCAAACTTCGCGGTTAAAAACAAGAGAGCCGCGGCGAAACGTGATCATGAGGTATTGCGCCAAAACTATCAATGACGTGAAGATGCCGCTCAGGATGCAATGCACTTCCCAGTGGCCGCGTGCAAAGAGCGGTCTGAGCCCATGCATTATTCCTGCCAGCACACCGTAAAGCAGTATCGACGATCCTGCTGAGATTTCAACTTTGCCACCAATCACTTGCACAGTAAGCGCATCAAGCAAAACCCCTGCGTACAGCGCAAGCGCCAGCATCAACGGAAACGGCAGAGCCATCGCACCATAAAAAACAATTACCGGCACAATATAGACATGCGCATTGTAGAGCCACGGCAGCGCCGGAATGAACAGCTCTGCAATCTGCGCCACCAGCACCAGAAACAGCAGAAGAACAAAAAATATCATCTTCGTCCAGTTACCACAAACACATCCTCCAAATGCGAGAGATCGACCGCTGGAGTCAGTTGGGCTTGTCCGTCTAACTCCCGAACGCGGTAACTTTTCACTACGCCAACGAGCAACCCCGACGGAAAAACGCCGCCTACTCCGGAAGTGTAAACTTTCTGGCCGGGCTTTAAGTCAGCCTGCTTCGATAAGAAATTCAGGTTCAGAAGGGGAGTTAGTCCCGTTGTGGTTCGTTCGCCAGAGACAATCCCCTGCTCGCGGCTGCCTTCGACTGAAGCCGCGAGCCGGCAATTTTCATCCGAAACCAACAACACAACCGAAATGCTGTCGCTCACGGTAGTAGTTTTTCCGACCAGACCCAAGTCGGTTACTACAGGCATATCCGTTTCGATGCCGTCTCTTCTGCCACGATTGATTGTGATGGTCCGCCACCAAGTCGAGGAGTCGCGCGCAATAATTTCTGCTGCGATCAACTTGAAGACGGACCGCTCCCGATAATTCAGCGCGTGACGCAGACGATTAACTTCGTGCTCCACATCTCGCAGGCCCTGGTTGGTCGCGCGCAGCTCTCGGTTTTCCACCTGAAGTGCGGCATTCTCGTGCTCGAGTTGATCGAGGGACTTCAAGCCGGTGCGTACGGATGTGATCTGCTTTTTTATCCCCGAACCGCCGGTCAAAAATGGCGCCAGCAACTGGTACACGCTCGCCTTGAACTTCTGCGTCGTCTCAGGCCCGAAGCTGAGAAAATACCCCAAAACAGCGCCAAAGATCAGCAGCGCGATAATACTTGTACGGCTCATGTCGATTCCGGATTGCAGATTACGCGTTTGGACTTGATTGAGATCGAAATCAGCGGAAGAACGGAAGTCAATCCGCAATCCGAAATCGTCAATCCGCAATTATCCGCGCCACTGGCGATCGGCTGAAGCGACCTGACGCAGAAACTTAAGTTCATTGAGGCATTTGCCGGTCCCTTCCGCCACAGCACTAAGCGGATCTTCAGCTACATGGACAGGCAAACCTGTTTCCTCACTCAAAAGTTTGTCAAAGCCCCGCAGCAATGCACCTCCGCCCGCCAGTACCAATCCGCGATCGACAAGATCCGCCGAAAGTTCAGGCGGACAGCGTTCGAGGGTAATACGCACAGAATCAACGATGGTGGAGATCGGTTCGAGCAACGCTTCGCGCACTTCCTGCGAAGTAATCATGAGCGTTTTTGGCAAACCAGCGACGAGATCGCGCCCCTTCACTTCAACGCTGGTTTCTTTTTCGCTCGGATACGCCGAGCCGATCTTGATCTTGATTTCTTCTGCCGTGCGTTCGCCGACCATCAAGTTGTAAGCGCGCTTCATGTATTGCACGATGGCCTCGTCCAACTCATCGCCTGCGACGCGCACGCTTCGACTGAACACAATTCCCGACAGTGAAATAAGAGCGACTTCGGTCGTGCCACCACCGATATCGATGATCATGTTGCCTGCCGGATCCTGCACCGGGAGTCCGACGCCGATTGCCGCCGCCATCGGTTCCTCGATCAAATAAACTTCGCGCGCACCGGCGTGC
>DATNNY010000128.1:0-4477 GCA_035601635.1 Pyrinomonadaceae bacterium
GACTGACAAGAACAATTTTGGCCCGCGAGTTGGTTTTGCTTATGCCATCGGACCAGAGAAGAAGATGGTCATTCGCGGTGGTTACGGGTTGCTCTACACGCTCGACGCGGTGGATCGGCCGCCCCTGGTACAGAATCCACCTTTCACCAACAGCATCACTTTCAATAACGCTTTCGACTCTTCGACTCCGCGCAGTGTTTTTAATCTCCAGACCGGACCTCCTAACGTTCCGACGATTAGCCCGACCTTACTACTGTCGCCCGGCGGAGCGATCACCGTCTTCCGCGAGGATCCGAATCAGAAGACGGCGCTGGTTCATCAGTTCAACGTCTCATTCCAGATGCAGTTCGGCAAGGACTATGCGCTTGACGTAGGGTACGTCGGCAACCGCGCCCGGAACCTGCTACAAACTCTTGACATTGGCGGCAGCGGCACGGCTGAAGCGCGCAACACAGCGGGCGCGTTCCTGTCTGCCAAGGCCTACGTCAATCGCGCGCGTTCAAACTACAATGCGCTGCAGGCGCAGTTACAAAAGCGCTTGTCAAAAAACGTTCAGGGACAGATCTCCTATACCTTCAGCAAAAACCGCGATGATTCGACTGGCGTTTTCCAGGGAATCGGTGAAGGCCGGGGATCGCAGGGAGGCCCGCAGAATCCCTTTGACCTGGCAGCGGAATATGGAATCTCATCGCTCGACGTGCCGCACCTTTTGTCAGCCGATGCGATTATTGACTTGCCGTTCGGAAAGGGGCAGCGCTACATGAACTCAAGCGCCGCTGCCAACAAACTGGTCGGCGGGATTCAACTGAATATCATTGCACTAGCCCGGAGCGGATACCCCTTCACCGTGGTCTGTGGTAATAATGGAGGAAGACGGGCAAGCCTAATCGGCGATCCATTCTCGAACGTTCCACCCGGCAGAGACATTAATCTATCGGCCTTCACGTGTGATGCCGCTCGGCTAGGCTCGGTCACGAATGCCGCCGGAACAGTTATCAGGTTCGGCAATCTTCCACGCAATTCTTTCTCGAGCCCGGGCTTTGCGCGCTTTGATCTGTCGGTGTTCAAGAATACAGCTTTGACCGAAAGATTAAAGATGCAAATCGGCATTGAGTTTTTCAATGTCTTCAATTCTGCGACATACACCGTTCCGAACAATGATTCACAGAATAATAATAACTCAGGCAGCAATGGGCGCTTCGATGCCGCTCTACCCGCGCGGGTCGTACAATACCGCCTGAAGTTGCTCTTCTAACGACGGAAAGCTGACGACGAAGAGCGACGGAGTTAATCCGGGCTCAAACCTGACAGCCGGGAAGCTATGGAGTGTTTGACTGTGGCTTCGCGTATTCAGTATCAAACGACCGGGCAAGCCATGCGCGCGCGGTCGTTTTTTACTATACTTATCACTTATTAGAATCTCTGACCGTTGTGCCGATGAGAGTTCTTACATTCCAAGTCTTTCTCTATTGCTTCTTCCTGGGCGCGGTCTCGGCGGTTGCTCAGACTGCCTCTCCAAACATCGTGCGTTCGCATGTTGAGCGTTTCAGCACGCCTCTGGCGCGAGCGGAGCGGGCCGAAGTCGAAGCGTCAGAGAAACTAAAGGCCAGGCCGAACGATGCCGAGACTCTCAATGCCCGCGCTTATGCTCGCATGGGCTTGGGTCATTATGCGGAGGCCATCGAAGATTTGCGCCGGGCGGTCGCCCTCAATCCGAAAAAGGCTGACTATCAGGCGAACCTGGGTTATGCGCTTTGGAAGCTGGGCCGGCGCGCTGAGGCGCTCAACGCTGAGCGCGAAGCCATTAAACTCGACGAAAAAGATTTTACCGCGCAGTATCAACTAGGCCGCTTTCTTTTGTTGAGTGGCGATCAAAAGCAATTGTCTGAGGCAGCCGTGCATTTGCGGCGCGCGCTCGAAATCGATCCGCGCCGGTCTGAAGTTCGTTTCGATCTACTGACGGTGTACCGGACCCTGGGCGACCAGCCAAACGCCATCGCGCAACTGAATCTCTTGCAAGACGCGCGGCCGGCAGATCCGCGAGTTACCTATGCCGAAGCGTTGCTGGCCTCGGATCGGGGCGACTTGACCGCCGCCATCCGTGGCTTCCGCGAAACCTTGCGTCTGGATCCCGCGCTTTACGGCGCGTGGCAGGATTTGGGTCTGGCTTTCATCAGGCTGAAGCTTTGGTCGGACGCATCTGATACTTTCGCGGAACTTGCCCGCAAACAGTCTGATTCGGTCGACGTCGCCTATTTTTACGCGCTCTCGCTCTTTAATACCGGGCGTACAGCGGAAGCCGAACAAGAGGCGCGCCGGGCTCTGCGTCTGGATGCGGGAGCTTCTGCTGCGCATACATTGCTCGGCATCATCCTCGCTTCTCGCGGTGGCGCAAACGTCGAAGCCAGTGAATTTCTGGCGCAGGCCATCGCCCTCGACGCGACTAGTTTCGATGCCTACTTCTACCTGGGCCGAGTCGAATACGCCATGAAAGATTTTGCCGCGGCTGTTTCTCACCTGCGCGCGGCCATCAGGATCAATCCGGGCCACGCGGAGGGATTGTTTTTTCTGGGTACAGCGCTGGAGGCTGTGGGTGACTCTGACGCCGCACTGATCGAATATCAGAAGTTGATCGAGATCGATCCGCAATCGGCAATGGGAATGGTCGGTTTGGGCGCCTTGCTGGTTAAGCAGGGAAAACTGGACCAGGCGATATCAACGCTGAAACGCGCGACAGTGCGCGACGAAAAAAGGTTCGAAGCGCACTGGGCTTTGGGCCGCGCGTTGATTTTGGTGAACCGGTTTCCGGAAGCGGTCGATTCTCTTCAGGCGGCCGTGGCTTTAGCACCCGACCGGTCGGATGCACATTATCAACTCGGCCTCGCACTCAAACGGGTGGGCCGGGATGACGAAGCAAAAGTGGAATTTGCAATTGTAGAACGGCTCAATTCTGAGTTTCGCACCCGGACGGCGCCCACGCCGTAAGGCAGTACTAGATGAGTAGAGTTCGAGAAAATCAGAGAGCATCACGGCTTGGATCATATTCCGGCCGTTTGAGTCTGCTTGTCTGTTTCGTGTTTTTGATTTTTCTTGCTCAAGCAGTTGGACAGCGCCCGGGGGCATCGCGTGATCCAGGCAGCTCGGCCGGAACAGACGCCGCCCTTACACCGCCCGCCCGCCAATCGCTTAACGCGGCGCTTGAGTCTTTGCAGGCCAATGCCCTGACGGATGCCGAGCGCTCAGCCAGGGCTGCGGTCGCAGCGTCGCCCAGATCGGCTACTACGCACAATGTGCTCGGAGTCGTCCTCGATCGCAGCGGACGGGCCGATGAAGCCTTCAATGAGTTCAATACGGCTGTTCGATTGGATCCAAAGTTCATTAGCGCGCGTAATAACCTGGGTCGAATGCTGGCCGAGCGCGGAAAGATAAGCGAGGCCATTACTCAGTTCGAAAACGTGCTCAAAGCAGATCCTTCACACGTGCAGGCGCACTACAATTTGGGAGCCTTATACGCCGATGCGGGAGATTTTGTGAAAGCGGCCGAGCACTTCGCACAGGCGCGGGCCCGCGCCCCGGAGGATCCGCAACTGGCCCTCGCTTTCATTAATGTTGCCTATCGTGCCAACCGCGGCAGTGAGGCCGACACGGCAGCCGAACTGGTTGAGCGAGTGGCGGCATCGGATCCCCGCATCCTCTTTACCCTCGGCACTGAACTCGCTCAGAACGAACAGTACGAGCGCACCGCGCGCATTTTCGCGCGGGTGAACGAAAAGATGCCGCACACCTTTGAGGTGCTCTACAATCTTGGTGTCGCTCTTTACAATTTGAATCGCTACGATGAAGCAATACACGCGCTGGCAGAAGCGGCAGACATCAATCCCGGTCCGGCGGAAACTCATTTTCGGCTGGGACTAATCGCCAGCGAGCGCAGCGATCACATAAACGCGGTCGAAGAGTTCAAGCATGCCATTGAACGCGACCCGAAAAACGCGCCTTATCACTATATGCTGGGACGCGAGTATTTTCGCGTCGGGTTCTGGGAAGGCGCGATTACCGAACAGACGCGGGCCATGGAGCTCGAGCCAAACCAGTTTGCTTATGTGCTGGCGCGCGCCAACGCGAATTATCGCAAAGGTGAGTGGATGGCGTCGGCTTTGGATTTCGATCGGGCGGCTGCCATTGATCCAAAGATTGAAAACATCGAGTATCTGCAGGGCTATGCTCACCGGGCGGCGGGAAACTTTGACCGCGCCCGTGAGCACCTTGAAAAGTTTCTCGCTTCGCATCCCGATCACGTTGACGCGTTGGCCAGTCTGGGCTACGTTTCAATTGAACAGGGAAGACTCGAAGACGCCCAGGCCCCGTTGAAGCGGGCGCTTGAGTTGCAACCCGATAACGTGCCCGTGCTTTACGACTACGCCAGGCTGGCGTTGAAACGACGCGACTATGCGGAGGCCGCGACGCGACTGCAACGTGT
>DATNNY010000129.1:0-2913 GCA_035601635.1 Pyrinomonadaceae bacterium
GAACTCTCCAATCTCGATGAGTTCGTCAGCCTTAGCCTCAGCCGCTCGCGCGAAGCGTTCTCGCAGCGTCTTCATAACGGCCGGTGAAAGCACTTTATTTAGCACCGATCTTGTGCGGTCGTGGTCGGGAGGATCCTTTTCGAGAACAAGGCTTGGCGGACGCCAAGGCTTTTCTTTCGCAAAGTCGCTCATCCCAACTCCGCGATTGGAGCAGAATGTCTGCCAGTCGTTCAGTGTGCGATGCACGTCATCGTAACGAGCGACGGCCCATATTGCATAGCGTTCAAGCCAAACAACTGCGCCGGCTTCCCGTAGTTCGTGATGAAAAAGATAAGGATCCGCCAAAAACTGGGGCGAAAACGGGTCGATGGATGAAATCGGATGGCAGAACGCCAATTGCCCATGTTCAGTCATAACTGTCTCATCCTTCCGGCTCTTCTATTCGCCTCAACGAGCGGAGCCGGCATTCGCGGCTATGAGCGGCACGATTTACCAAACAAAACTCACATTAGTTGACTTGTCAACAATCCACCTTTATGATTTCATCACAACAAGATGAGCGATCCAACTTGCCATCGGATCATATAGTGACGGAGATCAGCGCATTTCGGGAGGGCAACGATATGAAAATCATTACTAGTATCGTTCTTGCGCTGTCGCTAACTGCCAGGTCCCTCACGCGACGAACGCGAGGATCTTCCTACTTCATTCTCAAAGGTAGAGATGATCTTGGAATTGGCGTCATCTGGATCGAGTACGACATGCAAATGGTCGCGTACCTAACAGATAGAATCGACGTGCTGGATTATGGTCGATCCCTCGCCGACGGCCACCCAGACGAGGTGTTGAAAAATGAAGAAGTCATCAAAGCCTATCTCGGCCAAGCTTGAATAGAACGGACCACGCCCTTGCGAACACAAGTTGCTATCATTGGAAGCGGACCCGCCGGCCTTCTCCTGGGACAACTCCTCAACAAGTACGGCATCGACAACATAGTCATCGAGCGCAAGACCCGGGAACATGTCCTGGCGCGCATCCGCGCGGGCGTTCTTGAACAGGGCACTGTCAATCTGCTGGATGAAGTCAGGGTCGCCAGCCGCTTACACAGCGAGGGCCTCGTTCACGATGGCGTCGAGATTGCCTTCGCCGGGGGGCGGCATCGGATCGACATGAAAAGGTCGACCTCGGGGAAGACCGTGACAATCTACGGTCAAACCGAAGTAACGCGCGACCTGATGGACGCCAGGGACGCCGCCGGACTTCCAACGGTTTTCGAGGCGGAAAATGTAGCATTGAGCGGCTTCGACACCGACAAGCCGTCGGTCAGCTACGTAAAGGACGGCGCCAGCCACAGCATGTCATGCGATTTTATCGCCGGCTGTGATGGGTTCCACGGAGTGAGCCGAAGTACAATCGATCCGAACTTAATTAGGACATTCGAGCGCGAGTATCCTTTCGGTTGGCTGGGAGTTCTTTCAGAAACACCTCCAGTTTCGCCAGAACTAATCTATGCTAATCACGAGCGCGGCTTCGCATTATGTTCAATGCGATCACCGACAAGAAGCCGATACTACCTGCAGTGCACGCTCGACGATCACGTTGACAATTGGTCAGACGACCGGTTTTGGGATGAACTCAGGTGCCGCCTCGATCAACGCGCGGTGGATCAACTGATTACCGGGCCATCCATCGAGAAAAGCATCGCCCCTCTTCGCAGTTTTGTCGCCGAGCCGATGCGGTTCGGCAGGCTTTTTCTTGCGGGAGATGCCGCGCACATAGTTCCGCCAACCGGCGCCAAAGGCCTCAATCTGGCGGCAAGCGATGTGCACTATCTCTCGCACGCGCTGCGCGAACATTATTCAGACAGATCAAATGCGGGGATCGATGACTATTCGCGCAAGGCTTTGTCGCGCGTTTGGAAAGCGGAGCGATTTTCGTGGTGGATGACTTCAATACTTCATCGGTTCCCAGGAACCGACGCATTTAGCTCGCGAATCCAGCTTGCCGAGCTGAGTTACCTCGTTGGCTCCGAAGCCGCCACTACGTCGATGTCCGAAAACTATGTTGGGCTGCCGTTCTGAATGCGAATTCGAGCGCGGCGATCTAGTCGTGAGTGAGAGACTTGAGGCCTTGGGCCAGCCGGGGCGAAAGGTTGTGTGTACCGAACACTTGAGCTCGGGATGGTAGAGACGAGCCTTGAAGCGGTAGCCGTTTGCGGAGCCGCTGTTGTTATCTGACGCTTCCGCGCCAGTGCCCTCACCGAGCGATCGTGGCTTCTTGAACTCGTCTCCCCTAAGGCTCGCGGACAATAATCCCCTCCCCGGCCTTCGGACGCGCATTTGTAAGAGCTTACCCGAAACAGTAGAACTTTTGCCCCTACGATTCTGCAGGTCATGCCTTCATTCGGCGCGATCGATCCAGCTCTGTGGAATCAGACCCATGCCTCTCCAGCGCGCGACAACAGCGTCGGCAAACCAAGCCTCGCGGAGGTCGGCATGATCGGCGATGATGACCTGGAAGCCGGGCGACAACTCCTGCCCTACGTCCGAAATGAGCTTGAATAGCCTGTAGACCGCCTCGCGATCCTCGTCGGGCAACACCTCTACATCACCATTTCGATCGGGTAATGGGCCTGGGAGGGCTGATCGAAGAAGAGGACCGCATTAATATTTGCCAAGGTGCAGCAGAATTTGCTTCCTTTACGAAGGAGGTCTCAAAACGCGCCGCGCCTTTGGGTTTGGATCACGACGGGGTGCCGTCCGCTTGAGTATCCGTCAGCGTCAGCACTCGAAGAAATTGGGGCCGGCCGACTGGCCGATCGGCGTGTTTCCTTCGCAACCGGTATCGTCGGCAGTCGTGCGGAAGAGCTGTTGCGGCGGCTCGCCGACGATGGCGCCGAAATCGTTGATCATA
>DATNNY010000130.1:0-4576 GCA_035601635.1 Pyrinomonadaceae bacterium
TTTGAGCGGCTATACCGCGGCACACATCACTTCGATTCAGTCTGCTTGGCAACTATTACTTGGAATGGGCGCCGGAACGGGTGGAGTGCTGCTGTTGCGTTGGTATTGGTGGCGGATCAACGCCTGGAGCGAAATTTCTTCGATGATTGCGGCTTTCGTTGTCTCGATGGCGCTGCAGTGGGTTCACTTTTCGGGGAACGGCTCAGTGGTGTTTGCGAAGAGCACCATGATTACGACCCTCGTCACCACCGCAGTCTGGCTCGCGACGACACTTCTTACGCAGCCGGAAAGCGATGAACGCCTGGTGAAATTCTATCGGCGTGTACAACCGACGATTCATGGTTGGAAGCGAATCGCCACGCTGGCGCCAGAGATCGCCCCCGTTCGCGACTTTGCCGCCAACACGTTTGATTGGGTGATGGGATGCACTCTCGTGTACTGCGCCATGTTCGGCATTGGCGAGTTTGTGCTGCAAGCCTGGCTCAGTGGATTCATATTATTCACTTGCGCAGCGATCGCCGGCTATCTGATTTATTGGAGTCTTTCCCGTCGCGGCTGGCAAACCCTATCGGGTGGAACTAATAGCCTAGTAGCCAGTGCTCCGAGTGAAGCGACCATTCCCGTGACAGATTAGGTTCGCGGATTCCTAGCATCCTCAAAAAGTAAAACGGCGAGAGGATCAATCCTCCCGCCGTCTCGTAAGCTGAGTGCTATGTGTTATGACTTCGGATGTGGAGAAACTCGCTGCAAGGTCGCGATCAGGTCGTGGGCTGCCGGCGGTGCCTCGACCTTCGATTCAGAAATGATCCGCGCCGCAGACATGTCCTTGCCGTACAAGCGGCGGTTGGCGTCATCATCTGGGCGGAGGGTCGAGCCTTCCAGCGAAACGCCGGCAAACGCGCCTCGAGAACGGGAATAACTCAGCATTTCCGCGCGGAAGGTCACATCGGTCGCTGCTTGCGCGTCGCGACCCTTCGGACCGGCTGCTACGGAGGCGTCAGCACCGAGCTTTACCTTGCTGTGAAGCAGACTATCTGCGCCGCGAGGATTCATCACTAAGATAACGAAGTCGGTCGCCTGGCCACCGATTTGGAAGCCTACGCTTCCTGCCTCCAGGGCCATCATTGCAGGCGCGCCCCAGGGACCTGAAAAATCTTGCCCGGTTCGGCAGACCATTGTGCCGCGCCCGTAGCTGCCGCCGACAACAAATGCGGCCTTAACGACCGACGGGAACACAATCACGCAACGTGCTTTGTCGATTAGATCCTGCGGAATGTTATCGGGAACATCCAAGATCTCTTTCAGGACCGTTGCCGCGTTTTGCAAGCGGTCCGCTTCTTTTTCATCTTTATCTTTCGCCGACGAAATCGACGACCATGAGACAAAAATCAGGGCCAGCGCTGCCGCCAAAAGTTTCGTCAATCGCTTTTTATTCATTAACTGCCTCCTTTGAAATCGAGCGTGACCAGGAAATGAAAGGGGCCTACGCCGTTCGGCGTCCGGACGCCAGTATCACCACGCCACCCACTAATGCCAGAACCCCGAGGATAGGTGGGATCGGTATCGTGTTGTGCTCTTCTTTGGTGGCTTGAATGGGGCCGATGTCCAAAACTTTCTTGTGCGTTGTGTACGTAATGCCTTGATAGGCCAATCCCAAAATTCCAAGAACTACCAACACGATGCCGATGATTCTCATAAATTTGCTTTGCTCACGATCTGCGCAGCAGGTGGCCCATCAATGTAACCAGGAAGAGAATCAGAAATAGATAAAACAAAATCTTGGCGATTCCTGCCGCCGCCACCGATATGCCGGTGAATCCAAGCAAAGCTGCGATCAACGCGACGATAAAGAACCCGAGTGCCCAACGCAACATTCCTCGACCTCCTGTGCTTTGTGTTCTGGTTTCTGACTGATTTTATGGAAAGCGCCCAGTTTCGGAATCGGGCTGTGAGATGGCCGTCTGCTGTCACGCACACGGGCCACGATTCTGGAGGTCAGTGTCATAAAAAATGGGCGGTAAATCCATACGGCCTACACCGTATCGCTTCGCCTTGCATCTTGTAGATATGAGGCTGACAAGGCCTCGATTTCACTCAATTGCGCCATGCAGTAAAGACTGCATACTTCAAGGCGAACACATGTAAAAACTGCAGAGCCACAAAGTTATTTTAGGTGGGTACTAAAACTATCGTCCTTGATAAACCTCTACGTTACAGTGATTTGGCATTCCTCATTCTTAAAATCGTGAGTGGCCGGATTTGTGCTTCGTTATAGTTGGGCATTCGGGGTGTGTATTAACGCTACGCATCTGGCCGAGGGTCAAGATCAGGCACCTTTTGGAGGGATTGATGGAAGCTCTTCGGTTGTTGGTGGCGGATGACCACGAAATCGTGCGCAAAGGCTTACGTTCCCTTCTAGAAGCCCAACCTGGCTGGCAAGTCGCTGGCGAAGCAAGCGATGGCCGCGAGGCCGTGGAAAAAGCAAGAGAACTACGGCCTGATGTCACCGTCCTTGACATTGGAATGCCTTCACTGAACGGCCTCGAGGCTACGCGTCAAATGCTTAAGAACGATGCGCGGGCCAAAATTTTGATCCTGACTATGCACGAGTCCGATCCGTTGATTCGAGACGTGTTAGACGCGGGAGCTCGCGGATATGTGCTCAAGACCGATGCGAGCCGCGATTTGGTGACTGCGGTGAATGCAGTTCGTAGCAACAAGACATTTTTCACCGCTAAAGTCGCGCAGATGGTATTGGATGGCTATCTGGACCAGGCGCCGAAAAAGGAGAAACCGCAACCCGAGTCTCCAAAAACGCGCCTCACCCCCCGTCAACGTGAGATCGTGCAATTGCTTGCGGAGGGCAAGAGCAGTAAGGAAGTTGCCGCACAGCTCGGTTTGAGTGTGAAAACGGCAGAAACGCATCGGGCCAATATTATGCGTCGTCTGGACTGTCACTCTGTGAGCGAACT
Source organism: Pyrinomonadaceae bacterium (assembly GCA_035601635.1). GTDB lineage: Bacteria > Acidobacteriota > Blastocatellia > Pyrinomonadales > Pyrinomonadaceae > UBA11740. Next base: position 2,973 of record DATNNY010000130.1, read on the forward strand.
TGTGCGTTACGCGGTTCGCAATAACATCATCGAAGCCTGAAGCCCATCGAGGGGCGTAGTTCCGTAGGGTATCCGACATCGTTCAGTTCTAAGGCGCACTCGATAGTCCGCCCTATTCCCTCTTTTCTCCCTTGTGTGATTCTCTGTGCTTGGACCGAACAGGAGGTTTCCATGAACTGGGACCAAATCGAAGGAAAGTGGAAGCAAGCGTCGGGAAAGATCAAGGAGAAGTGGGGCAAGCTCACAGATGATGACTTGCAGATTATTCGCGGCAAGCGCGATCAGCTAGTCGGCAAGATTCAGGAGCGTTACGGAATTGCGAAGGACGAAGCAGAGCGTCAAGTCGATGAATTTTCGCGCACCTATGACACAGACGAAGCCACAACGCGCGAAAAAATCCGCAGCGCCGGTCGCTAGCCGCATTATCGACGTTGGGAATGTATTCGGAAGCCGGGGTGAAGTCTGCTCCGGCTTTCACCATTGTGAGTGCAAGATTTTTCTCTTACCACAATGCTTCGACGGGGTGATCGTATCCTGTCATTTCCAAATAGCCGACACCCGCGATAGGCGATCCGCCTTTACTTCCGGCTAAGAGCACAGATCCCTCCCAATATGCGGGGACGAATCCCGTTGGGGACGCCGACTCTTGAGAGGGAAGCGATGTCGAGCACTCCAGCCCGATATTCAGCCTCGGTATCGAGATTTTCCATCGCAACGGATAGACCGCGTTAGTGGCTGGGCTTAACCACGTTGAGTCCGCGGGCTGCATCATAAATTCGTTTCTCGCAAGATGCATTGCGTTCCCGCGGGCATCCACAAACGTTCCTGCAGAATACGGGTCAATTGATCCGCCTTTCCGGCGAATGTTGAACAGCATCAGTTCGGAATTGTCCGCAAGCTGAATGCTCACCCAATCCCAACCCACCTGGTCTGTTTCGAGCTGATGCGTGAAAAACTCATGGTCCATCCAGGCCGCGCCAGTTACTTGAAAGGTTTGCCCACCTAGTTCAATTGTGCCTTGCGTATTTAAGCGCGTCAGCGAAATGTAGTGCGAAGCCCGGCCCGGACCTTCCGCCTTTTGGCTGACCCCATTTTGTCCGTGAATTACCGGAGGTTTCGCGGACCGGAGTGTGAATTGAATTGAAAATCTTTCATCGATGGCATGCAACTCTTGCTCGTCGCCTCGCCACATAACCTGCCAGTTGCCATTCCAGATTCGATGTTCCGGTTCACTCGCACCCGCTAGGCCTGGGCCTGCGCGATTCGTGCGCTCGGCATGAAGAAATCGTCCGCCGTCCATATCGCTCAAGGCCAGATGCGCAAGATATAAATCGTGCACATCCCACGCGCCCATCGACTTGGCGTCGCGATCAACACCTTGCCGGAAAAAGGTCAACTCAAAACCGAACCGATGGCCGTCCGGCGATTTGACGTTGCCGGTGTAGTACCACCATTCGGTCTGGAAGTCCGGATGATTGAAATGATCCCGCGGAAAGTTGTAGTGATAACCGGGAAGAGCAGTCTGATATTGTCCCGACGCCGCCAAAACACCAGCGAACGAGATCAACATGGCGGCGAATACCCGCCTACTCTTCATGAACGAC
>DATNNY010000131.1:0-2568 GCA_035601635.1 Pyrinomonadaceae bacterium
TCCATCGCCACCGAGTTTGATTGTCTTCGTTACATGATAACCAGAAGGACCGGCATTGAGGATCGTGCTGATGAGCAGCGTCGCAGCGCTCACAAGGACTATGCGTCGAATTGATAAATGCATTTAGCTGACTCCTGAAAAGTATTTGGAACAGGCGGAAACTACTCTTCTCCCGGTCCGTGGTCAAGCCAACTCCGGTCTTCGCTCTGTCCTGATGCAATTGAGAATTGAAACCATACGCTTAATTCTCTTCTCGGAGGTATCTATTGACGAACGCAAATCACCGAAAAGTTTTTGATTCACACTAATTAGTTCAAAAAAAGGCCCTTTGCGCGTGGGGAATACTGTTTGCAGTTCGACTCGTCTGTATTTCAAATGCGGTTTGGATTCGATCCTATTTTAAGTATTCGAGCAAAGGAGAAATGAAATGGCTTACGAAGAAAAGCTGGCAGAAAGTAGACGTGTCGTAGTTGACACTCCGAACGTAAGGCGCGAGGTGGTTCATTCGGAAACGGCCCGCTATCCAGAGCGGAGCGGCACGTCCGGCGCTGCGTTGGCGGCTATCGTCGTGGGCGTCATTGCACTCGCCGCGATCATTATTCTTTTCGTAATGAATCAACAGCAGAACGATGCGAACACGAACGTCGCGCAGACGCCACCGCAAACAACCATCGTGCAACAGCCGGCGCAGCAGCCACCGGTAGTCGTACAGCAGCCAGCTCCCGCAACGCAGCCAGCCCCGGTCATTATTAACGGGCAACCCGCACCGGCGACGAGCGGTGCGACCACGTCGGGCGCTCCCGATGATGGATCGATTCAGGCTGCCATCGATAAGAAGCTGAATAACGATCCGACCCTTTCGACGCTCGGGGTAACTGCCACGGTTTTGAACGGCAAGGTTACTTTGATGGGGACAGTAAAAACTGTGGCGTTGAAGTCTCAGGTCGAACGAGCTGTGCGAAACGTGAAGGGAGTCAAGTCCGTCGACAATCAGATTAGCGTGGGATAACTGGTTATCGCGACATCTGTCATACGTGTCACTGGGCATTTCATTCTTTCATTCACAAAGCCCAGCACCCCAGCATAGGACGCGCCGGAGCTGAAAAGTTGCGGCGCGTTTTTATTGCAGTTTTTGATTTGATCAGTTAGCGCACTTAAGTAATTGCTTGCGTCTTTGTGAGATCCAGGCAATCAGTTTCACGCGAAGGCGCAAAAAAAAGGAAGAAGCTAACGGCAGAATTACATTCCGCTTGTTTGTTCGCTCTGCCTCACCTATTCTCGACTTAGAACCGAGCCAGTCGAGGACTGAAATGGAAAAGATTTCGCAAACCCCGCGCACAACACTGAAGCGCCTGCCGCAGCGCGGCAGCTACGATCGAGAACTAATCAACCAGATTCTGGACGAGGGTTTTGTCTGTCACGTAGGGTTCGCTGTAGATGGAAGGCCCTTCGTAATTCCCACGGGCTACGCGCGCGTGGGAGATAGCCTCATCATTCACGGTTCGCAGGCCAGCCGGATGCTGCGGACACTGGGGCAGGGAATCGATGTCTGTGTGACGGTGACTTTGATCGATGGACTGGTGCTCGCGCGGTCGGCTTTTCATCACTCGATGAACTATCGGTCGGTCGTACTCTTCGGCTGTGCGACCCCGATGGAAGAGCCTGTTGCCAAAGTCGCGGCTTTACGGGCCCTGTCAGAACATATGATTCCCGGACGCTGGGAAGATGTCCGCGCGCCTAATGAGCGCGAACTGCAACAGACAACGGTGCTTTCGCTGGCTTTGACAGAGGCCTCTGCCAAAGTGCGCACCGGGCCTCCTCTCGATGACGAGGAAGATTACTGCTTGCCTGTCTGGGCAGGAGTGATCCCGCTGAGTTTGGTTGCGCAGGATCCGGTTGACGATCCTCGCTTAGGCCCGAATGGCGAGGCTCCTAAGTATGCAGTTGAATATGCGCGGGCCGGCGTAAAGCACTGAAAGCAATTACCCAAACAGGATGGGACCCCGCCCGCGCCTTGCTACTTTCTCCGTTATAGTCCATACTCCCTTACGGTTAATCCTTCTCTCGCGCATCGACGGTGATGCGCCCGTCGCATAAAGCATTCAGCGCCGGCGTTTTGGATAGTTCGAGAGCAGGCTTGTTACAAACTCCGAAGCCGCTCTTTCAAGAGCATCCGAACCCGGTCCTTCGACTGCTACCGTTCACCGAAGTAATTCCGATTCGCCCGCTTCTTTTCATTCCCAAAAAGGGGAAAGGTATATCTATGTCTACGAAACTTTACGTTGGAAACTTAGCTTTCCAGACTACCAGCCAGGAGCTGCAGGAATTATTTGCCTCGGCCGGCACGGTTGAATCAGCAGCGGTTGTCGAAGACCGCGACACTGGACGTTCACGCGGCTTTGGCTTCGTCGAAATGTCCACCAAAGAGGAAGGCGCAGCCGCTATTTCTCAGTTCAATGGCAAGGAAGTAAATGGCCGGGCCTTGAATGTTAACGAAGCCAAACCTCGCGAGAATCGCGCTGGTGGCGGCGGTGGTCGTGGCTTCGGCGGCGGCGGCGGTCGTGGCGG
>DATNNY010000132.1:0-24365 GCA_035601635.1 Pyrinomonadaceae bacterium
AACCAGCGCGGCAAGGACGTGATCTGTATCTATGTCGCGATTGGCCAGAAGGCTTCGACCGTCGCGCAGGTGGTAAAGACACTGCAGGATTTTGGCGCGATGGACTACACGATTGTGGTGAAGGCGACTGCTTCCGATCCAGCGGCGATGCAGTTTCTCGCGCCCTACTCGGGAGCGGCCATGGGCGAGTATTTCCGCGATCGCGGACAGCATGCCCTCACCATCTACGACGATCTTTCGAAACAAGCCGCCGCTTACCGCGAGATTTCTTTGCTGCTGCGCCGTCCGCCGGGCCGCGAAGCTTATCCGGGCGACGTTTTCTATCTGCACTCGCGCCTGCTTGAGCGCGCCGCGAAACTTTCCGACTTGAAAGGCGGCGGCTCGCTAACCAGTCTGCCGATTATTGAAACGCAGGCAGGCGACATCTCGGCCTATATTCCGACCAACGTGATTTCGATCACTGACGGACAGATATTTTTGGAAGGCGATCTATTCAATGCGGGCATTCGTCCGGCCATCAACGTCGGTAATTCAGTGTCACGCGTCGGAGGTGCGGCCCAGATCAAGGCCATGAAGCAGGTCGCCGGCAGTTTGCGTCTCGATCTGGCGCAGTATCGCGAACTCGCGGCGTTCGCGCAGTTCGGATCGGACCTGGATAAAGCAACGCAGGCCCAGCTGGCACGCGGCCAGCGGCTGACGGAAATCTTGAAGCAGCCGCAGTACCAACCGATGGACGTCGAAAAGCAGGTGCTGATCATCTGGTCGGCAATCAACGGCTTCACGGACGATATTCCGGTTGAGGACATTAAGAAGTTTGAAGCCGAGTTGCTGAGCTTTATCGAAAATTCGCATCCCGCGGTCATGCAAAACATTCGTGAAAAGAAAGCGATCACAGACGAGATTCAAAAGGACCTGGAGCAATCTCTGAAGGATTTCAAAGATCGCTGGGCGGAATCTGCAAAGGCGGCAGCGGCAGCGTGATTGTAGGGGCAGGGCTTGTCCCTGCCCGCCTGTGATTATTAGAAACGGGCAGGGACAAGCCCTGCCCCTACATTTTTCATGGCAAATCTTTTAGACATTCGCCGGCGTATTAAGTCGGTAAAGAACACGCAGCAGATCACCAAGGCCATGAAAATGGTTTCGGCGGCGAAGTTGAAGCGCGCGCAGGACCGCGTCATCAACGCGCGCCCGTTCGCCAACAAAATGACCGAAGTGCTCGGCTCGTTGGCGGCGCAGATTCCCGAAGACTTTCATCATCCTCTGCTCGATGCGCGCGGTGACGAACGTTACCTCGTCGTCTTGATTACGGCGGACAAGGGATTGTGTGGCGCCTTCAATACGAACCTGATCAAAGCGGGCCAGACCTTCCTGAAAGAAAATTCCGGCAAAAAAGTTGAATTGCTGGCGGTGGGACGCAAAGGGCGCGACTTTTTCAGAAAGCGCGCAGAGGTCGCCGGCGAATACGTAGGCCTCTCAGGCAAAGGCCGGATCGATTTTTCAGAAGCGCTCGAAGTGGCCCGCGATGTGGTCAAGCGATTTACGGAAGACGAAGAGATCGACAAGGTCTTCCTAATCTTTGCCGAATTCAAATCGGTGCTGAATCAGCGAATAGTAGTCGAGCAACTCCTGCCCATCTCGCGCACCACTGAAGCAGCCGAAACCCCCGAAGCCGCCACGACGCAGGATTACATTTACGAACAGCCGCCCGCGGAAATTTTCAGCCGCCTGCTGCCGCGCCTGGTCGAGACGCAAATTTTTCGCGCCTTGCTTGAATCAGTTGCCTCGGAACAGGGCGCGCGCATGACCGCCATGGACGCCGCTTCAAAGAACGCCGGCGACTTAATTTCTTCACTCACGCTCAACATGAATCGCGTACGACAGGCGGCCATCACCCGAGAGATCATCGAGATCGTTTCCGGCGCTTCGGCGCTTTAAGAACGATGGCCCGACCGAGTTTGGAAGCCGCGCACATTCCGCTTGAGCGCTTACGCTCATTCAAATCCCTCCCAGTTGGAGAGGCGACATGAAGATTCGAAACCTTGAAGACGATCATGGCGATCCTCAATTCTTCCTTCAGAGTATCGTGTCAGATTTGGTGGGCTCCCTTGGGGCAGAATCAGATAATCGGATAGTCTAAAAGCTAGCGACCTCTCGGACTACTACCGATGCGCCACGCCGCGGCGCAAATCATCTTTACGATCGCAATTTAGCGATCGGGGGGGTGGGTGGGATCCGGCGTCCCGCAAAAACAAATCACCAAAAAGAGAGCAGACGAATTCGCTTGCTCACTTTTCAATCAACGGCAGAAAGTTATACTCTGGCAGCCTAATTCACTGGGTTCTCGGGCGCGAGGCCAGCTCAGCAGTCCGCCGCTCCACCAACCATCAGACCAGGAGATCTAACCATGAAGACCAAACATGTATTCAGCATTTTAGCGTTGTTCGCCGCCGCCTTCTGCGGCTCCTTTGCGTTCTCCCACGGCGCCATCACCGGGGCGGTCATTTCAACGCCCAACTTGGACCTTGTAGCAAATTCTACCGCTGCGGACTCGACCACTTCAGAACCGGAGGCGTTCCAGCCGCTGTCGCCTTTCCCGGACAAGACGTGTGCGGGTCTGCCGTCCTCAAAGTGTTGCCTTTCGCAGGTGTTCAAGATGGGCGAAGGACAGCGCGAGGCGAAGTACGACGCGCCATACACTTGCGAGACCGGAACGACCATGCAAGGCGAACTGATGATGAAGGTGCCGTTTCACAGCGGCGGCGCCAACTGCGACCCGCTGGCAAACCTCATTCCCGATGGGAGCGTGCTTGAAGCAAAGGGACACGTCATTCGTCGCTCCGACGGTTTCGGCGACTTCAATGGCGACTTTATCATCCGCGACCCCGCGGGCAAGATTCTTGTCAACGGCTGCATCGAGACGCTGGATCGCGTCGGTACGCATCCGTCCTGCGAAAAGTGCCTGCCTGATTCGCACTACGAGGGATTGCTCGTCGGTCGGGGCGCGGGCGCGCTGGCGCACTTCTCAATTCGCGCGAGCATCGCCGGGCGCGGCCTGCTTCCTTCGCCGACTGGTCCGAAGACGGCGACGGCCATCGTCTTCAACGGGGCGCTCGTCAAGTGCCCGTAGCCGAAGAGTTCAACGAAATGCATTTCAGTCGCATCGCTGATTTCGCAAAGTGACGGCGGACTACTGGATCACTTAATCTTCCGCGCCGGAAACATTCGCGTTGTCCGCTGGATGTTTACTTGTATTACCTGCCCCCTGTCGTTTTTGACGAAAGTAAATTGAGCGTCAGCGTCTTTTACGAAGAATGTGGTTTCCGACTCAGGAAACATCTCTGATTTTGGCTGCCCGGCGGCGCTGGGCGGGAGCGGGACGGGCGTCGCCTGGCTCATCAACTTGTCTCCTTCTCTGGTCACCACCAGAATGAATCCGGGAGCAATCTCATATTCACCGACATAGGAGCCGTAGATTCCGGGATCAACTTTGACTACGACTCTCTCTCGTGGATGAAAATCGGGCCAGCCATATTCGGCCGCGACACTGCGAAGAATCTCTGTCGTTAGCTCTGCACCATTTTCAGAGTTCGTCATCACGACGACACCCTGACCGGAGTTCATATAACCCAACATGCGGCATTTGTAGCCGACATTGGCGCCGCTAAAGCTCAATCGTGCCGAGCTGCCTTGCCCGTCGACGAGCCAGCCCAGGGCAACGTTGTCAATCTCGGGCGTCAACATCTGCTTGATACTTGCCGTCGAGAGTACCTTATTGGATTTTCCTAGTCTTGATTTCTGCACCTCAATCACAAAGCGCGCCAGATCTGTCGGCGTCGTCCACAAACCAGCGGGAGCAAGTTCGGGAAGCACAAACCATTTACCTTTGATCTCCTTGCCATCAGGCAGATGCCCGGCCGCGGCCCTCGAAGCCAGATCCGGCGAGAGCGGTTGTTGAAAAGTGCTGTTTGTCATCCCTAGTTTTTGCAGGACAGTCTTCTGCATCAAGTCTGGAAAAGACAGTCCGGTTACATCCATCATCAGTTGCTGCAAGATTACATATCCGCCACCCGCGTAACGAAATTTGGAGCCGGGCGTCGTGTCGACGCGAATAGGAGCGGAGTTAGCCGGCTCTTCGCCTTCCAGGATCTGGCGCAGGGCCGGCACTGCCTGGTTCACAGGGTAGCCGAGAAATCCCGGCACTGTTACACCCGCAGTGTGCGCGAGTAGACGACGCAGAGTGACCTTCTGCTCCTTTGTGAACTCGCTCTCCGGTACTTTCCACGAGACCAAACGCTCATTCACATCGCTATCAAGACCGAGCTTGCCTTGCTCTACCAACCGCAATGCCAGCATCGCCGACAGAGACTTGCTGATCGAGGCCGCCTGAAATAGTGTTTCCGGCGTGACCGGCTCCTTGCCTCCTGCTTCCAATACACCATAGCCGCGGGCCCACTCGATCCTGCCCTCATTAATCAAGGCGATGCTGACTCCGGGTGTCTTGTAGAACCGCATGCGATCGGCGAGCTTCATCCTGGCCGGTGTCTCGCCCTTCACCACGGCGGGTGGAAGCAATCCGTTCTCAACCCTTTCAATTCTTTGAGCCAGACTAGCTGCGTCTGCTGTTTGTTGGAGTTTGGTCTTTGGCGGTGCGGGCGCCGATGTCTGTTCGGGCGGCGCCAAAGCTAGTGCACTGGACACCAGTATCGCCAGTACTAAGAGCAACACTACGCCCTTCTGCATTATGAACACTCGTCTCATTGCAGCCTCCAATAGAATAGTTTTTTAGTTTGTTAGTGGAGTCAGTTTGAGCAATGAGGTCAGTACCGGAAGCGGTAGCGACCGGGTCGCAACGCTTCCCATGATTCGAGATCAGGAGGGCGAGACCCGGTCGCTACCGCTCCCGGTACTGACCTCATGCTCTCACAATGGCGCTCATCGATCAGCGCGCTCGCTTACTGCTCACTCACTCACTCACTGCCAACTGGCCTTTGCTCTTCGCCCACATCCAATGCAAGGCAAACCAGAACAGAGAACTCAGTACATTACCGATCACGACGCTTCCCAGTCGAAACTGAGGATCGCTGCGGCCGACGGTTAGCGCGATCAGCAACACCGGCGCAGCGCTGATTATCAGGAAGGTCCACAACGCCGTCCGCACTGGATCGAATTTCGTGGTCTTGACCAGGAGAAAAACAATAATGTTGCCGAGGATACCGGCCATCACCAGAGCGTCCAACACGTAACCAAACATGATTATTGAACTCACTCCGTGCTTTCTTCCGTAACTCAGCAGCAGGAACGCGACGACGATTATGGCCAGGGATCCAATCAACGCCAGAGCATCTCTGCGCAAATTTTTCATGATAGAGTTTTCCTTTTCCAGTCTCTCCAGGTGTTCTCTCGGCGCCGCCCTAATCAGGTCTGATATTGTCGACAGCCAGAATCGTCCGGGCCGGTGCTCTTCAGCTCGATAGCAATCTCTAAAAAGTTGGGTCATTTGCGTGCCATACTCGCGCCGAAATTCCGCTGGGTATGCCAGCAGGAGCAGTTGAAAGAATTTTTGTGCGCGTAACATTAGCTTTAACCGATGAGTTCAGGGACGACTCAGCTTCGCGTCTTGGGGATCAGTCGTTTCTTTTGGGCTACCGACACCATCCTCGAGATGCGGCGTACTTCGGCCTTCAAGACTTGTTGGCCAAAGTCGGTCAAGCGGTAATACCGGCGGCGCTCGTCATCCATCGACGCGTCCGGACGCTCGTCTGCTTCGACAATTAAGCGATCGTGCAGCAATCTCTTAATGGATCCGTACAAGGTCCCAGGACCGAGCTTGATTTGACCCTGGGTGTGTTCAGCGACTTCCTGCATGATGCCATAACCATGCAGGTCGCCATCGGACAAAGCCAGCAGTATGTGAAATACAGATGACCGCAAGGGCAGTAACGAATCCGGATCGACTTTCTGTTTGGCCATTTGTCTTGCGCCTATATCCCAACTCGATATATCGGTGGTTGATATAGTAGACAGGCGGGCGAAGCCTGTCAAGCGCTAATTGTGGAATAGACTTCAGTCTGCCGAGGCCGCAAAAAACTAATCACAGATTAAAAAGTCTGTGACACTATTGCGCGCGGGTGAAATAAGGTAATCTCGCCAAACAGAAAGTCGGTGATTAAGATAAAGCGATGGCGGTTCCCAGCGAAACTGTTCCGACCCAAACATTCAGGCCCGTAAACTTCTTCAGGCCGCCCCGTTGGCTGTGGCGATACGGCCCCCTGATACTCTGGGCGGCATTAATTTTCATTGGTTCAACGGATTTGCTTTCGGCCGCGAACACCGGCGGCGTTCTGGTGCGCCCGGTGCTCTGGCTGTTTCCGCATGCCAGTGAGAGGACCGTGGCGATCTATCAGTTCGCCACGCGCAAGGCCGGTCACCTCACCGAATACTTTATCCTGGCGTTGCTGTGCGCACGGGCGTTTCGGACTTCCTCGCGCGAGTGGCTGCGCCAACGTTGGTTCTGGGCTTCGCTGCTGCTGGTCGTCGCCTATTCACTCAGCGACGAGTTCCATCAGAGTTTTTATCCGTCCCGTACGGCCTCGATCTATGACAGTGCGATTGACTCTGTGGGTGGATTGGTGGCGCTGACCATACTTTGGCGGCGACGTGGTAAGACTGAAAGCGCACCAGATCGGGAAAGATACTTCAAATCCGACGTCGCAGTTTGATCGTTACTACGCGCACTTTACCATCTCGGCGCAGCGTTAGTGATCGCACTGCACCATCCTGCATCAACAACTTTTCAATCCGGGCCGAAGTAAATTGATTCGCCGGCCTACCGTCGACGGCAACAATTTCGTCCCCAGCGAGGATTCCCGATTCGGCGGCGGGAGACTGCTCAGTGATATCCTCGACCTTGAAGATGCGGCAGTTTTTCCCTTCCGCATCAATTACGATTCCGCTCATGTCGCTTTCGTAGGGATCTGAAAGAGATGAATTCGGCTCGAGCATCATGCGCTGTCGCGAGTAGTCAATCGTGACCTTGAAGCGCCGCATGATTTCATTGCCGATTGGTCCGTCGTTGTCTCCCGCAGCCATCGAGCCCACTGTGTCGATCGAAAGCCCGACTAACGGCGCATTGATTTTGAAGGAACCCAATTGCATATAACCGAGGCGCGCATCAATCCGTTTTGATTCACCTCCCAGGCCTCTTTCGATGTTAGCGACCTGCGCCGTCAACGCGCTCACCAGCTTTTGTCGATTTACAAATGGCGAGTTAATGGTGAGCACGCCGTCAGAGCCGGTATCGATCTCAAATAGTCCTTCAATCGCCGGTTTTCCCGGCACACCTATCTGGGCGTGAATACGTGGAGTGCCTTTCATGATTAGCGGAAACACTTCGCCGTGGCCCTTATATTGATAATTCGATGGCTCGAAAAGGCTGAGCGTACGCGTCTCGTAATTAATCTCAACCACGAATTCCTTAATGAAGTCATAACCGATAATGCCTTCGATGTTCTTCCCTTCGCAGAAAGGAACATTGAGGGGCAGCACGGCCAATCTTTGGTTAAGCACAGCGACGCCAGGCACGCTCAGGGAAACTCCGCTGGCCAGAGAGCCTTCCAAACTTCCGCCAACACCGGTCGCCTTCACAGTGTCTACTTGTTTCAGTTTGAGGCTGGCTCCCCGCCTCGCGCTCAGGATCGAAATGCCGGCGCCGGTGTCGAACAAAAACTTTATCGGCGCTGAGTCATTGACCCGAACAAGCAACACAATTTGGTTGAATTCGAATTCAAAAGGGATGTTCAAAGCGCTGCGACCGGCGGCGAATTGAACATTCGCGGGCGCTCGGCGGGCCGAATTATTCTGCTGAGCTGGGATGAGGTTTGCGCCGGCTAAGAGAATGGCCAACGTGATTGCCAGCGCTGTGAAGCAGCCGGTCAAGGCTTTTCGGCTGGCCTGTCTTTGAGCTTTGATCATGGCGCTCATAATGACTCCTGCTCGAATATCTGTCGAGATTGAGGGCTGGTATTCACTTCCTTGAACAAAGCCTCGTCCCTGCGCGTATAATGACGGAGCGACAGAGCCTTCTGTTAGCACAAAGGAGACAGCAAACAAATGGGAATTCTTGACCGGCTCAGTCCCAGCGCACAGTTTATTGAAGTCATTGAGTGGCTCGACGATTCGAGCAACACGATGCTTTATCGTTTTCCGGTCCGCGATCAGGAGATAAAGAACGGAGCGCAGTTGATCGTGCGCGAATCGCAGGCGGCAGTCTTTGTTCACGAAGGACAGATTGCCGACGTGTTTGGCCCGGGCCGATACAGCGTCGACGGCGGCAACACACCGATTCTATCCAAACTGGGCGCGTGGAAACACGGTTTCAATTCCCCGATCAAATCGGAAGTCTATTTTGTGAATACCAAGCAGTTCACCGATCTGAAGTGGGGCACGTCAAATCCCGTGATGATGCGGGATGCTGATTTCGGCATGGTGCGCTTGCGAGCCTTTGGCATTTATTCGATGCGCGTGGCCGATCCGCGCGAGTTGATTAAGCAGATTGCCGGCACCAACGGGCGCTTTGTTACCGAAGACATCGAAGGGCAACTCCGCCGCACGATGGTCAGCGCGTTCTCTGACTCTCTGGCGGAATCAAAAATCGCCGCGCTCGATCTCGCGTCGAACTATGACGAGTTGAGTGGCTTTGCGCGCCAGAAGTTACAGGACGAATTCAAATCGCTTGGACTAGAGCTGACTAAGTTCGTCGTCGAAAACATTTCTTTGCCGGAGGAAGTCGAAGCCGCAATGGACAAGCGCACTTCGATGGGCGTGATTGGCGACGTGAACAGATACGCGCAGTTTCAGGCTGCAGACGCCATGCGCGACGCGGCGCAGAATCCGTCAGGCGGTGCGGGATTGGGCGCCGGACTCGGCGCGGGCTTCGCGGTGGGCAACATGATGGCGGGGTCGATGACCGAGGCTATGAAGCAGCAGGGCGCAACGACTTCGGGGGGCGCCGGAGCTGCCGCGACCGACAAATGCGTCAAGTGCGGCGCAGCCATGCCGGCAGGTTCGAAGTTCTGCAGCGAATGCGGCGCTTCGCAGGCCCCGGCGAAATGCTCCAAATGCCAACACGATCTCAAGCCGGGTGCCAAGTTCTGCGATGAGTGCGGCACCAAGGTTGGTTAATCACGTGCCGGGATCTGATAGAACAAGCGGCCGGGTGCGCGAAAGAGCACCCGGCTTTCTTGTGTACTACGGCGCCAATCACTCGGCATGCATGACAAGGTGAGCATGTTATAATTGGTTCATGCTTGAGGCCTCGCCGAATAAAGAAATAACAATCAAAATCATCCGGAATGGACAAGCAGAGCCGTTCGATGACGGGTGGCAAAACTCTTCACCTGAAGAGCGAATTGAAGCGGTTTGGACACTGACCAGACTATGCCTGGCCTGGAACAATCATCTGACTGATGAACCCCGACTTCAGCGAAATATTGCTTGCGTTCAACGCTCATCACGTTGAGTACTTGTTAGTTGGTGCGCATGCCCTGGCTGTTTACGGTCATGTGCGCGCAACGAAGGATCTCGACATTTGGGTACGGCCGGATCCCGAAAATGCTCAAAGAGTCTTGAGGGCCTTGTCGGCGTTTGGCGCGCCTCTCGGCGATCTCAACCAGGACGATCTCAGTAAAGCGGGGACTATCTTCCAGATTGGTGTGCCGCCTTTGCGCATCGATGTGATCACGGCTATAGACGGCGTGGATTTCGCCGACGCGTGGCCAGAGCGCTTCAAGACGATCTTCGGTGACGTCCCCGTCGTTGTAATTTCCCGTCACCACCTCATCACCAATAAGAAAACCGCCGCGCGGCTGCAAGACCTCGCCGACGTCGAACAGTTGGAAGCTAAGGGCAATCTACCTTTGTGAATGGCTTGTTGAAGAAAAGGGTTGCGCGTGATGGCATCCGGCCTTTCTTCGCCAAAGTTAGCTCTCGCATATAGCCCGATGGTATGCTTGGCCGTCTCATTCATACTGACCAAAGCTGCATGCTAAACAACTTCAAGAGTCCGCGCCGGGTAGCCATCACCGGAATGGGGTGTGTCACGCCGATCGGTATTGGGCGCGAGGCGTTCTGGTCCGGTCTGCAGAGCGGCGAGAGTGGCGTTCGTCTGATCGATTCCTTTGACGTGTCCAAGTCGGCCGTAAAGATTGCGGCGCAGGTCCGCGATTTTGATTGGGAGGCGCAACTCGATCCCAAAGATCGAAAGCACGTGCCGCGAACTGTGCCGCTGGCGTTGGCCGCCGCGCGCGAAGCGTTACAGGATGCGGGAATTGTTACCGACGATCTTTCGCCCGAAGAGAAACAACAGATTGGCGTCATGCTGGGCACGGGCGGCGGCGGACTGCCTTTCGTCGAACAGCACTATGCGATTTGGTATCAGGGCGGCGCTCATCACAAAGCCAGTGTCTACATAATTCCGGCGGCTACGCACGGCACTCTCTCGAGCGAGCTGTCGATGGCCTTTGGACTGCGCGGCCTGTCGCATGTGATCTCGACCGGGTGCACCAGCTCGACCGACGCGATTGCTTATGCGGCCCAACACATAGCTCTGGGACGTCAGGAGATCATGCTGGCCGGGGGAGTGGACGCGCCGCTCGCGCCGGGAATTCTTGCGGGCTTCAATCTGTTAACCGTGCTGACGACCGCCTGGAATGACGAACCGCAGCGCGCATCGCGTCCCTTTACACGCAATCGTTCAGGCATGGTTTTGGGCGAGGGGTCGTGGATCTATGTGCTCGAAGAGTTCGAGCGCGCCCAGCAACGCGGCGCGAAGATCTATGCGGAAATCACCGGTTACGGAACGACCTGCGACGCCTATCATCGGGTGCGTTTGCAGGAAGGCGGCGACGAGCCCGCGCGCGCCATGACGCTGGCGATGAACGACGCCGGCGTTGAGCCGAGCAACATCGATTACGTTAATCTGCATGGCACGTCGACCATGCTCAATGATCGGATCGAGACGAACGCGCTGAAACTGGCGCTCAACTGTAACGCTCATCAAATCCCCATGTCCGGGACCAAATCGCAGGTCGGTCATCCGCAGGGCGCCAGCGGGGCGGCCGGTTTGGGCGCAGCGCTGTGCGCCATGGAAACGGGCATAATCCCTCCCACCATCAACCTCGACGAACCCGATCCCGCTTGCGATCTCGATTATGTCGCTAATACAGCCCGGAAGGGCAACGTACGCACCGCGCTCTGTAACTGCATCGGTTTCGGATCGAAGAACAGCGCGCTCGTTGTGCAGAAAGTCTGACGTATTATTTTTCGCTGGCTTCGAGGCGAGCGACGTCGGCTTGGTCCTGGGGCCTCCCGACTGCTCGTTTATTGTCAATTAGGTGAGATCGTCCAATGACGGGAATCTCAAGACCTTCGATGCTAACGATGAGTTGATCAGCTTGAGCTATCATGAAATCGACACCCGTGATTTCTGTAAGAATGTCGATCCGGCGAGGGACATTGCCGAGTTGAATAACCGTTCCGGGTTTCGTGAAATCCTCTTTTGTGAGAGTCGCAAGCGGCGCGCCAAACTCAATCAAGGCCCGCCAAACACGGTGGGCGTTGTCGTCAGAACACTTGATCCACAGATCGATGTCGCCAGTCGCGCGCGGAAGCCCATGAGCAGCAACTGCATACGCTCCAACGAGCATGAACTCAACTTTCTCGTCGCAAAACGCGGACAATATGTCGCGGAAGTCTGAGTTCAGCAACTGGTTCTCCCTTGAAGGCCCATGCGTCCAGAGTAAGCTGCCACATCATCTCGAGGCGTTGCGCGGGCGTCGTCGATCGAAAATCGTCGTGCTTATCTTGTTCGTGAAGTTTGAGCACTCTCACATTTTTCGTTTCGATTGGTATCATCGGAGAGTGATTATACCATTGGCCTTATCGCGCGCGTATGCTGGGACTGAACCCTCGAAGCCATGTTAGAAAAGTTTCGCCAACGCAGTTATGAACTCGAGAATATCGACAAGGGTACTTATACGCCTGAAGAGTACGAAGGATGCATCGTCGAGCTGCAACGCGTGAATGAATGGCTGGGCGATGCAAAAGCCTTACGCAGCTCGCTGCTGAAAGAAATTGCATCTCAGGATCTGCGATCTTTCTCGATTCTCGACGTCGGCGCCGGTTCGGGTGAATTGCTGCGAGTTGCGGCCCAGTGGGCCCGGAACACAGATCGCACGCCATCGCTGATCGGATTGGAACTAAACGAGAGGTCGGCGCAAGCGATCCTCGAAGAGTCTAAAGCATTTCCCGAAATCTCTTCGGTGCGGGGCAGTGGACTCAAGCTTCCTTTTCCGGACGCTTCGGTTGATTACGTGATCTCGTCGTTGACGCTGCACCACTTTGACGACGATGGAGCGGTCAACATTCTCCGCGAAATGGGCCGGGTCGCCAGGCGCGGGATGTTCGTGATCGACCTGCACCGCAACCCAATGGCTTATTTTTTCTATACGACTCTGGGGCACATCATCCTGCACAACCGGCTGTTGCGTGAAGACGGCGCGCTATCGATCTTGCGGAGTTTTACGCCGGATGAATTGGAAATACTCGGGCAGCAAGCAGGCCTGAAGAATGCTATCGTCAAGAAACATTTTCCATCGCGTTTGGTCTTAAGCGCTAAATTAAACGGAACTGTTTAGGAGCGGGCTACCGCCCGACCGAAGCGGGCGGTAGCCCGCTTCTAAACTCAATGCAGGTATGACCAGTCTGTTCGACTACGACGTAATCATTGCCGGCGGCGGACCCGCGGGCGCCAGCGCGGCGATTCATCTGGCCACGGGCGGCGCACGAGTGCTGCTCGTCGAGCAGAAGAAGTTTCCGCGGGCAAAACTTTGCGGTGAATTTATCTCGCCCGAATGCACGCCTCACTTTGAGCGGCTGGGTGTTGCCGCGCAAATATTCGCGGCGGGCCCAGCTAAACTAACCGAAACCGTTTTCTATTCGCGTCAGGGTAAAAGCGTCAGCGTTCCCAGCACCTGGTTCGGCGCACACGGTGTCGCTCTTGGTCTAAGCCGAGCGGAAATGGATGAGCGGCTCTTGCGTCGCGCGAGTGCCGCCGGCGCGGACGTTCTCGAGGATGCCCACGTCATCAATCTGCTGTTGAGCCAGGATCGCGTCGAGGGCGTGATCGTTAAGCAGGCTGAGAACGAAACCGCCTACCGTGCGCGGGTGACGATCGATGCCACAGGCCGAACGCGGGCCCTGGCCCGGCGCGTCGTTAAATCAGCGAATCAGAGGAAGCCGCTACGGGCATCTTTGGTTGCTTTCAAAGCACACCTGGAGGGCGCTCGAGTCGCAACCGGCGCCTGCGAGATTTACTTTTATCGCGGCGGGTATGGTGGTCTCAGCAGCATCGAAAATGGCCGCAGCAATCTTTGTTTCATTGCCTCCGCGCGCGCGGTGCGAGAGTGCGGAACCGACGCCGAGCGTGCGATGCGCGCAATCATCTGCCAGAACCGGCGGGCAGCTTATGCTCTCGAGCACGCTCATGCATGCACCCCGTGGCTGGCTGTTTCGCTTGAAGGATTCGGAAGGCACGCGGTCACACCCGCAAGTGGGCTGCTTTCTATAGGGGATGCCGCGTCGTTCATCGATCCCTTTACTGGCAGCGGAATGCTGATGGCGTTAGAGAGCGGAGAACTGGCTGCCCGCGTTATCGGCGATCATCTCGCGACGATCCGGCTCGGTGCGGGACTCGGCGAGCTTGAAATTAGCTACCGAGCTGCGTACAAAACGAGGTTTCATTCCCGTCTCCGTGTCTGCTCAATGATACGGCGGGCGGCATTCCTGCCGGGCCTGACCCAAATGGCGATAGCGGTCTTCGGCCTAAGCGATCATCTGCGCCGCCGCGTGTCACGGGCGACCAGAGGCGACTCATCGGAAACTTATTGTCTCCCGCAACGTTTAAATGACGGCGGCTAAAAGCGGTTCAGTTCCTCGGAGAGAAAGTTGCCTAAGGTATTCAGTCCTTGCCACGCGGCGTTTTTTGCTGTAAAAAGCGCCTTAAGATAATGAAGCTGGATAAAGTTTCCATCCGATTTAGTCCGGGTATCGCGCGATCATTCTGAGGATGAAAGGCAGCGGTCAATCGGATCTTTAGATCAGTCTCCCATCAAATGGATGCGCCCCTTGCGCCGGCAGAATGATTCATCGGCGTTAAGCAATTTTCAGAGCTTACTTCAGAAGGAGAAACGAAGATGTTTTTGTCCCTCAAGCAGTGTCGCAAGAAGTCGATCCAGATTCTGTTGGTCTGCCTGGCCGTAGTTTCCTGTTACAGCGTAGCAATGTCGCAGGCGCAGTCGAACGCCGCAGATTTGCAGGGCGTGGTGCGCGATCCGAAAGGCGCGGTGGTGGCGGGCGCCGCGGTTACAGCGCGGAACCCGGCCACGAACAGTACGCGCGACGCAACCACAAACGATGACGGTTTTTACAAGATAACGAATCTGTCGCCTGGCGACTATGAAGTAACGGTTAAGGCGCAGAATTACAAAACGGCGGTGCTGCCTAGCGTGAAACTCACGGTCGGGCAAACAGCAAATCAAGACATCCCGTTAGAAGTGGGCGACTTGACGGCGACCGTAACAGTGACCTCAGTCGCCCCGAACATCGTGGAGACTACTGCGACCAGCGTGTCGGCCACTGTCGATCAACAGCGCATCGAAAATCTTCCCATCAACGAGCGCAATTATCTGTCTTTTGCACTTACGACTTCGACGGTAAGCCGCGACAACGGCCGGCCGATTGGCCCAGCGCCGACCACTGGTTTGAATTTTGGCGGCCAGCGCGGCCGATCCAATCTGGTGCAGGTCGATGGCGCGGACAACACAGACAACTCAGTGAACGCTTCACGCTCTACCGTGAGTCAGGAAGCGGTGCAGGAGTTTCAGGTAGTAACCAATTCCTTCGCGCCTGAGTTTGGCCGCTCATCGGGCGGTGTGGTCAACGTAGTGACTAAGGGCGGAACCAACAAACTCCAGGGAAATGTTTTCGGCTTTCTCAGGCACAAGAGCTTCCAGGCCCGTAATCCCTTTGCGCCCGTGGACAAGCCACCATTTACGCGCGCTCAGTACGGCGGGACGCTGGGAGGTCCACTGAACAAAGACCGCATGTTCTTCTTTCTCGCTTTTGAGCAACGCCAACGGCATGAATCCGGCTTCTTCACCAGCGACGTAGCGCAGGGACTGGGCAGCTCAGTGGTTATTCCGCTTACGGGCCTTGGACCGGTGACTTTTCGCAACCTGACTTCGGCACAGGCTGGTTACATCAACACTCTGTTGGGAACGGGAAGCCCCGCAGCCATCGGTGCGGCCGTTCAATATGCCTATCTCGCGTCCAGCGGCGCCGCGACCGGGCTTACAGGTTCCAACCCGCTGCCTAATCCCGGGTCTGTTCCGGGCGTCGGGCTGGGCGCGACCATTGGGCCTCGATTTTTTCTGAGTGGCGCACCGGTGCCGGTCTCAACCACCAACGCGGCAGGCCAGCTAATCGCGTTTCGTCCGTTGCAGACGCTGCAGAGAATTTTTCCGGTCACCGAAAAAACTACCTTCAATTCATTTCGTCTGGATCAGATCATCGACGAGAAACAGAAGCATCATCTCACTTTCCGCTTCGGCTATAACCCAAGCCTCATTACCGGTATTCAGGTCGAATCGCAGAATCAATCTTTGGGTCAGAATGATTTCTCGCGCACCGGTATTCAACGACTGAAAGACACTTCCGCGGTAGTTACCCTGACTTCGACGCTTTCGAACCGCATGGTAAACGAGGCGCGATTTAATTTTGGTGAGCGCCGTGCCGTCTTCAAATCTCAGAACGGCGATGCCGTAGCTTTTAATATTTCAGGAACCGCTTTTATCGGGCGCGAACTCTTTTCGCCGGTCGTGCGTACAGAGACTCGCTATGAATGGACCGACAGCTTGAATTTCGTTACCGGCAATCACACTTTCAAATTCGGGGGGGATTACGCGTCGGTCAACATTCCCTCCGCGATTTTTGAATTGAACTTTGCCGGTCTCTACAACTTTGGCGGTTTGAGCGCGTCGTCGGTGGGGGCTTTCCCGACGGTGGGCGGGGTGGCTCCGCCGGATTTCACCGCCGTCCAACAGTATGGACTCGGCCTTCCAACCAATTACATTCAGGGCTTCGGCAATCCGGTTAGTCAGATTAGTAACAAGCCGATTGCCTGGTTCGCCCAGGACTCGTGGAAAATTCGACCTAACTTCACTCTTAATTATGGGGTTAGGTATGACTATGAGCTGACCCAACAGATTGCCCCCGTGGGCGTGCGTGATCCTTTCTCAGGCATCACCCTTTCACCGAGCGATCTGCTCGCGGCCCAGGATGCGATCGGTGTGCAGCAGGGTTTTCCACGTGATAAGAACAACTTCGCGCCCCGCATTGGGATCGCCTGGGACATCAAAGGCGATGCAAAAACAGTGGTGCGCGCGGCCATCGGAATTTTTTACGATCACCCGCTGTTGGCAATCGGATTCAACTCTGACATCGCCGACGCGGCCCAGCAACAACAGGGCATTCTGACTCCGGTGGGTGGTCCAGCTCCAACCGCGTTGCTCAATGCGACTCAGGTGTTTCAGGGAACGGTCTGCACAGCGGCGTCAGTAAATCCGTTGTGTCCGCCCGGCGTGTTTACACCAGGCGCAGCTGCCACCGCCCAGTACCAATTTGGCCGCCAGCGTTTCAACGACCAAACGTTCCCGGGGTTTGGACCTGTGCTGCCATTCACGCTGCCGGTGAGCAAGAACTTCGAATACGCTTACGCGAACCAGGCTAATTTCACGGTCGAACGTCAGTTGACCAAAGACATGTCGATCTCGGCGGGTTATCTGTTTGTCGGCGCGCATCACCTGCCGCATCCGCTGGACATAAATGCGCCGCGCACTGATTTACAGATTGAGAATTTCAGGCGCTGTTTCAACCGCCTACCGGTGAATACTACTGAGGCACTGACTGTCTCACCATCTGCGTGCCTCAACATTGTGGCGCAACCAATTCCCGGTTTGATCTCAGTAACCACTCGCGGTGGAGTCATCGCTCCGGCGGCAGCCAATTTCTTCCGGCCGAGCGCGCCGAACTACTTCCTCGTCCAGGCGCTTACCGGTGGGGCGGTCACTCCGGCCGTGCTCAATGGCGCGCTGGCTGCCAGCGGCACGTTGAGAACACCAGGTGTCGTTTCACCTTTTGGCTCGGTCAATGCGCAGGTTTCGGACGGTAATTCGAACTACAACGCTATGACTCTCGATCTTAAGAAGCGCTTTACGCGGAACTTCCAATTCCTCGCTTCTTATACCTGGTCCCATTCGATCGATGATTCTTCCGACTTGCAGACGTTGCTACTGCCACAAGACAATCGTAACTTCCGGGCTGAACGAGCCGACTCGTTGTTCGATCAGCGACATCGTTTTGTCTTCAGCGCGGTTTTCGCGTCGCCACAGAAATGGCGTTCGGGTGATGGACTGCACAGGTTTTTAGCTGACTTCACGCTGGCGCCAATCTTTGAAATGTCGTCAGGGCGGCCTTTCAACATTCTGAGCAATCAGGACACAAACAACGACCAGTCAAATCAGACCGATCGTCCGTCCGTTCTTCCCAACGGCGTTCTTTGCGTCCCGGGCACACCAGGATGCACACCGATCACCTCAGCGGGATTCCCCAATGGCGATTTGGGACGCAACATGGGAATCACACACAGGTTTTCATCTCTGGATATGCGTTTGATGCGCGCGGTCAAACTCACCGAGCGTGTGCGTTTGGATATCGTCGCCGAGGGGTTCAACCTATTCAACCGCTTCAACGAAGGCGCGGTGTCCGGTTTTATTGACGATGTTAATGCCTTCAAGCAACGCGCCGGCAACGGCCATTACTACAGTCGTCCGACCGCGGCCTTTGACCCGAGGCAGTTCCAATTTGGATTGAAACTGAACTTCTAAGAAGAAAGTGGGTTGCTCAGGCATGGGTCTCCACCTGCGGTGGAAGCGCTCTAAATCCCGCGGTCAGCGCTATCGCTGACCGCTTTTCTCTCTCCTGCCACCGGCCAGACAGGCAAACTTGTGTTCAGTCGCGGCATCCGAAGTACCGTCTCTTGTTTCTCTCCCGGCCCTGGTTTGAAAAGGGCCCTGCAAATCTGAAAGAATTACGCTCCATGAGGAACCAAAAAATTCGCCTGATATTGATCACCGTATCGGCCATGCTGACGATCGTCGTGGGCGTCGAGGCCCAGTCCTCTCGGCCACGTCGAGTCACTCCGCCGGATACTCTGCTTGGTCCCGAGCCAAAATCACCGCCGAGTACCGACCGGAACGCTCCGCTGCTGGACGTAAGACCAACCAAGCCGGTCGGAAGCGCTCCGGTGTCGTCGGATACGACGCACGCGTTTCAGCTCTTCCAGCAGAAGCAGTACGCGGCGGCCGCGAAGGAAGCAAAACAGATCGCCGCAAGTGATCCGGGCAATTCTGAAGCGTGGAAACTGGCGGGTTTTTCTGAGTTCTATTTAAAGCAGTACGCAGACGCTTCTGAAGATCTGCAAAAAGCTCTCGATTTGCAACGGCGAGCCCGGCAGGAAGATTCCCACACTGTGGATGCGCTCGCCGAGAGCTACGTGCTGGCCGAAAAATACGATCGCGCTCTGCCTTTAATCGTAGCCGTGATCGAAAGACCCGGGACCAAGCCCGACCCATCATTCCTTTACTATCGTGGTTTGGCTGAACTCAAGACTGGCAAGACCGCCGATGCTGAGCGATCTTTTAATGCGGCTGTTAAGGCCAACCCGAAAGACGCTGCCTCGCTTTTGTACTTGAGTCAGATCTCTTTAACTCACAACGATCTTGATGCGGCCATCTCGACTCTGAACCGGGCCACAAGCAACGATCCTCGACTTGCCTCAGCGTGGTTTTTGCTCACTTCGGCTTATCTCCGTCGTGCCGCCTCGGCTGCTGACGAAGATAAGGCAACTCCGGACTATCTTGGTGCGGTGCGGTCAGGTGAGACTCTGACCCGTTTGCGCTCCGACGAAGAGGCGACGGGTCTTTACGCGCGCGCGCTAATCGGGGCGAAGCAGTATGCGCGCGCTGCCAGCGCCCTGGAACGAACCGCAGCCAGCGACAACGCGACCGGCATAACTCTTTACCTGTTAGGGTTGGCCCATTCGCGCGCCAACAATTTTCCCAAAGCCATCGCTGCTCTCGAGCGTGCGCTGGCTAAATCGGCGAACGACCCCAACATTTTTCGAGAACTCGGTTACGACTACGAAAAGACGAAGCAATATGCCAAAGCCTTCGCGCTTTATCAGAAGGCCCTTGCAGTAGCGCCCAACGACGCTGACTTCAAAGAGTCTCTCGAACGAATGCGGCCCTTTGCAAAACAGTAGCGTTCGATTAGCATCTTCGCGTGAGAAACTTTAAGCAGCAGCGCCGGGTTTCATTTGTAACTGCCATGCTGGTTGTCTCAGTTATTTCGTGCTTCGGGTTCGCAAAGAACGTCGGCGCCGCGTCCTGGAACGGTATTGAACCCTTCAAGACAAGTCGGGCTGAGGTCTTGAAAATTATGGGCCCGCCGGTTAGCGAGACCACGGAAGGCGTATTGCGTTTCAATGTCAGTGGTGGCTCTGTACAGATCAGCTTTGTGAACGAGAAATTTGTTGCCAATAAGAAGCTCCGGCCTGAGCTGGCCGGAGCAGTATTAGAAATAGTTTTGCAGCATGAACACTCTTCCGATACTGCTGAATCAATGAAGCTTTTAAAGAACCGGGATTTTAGCCGCGACGACGTTCGGAACATCTCAATCTTCCGCAACATTAAAGACGGGGTCGTTTATACTTTTATTGATGGGCGTCTGAAGACCACTCGATATACTTTCGCGGATAGTCAGTTGAGCCGAGCGCGGCGGTGATCGTTCAAACCCATCGGCCTTTATTTTCGAGCCGTCCTGGCAACGTCCCGGGAGCCGAACGCGTCTTTGATTCGTCTTCTTACCAGTAATTGCGCCGCAAAGAATGGAGACTACCCAATGGAAAGACTCAGGTTTGTCGCAGGACTTGTGCTAGCCATGATGATCGCCGGCGCCACACCGGCGCAGCGGCCGCGTACCATTACCCAGGATAAGGCTGAGGCCGCCGCGAACGTGCCTTCTCCTCCTCCTGCACCTCAGACAGTCAAAGCCAAATACGAAGGCGGCGTTTTTGGATATAACAAAAAGATCGATGGCACGCTCAATTTTGATGACGCTAATCAACGTCTCGTTTTCAAGGATAGCCAGCAGAAAGAGCTTCTTTTTGTCCCTTACAATGCAGTCACCGGCGCATATGCTGATACTCACTCAGTGCGGCCCGCCGCTGCGACTGTTGCAAGTAACATCCCATCGATTTACGCCCTGCCGGCCCACTTCGTCAAAACAAAGGTGCGATATCTCACGCTTCAGTATGACGATCCAGACAGCAAGGTGAAGGGCGTCACCAGTTTTAAACTTGAGAACAAGGACATCCTCGATTCTGTCCTGAACACTCTGGCCGGGAAAGCTGGCTTAAATAAGCGCGGTGACGTGTTCGTTAAGAAGAAGGAGTAAAACGTTCTAGCTCGTCCTCTCTGCATCAACGGACCCCCTCCCGCTGGCTTTCTCGTGGTCAGTGAAACCATCTTAAGGTACAATCACTCCCATCCATGGAAGAGACTTGCGGTAAAGCGGAGCAACTGCTCAACTCTATTTTTGAGAGTGCCGGGTTTGACGTGCAAGCGTCGGCGTCGGAATCCGATCTGGGTTGTCTGCTGGCTATTGAAGGCGCCGACAGCACGTTGCTGCTCAATGAAGGCGGTGAATTACTCGATGCGCTCCAGCAGATTCTCAATCAAATTCTTGGGCGCGCGCTGCCGAAGGGCCAAAGGATTATCTGCGATGTGAATAATTACCGCGCCGCGCGGGAGGCCGAGCTTCGGTCGATGGCTGAACATGCCGCCCGCCAAGTGCGAACGACGTCTGCTGCGTTTGTGTTTGGCCCAATGGAGCCAAGTGAAAGACGGGTCATACATCTCTCCCTGGCAGCTGAAGAGGATCTCGTTACAGAATCGATTGGCGAGGGCAACGGTCGCCGTCTGAGAGTCACTTTGAAACCGGCTTCTGCCGGCTAAACTCCTTCCCTCCTCTGCTAATTTAGATTACCAGGACCGTGGCAGTTCCCAGTGATACGATTGTTGCTTTGTCCACTGCGCCCGGTCGTAGTGCTATCGGTGTTATCCGAGTTAGCGGTCATGAATCGCTCAGCCACTTGCGCACTCTGATTGGCTCGCCCTCGTATCAGCCAACCCCAAACGTTCTGAGCCTGAAGACCCTCATCGATCCGGAGACCGCCGAAGCTCTTGATGAAGCCCTCGTCTGTTTCTTCGAAGCACCACATTCATTTACCGGAGAGAACATTGTCGAATTTCATTGTCACGGATCTCCGGTTTTGCTCCGCACGGTCGTTGATCTGATTCTCAAACTCGGTGCTCGTCTGGCTGACCCCGGTGAGTTTTCTCTCCGCGCCGTCACCAACGGCCGACTGAGACTTACCGAAGCTGAAGCGATTCGCGATGTCATCGATGCACACACCGATACGGCTCTACGCCAAGCTACCAGACAGTTGAAAGGAGAGATTTCAAACCGGCTGCGGCCAGCGAAGGACCAACTGCTCGATCTTATCGTTCAACTCGAGTCATCGATCGAGTTTGTTGAGGATGATCTTCCGGCGCTAGCGACGCAACAGATCGCTGAGTCTCTCCGAGTGCTGAAGAAGGATCTATCACGACTGCGCGACACCTTTCGATCAGGGCGGCTCTTACGGGATGGCATCCGAGTCGCTTTCGTAGGACGACCAAATGTCGGTAAGTCGAGCCTGTTCAATGTTTTAGCGGGACACGGTAGGGCGATCGTGACGAGTATAGCGGGCACTACGCGAGACACGCTCACCGAGGAAATTGTTGTCGAAGGCGTGCCGGTGGTTTTGACAGACACTGCTGGGATTCGTAGCTCCAATGATGAAATCGAGTCGATCGGAGTCCACCGGGCGAGGCGGGCAGCCGCGGACGCTGATCTTCTGATTGTAGTCATTGACGGATCAGAATCACTTCATGACGACGATCGATCGGTAATCGATGAGGTTTCAAATGTTCCTCACATCCTCGCCTTAAACAAGAGTGATCTTCCAACCTTTTCTACCGCGACCTTCGATGAGCACGATGGCGATTCAAACTGTTCGGCCGTGATTCCTGTATCGGCGAAAAGTGAAGCGGGGCTTGAAACCTTGCGTGCTGCTATACTGGCTCCTTTCGCCCAAGGAGATGCACGGAGTGAGGGGCTGCTAATCACAAATGCGCGACATCATGATTTGTTAGTGCGGTCGATAGAAGCGATCGATTCCTCGCGGCGGCTCCTTTATGAGCGCGCCAGTGAAGAATTGGTTCTCGTTGGACTGCACAATGCGCTACGCTACCTTGGAGAGATCAACGGCGAAACGACAACCGAAGAAATCCTGGGACAAATCTTCGCAACCTTTTGCATCGGTAAGTAAAGAGATTTTTTCCGACAGAGGTTTATCTATGATATTCGACGAGCATTTCGGTGTAATCGTAATTGGGGCAGGTCACGCTGGTTGTGAAGCCGCGTCGGCTGCCGCCAGGCTTGGAGTCAGCACGGCTCTCCTCACACTTAATCTTGATCTTATTGGACAGATGTCGTGCAATCCGGCGATTGGCGGAATCGGCAAGGGTCATCTTGTCCGTGAGATTGACGCCCTTGGCGGCATCATGGGTCGGGTTATTGATCGGACAGGAATCCAGTTTCGCCTATTGAATCGCTCTCGCGGACCCGCAGTACGAGCTCCGCGTGCGCAGGCTGATCGAGCTATGTACCGGGTCGAGATGCGCCACACGTTGGAAGGCACGCCCAACCTGAGTCTGAGGCAGGGATTAGTTACAAGTCTGTTGATTGAGGAGGGCCGGGTCGTCGGTGTTGAGCTACAGGATTCCCGCCGAATGGGGGCCACGGCGGTAGTGGTAGCGACTGGCACATTTCTCAACGGTCAGATCCATACCGGTCGCCAAACGTACTCAGGAGGTCGGGCCGGCGAGCCGGCTTCGATTGAGTTTGCCCAGGCGATGAAGCGTCTTGGGCTGCGTATCGGCCGCTTAAAAACCGGCACACCCCCGCGACTCGATGGAAGGACAATTGATTGGGAAGCATTTGAGGCACAGCCACCCGACGAACGCCCAGTGCCGTTCTCTTTCTCGACCGATTACATCGGGCAGAAACAGATGAACTGCCATCTCGGCTACACGACCGAATCAGTCCATAACGCGATCCGAGCGAACCTGCACGAGTCGCCGCTCTACTCGGGAAAGATCACCAGTATAGGCCCACGCTACTGCCCTTCGATCGAAGACAAGGTCGTCAAGTTTCCGGAGAAAACGAGACACCAGCTTTTCCTCGAACCTGAAGGCTACGCTACCAACGAAGTTTATCTGAATGGTTTCTCTACTTCTCTTCCGGCGCAACTGCAACAGGAGCTTGTAGGTCTCATCCCGGGCTTCGAACGCACACGGATAATTCGACCCGGCTATGCAATTGAATATGACTTTGTGGACCCGAAAGAGCTGACGCCTTTTCTGGAGACCGCTAAAGTCAAGAGTCTATTTCTGGCCGGACAAATCAACGGGACGACTGGTTACGAGGAGGCTGCCTGTCAAGGGCTGCTCGCCGGCATCAATGCCGCCTTGGGCTCGGTGGGCCGGCCAATGTTTCGTCTCAGTAGGCGCGAATCCTACATAGGGGTCCTAATCGATGACCTGATCACACACGGCGTGGACGAACCCTACAGGATGTTTACGTCGCGTTCTGAGAATCGTCTGGCTCTTCGGCATGATAACGCCGATGAGCGTCTCGAGCCTTATGGGAAAGAACTCGGTTTGGTCGGCGACGGCGAGTGGGAGAGGTTTAATCAACGCAGGGCGCGGCTGGCGAGGGCCCGAATGTTCCTTAAAGAGTCCAAGCTCAAGCGGTCAGACAGCGGCTATGCAATTTGTTCCAAGCTCACCGGTCAAGACTTGGGTGACTCCCTAACTTTCGCTGAGCTAGCCCTTAGACCACGGGTCGATGTGATAACGATAATGAGCTTAACACCCTCAAGTGCGAAGTGCGAATTCACGATGGCCGACTTGGAGACCGCACTTGCGGATCACCTGTACGCGGGCTATTTAGAGTCTCAGGATGCGGGATTCCGCCGTCTGCATCAGCACGACACTCTCAACATTCCCAACGGCTTTTCATTTCGG
>DATNNY010000133.1:0-15722 GCA_035601635.1 Pyrinomonadaceae bacterium
TGCCCATGCAATTCAAACAATCTATCAGGAGTGAAAAATGGCAGACGTATCTATTCGTCCGAAACCAAATGGTCCTTATCTTGTTGAGGGTCCCGTCGACATCTATGACACAGCCGGTAATAAGATCGACACCGATAATCGCCCCAAGATCGCTCTGTGCCGGTGCGGAGCTTCATCGAACAAGCCTTTCTGCGACGGCACCCACAGCAAGATCGGCTTTCAAGCGGCCGAAGCAATCAACCCGGAGAGCGCCGAATAACATCGGTGGTATCAATGCTGGGCAGGTCTTTCTTCACTGTAACGCTGATCGCGCTGCCCGGCGCAGTCATGTTTGACTCGCCGGCAACGTGAATCTGCGGCAAGTAAAGCTAAGGTCCTGGTTTCTTCGGCGCTCACTTTCCGCTTGGACAAGAAGGATCCGCGAAATCACACGAAATGACACTAAGAAAAAAGCTAATTCCGCTTCGTGTATTTCGTGGATCGTTTTTGCCTGGCAACGGAATCTCTCAATAGGACCCACTTGACTAACGATGCCGTTGCTTGATCTTCACAACGTTTCAAAACGTTTTGGCAAGACTTCGGCGGTGGCTGATGTCTCGGTCGCGGTGCAAGGTGGCGAGTTCTTTGGCTTGCTCGGCCCGTCCGGTTGCGGCAAAACGACAACCCTGCGGGTTGTTGCCGGGTTGGAATTACCTGACACCGGCTCAGTCGAATTTAACGGCCGCGACATCACGCATCTTCCTTCAGAAAAGCGCGGCTTCGGCATGGTCTTCCAGAACTACGCGCTCTTCCCTCACCTGAATGTATTTGAAAACGTCGCCTTCGGTCTCCGCGCCCGCGGACCGCGTGTCAGAACCGGAAGCGGTAGCGACCGGGTACCGCCAAACGAGATCATTGATAAGGTTCATCGCGCCCTCGAACTAGTTCAGCTTCCCGGTTTCGACACCCGCCGTGTCGATGAACTTTCTGGCGGACAACAACAACGCGTAGCCATCGCCCGAGCGATTGCAATTGAACCGGCGCTGCTCCTCTTTGATGAACCACTCTCGAATTTGGACGTCGCGCTGCGCGAAGAGACGCGCCGAGAGTTGCGCGCACTGGTCAAGCGCCTGAACCTGACGGCTGTTTACGTGACGCATGATCAGGAGGAAGCCTTCGCGCTTTGCGACCGCATCGCAGTGATGGATAAAGGGCGCGTGCAGCAGGTCGGCGCGCCGCGTGAACTTTACGACCATCCAGCCAATGTTATTGTGGCCAGATTTCTCGGCAACAATAATTTGATCGAGGCGATGCGGCTGACCTCGAGCAACGATCCGCTGACAAAGTTCAAGACTCTGGAGGGCGGCCATACTTTGACTGTCAGTACCAGTCACGAACGGCTGATGAGTCTGCCGGTGAACAAACCCTGCTGGCTGGCGATTCGACCGGAAGTGATCACGCTCAATGATAGGCGAGGAGGCGACAACCAGGTCGCCGCGCGGATTGAGCATATCGAATTTGGTGGCGCGACGACTCTCCTGAGACTCGAGGCCAATGGATTGAAGCTGGAAGGGCTGGTGTTGCGGGCCGACGAGTTCGCACTTGGAGAAGAGTGCATGGTGACCCTGCCGGCGGATCAAATTAGATTGTTGCCGCAGAGCTAAGGATGTTCATACGAGAATCGCTTGTGGCGAGTGGGTTCAAATAAGCGCCGTTAGAAGCGGGGCAGTAGCCCGACCATTAGGGAGGGCGTCTTGGATCGACGTGCATCAGACCAATGAATCGCAAATCTCTCGGACGCTCTACGCCCTCCCTCACGGTCGGGCTACTGTCCCACTTTGGACCGCACGATGCATCCTGAAGAACTGATGAACGCGAGACGCCCAAATCCAAAGCGCCGTCGCCGCTTCGCTCTGCCGGGGCACTCCAAATCTCTTGCTCTTTACGTCATCGTCGGGTTGGTTCTGCTTTATGGAATCATCTATCCAACTACTCATGTCTTTATTGCGGCGCTGCAACGTGACGGAGGTTGGTCGCCGGCAAACTTCTTCGCCGTGCTATCACAGCGGGCCGTGCTCGAATCCGCGGCAACCAGTCTCGCGCTATCATTCTTAACGGTACTTTTCTGCGCTCTGGCGGGCGTACCGCTGGCTTTTCTGTTCGAGCGCTATGCGTTTCCCGGACGGCGTTTGTTTGCCGCGCTGGCAGCATTGCCCCTGGTTCTGCCACCGCTGGTGGGCACGGTCGCGTTCATTTTTCTCTGCGGGGAATCAGGAATTCTGGCGCGGGCGCTTCAGCATGCACTTCACCTGAACAAGGCGCCGTGGTCCCTGAGGGGCTGGGGCGCGCTCCTGCTCTTCCACACTTACACAATGTATCCCTTCTTCTACGTGCTTACCGGAGCCGGCTTACAGAGAGTCGACGCAGGGCTAGCCGAAGCCGCGCGCAGTCTCGGCGCTTCACGCCTGCGAGTTCTCTTTCGCGTGACCTTGCCGCAATTAACACCATCACTAATAGCCGCCGCCCTCTTAACATTTATGACTTCGATGGCGAGTTTCAGCGCGCCGCTTTTGTTTGGCGGCAACGTGCGCGTGCTGACTTTGGAAATCTTCAGTGCCCGTCAGCGAGGCGACAGCAGTGTGGCGCTTACGGAAACCGTCTTGCTTGCTTTGATCTCACTTGTGGCACTGATCTTCTTTCAGAGATACGAAGGAACACGGCGTTTCGTCGCCGCAGCCATGAAAGGCACGACGCGCCGGCGCCAACAGTTGCAGAGCGGTAAGGCAAGATGGCTGGCAGCCTTTGCGGCCGTCATGTTCAGCATCGCATTGGCAGTGCCAATCGCTACTTTGGTGCTGGTAAGTTTCTCGCGCGACGGTTCGTGGACCACGCAGACTCTGCCGCCGGTTTATACGTTGTCGAACTTTGCTCGCATCGCAACCGAGGTGGAATCGCGCTCGGTCTTTGTAAACAGCTTGTTGATGGCAGGCATGGCTACTCTGGCGGCCCTGGTTTGGAGTTTCTGTGTAACCGCGTTGACAGCTGCGGGGCAATACAGTCGTTGGAAACGTCTGATCAATGTGCTGGTGCTGCTGCCCTGGGCTCTGCCGGGTACCGTAGTCGCAGTTTCAGTCGCCGAGGCCTACGGACAACCGAATAATCTCACTGGCTCATTCATTCTGGTCGGCACCTTCTGGATTCTTCCAGTAGTTTATTTTCTTCGCTTCATGCCTTTGGTGGTGCGCGCAGTACAGGCCAGCATCGAGCAGCTTGATCGCGCTCTGGAAGAAGCCGCGGCGGTGCTCGGGGCTAACTGGTGGCGAAGATTCTGGCGCGTGCGTTTGCCTCTGGTCGCGCCCGGGGCTTTGGCCGGAGCGCTGTTGGTGTTTGTGATTGCCATGGGTGAGTACGTGGCATCCGTCATCGTGTTCACGCCGGGCAACCGGCCGGTTTCGATCGCGATAGCTTCAGCGATGCGCGATTTCAATTTAGGAACGGCGGCGGCTTATGGCGTGATCCTGATCGCGATGATTATCGTCGTGATGGTGGTGGCGGGAAGATTAGAGAGTCGAGCTCGATAGCGAAGCGGGCCGAGAGTGATGAGGTCAGTACCGGGAGCGGTAGCGACCGGGTTTCAATTCACACAACGGTCGAGGTGCGCCGGAGGATGACCCGGTCGCTAACCCTCCCGGTACTGACCTCGAATGCCTCAGTCTGCGTGACCCGCTGTGGCCTCTATGGTTAAACTATCCTCCCGAGCAAAATAATTATATGAATCGCAAACTCATTCAAACCACATTCGTCTTTCTTCTCGTCGCCCTGCTATTGCCAGCGCTGCACGCGCAGCAGACCTCCGCGCCAACAGCCGCGGAAGATCGCGTCGCTCTCTACCAGGCACTTCTCGATCTCACCAATCCGTGGACAGTCATGTGCATCGCCGCGCACCCTGACGATGAAGATGGCACGTCGCTCATCGTCATGCGGCGTAAGTACGGCGCGCACACCGTCAGCTTGTTTTCTACGTTTGGTGAAGGCGGACAGAACGCGATCGGTCCAGAGCTTTACGAGGAACTTGGCGCCATTCGCGCGAAAGAGACGATGTCTGCCGCCGAGATCCAGGGATCAGAACCGCATTTCCTCGGCTTGAAAGATTTTGGTTATTCGAAATCAGCCGATGAAGCGTTCCGCGTCTGGGGCCACGAAGAAGCCCTGCGTCGCATGGTTCTGGAAATCAGAAAACTCCGTCCCGACGTAATCATCACCAACCACTCGGTCACCAACAACGACCACGGTCATCATCAGGCGACGGCCCGGCTCGAGCTCGAAGCTTTTGATGCCGCCGCGGATCCGAAGCGGTTTCCGGAACAGTTGAAAGACGGCGTGACTACCTGGCAGGTGCAGCGGCTCTTTGTGCGCGCCGGCAGATCCAATCAAGCTCAAGCTGAGACGTCACCCCTGGTGACTATAGATCCGAACGAGCGTGATCCGGTTCGCGGCGTGGTCTATGCGGAAGAAGCTCTGCGCGCTTTACAGAAGCACGCGACCCAGGGACCCTGGCCCAAGACGTTCGCGGAATTCGCGGCGCGCTTTCGGTCGTTCACCGGACAAAGCGCAGCGCCGGGCCAACTTCCACCAATTCGTTATGTGCTGACGCGCGAAGCAAAGGCTGTGCAGGCTCTGCCGAAGGAGTCACACAATTTTCTTGACGGGTTGCGCTTGCCGAAGGACGTTGCCATGCGACTTGCCCCCCCGGCGATTGATGGACGGCCGTTGACTGAACTCATCGATCAACGCCAGGCCATTTTGAACGCGCTAAGCGCAACGAAAGAGCGTGTCCAAGGAACGAAACCAATTTTTGCCGAGGTTCAATCAGGTGCTGGAGATCAACAACGACGCGTGTCCGCTCTGCTAAGCAAAGTTAATGAAGCTGTCGTGCTACTAAGCGGGATCACCTCAAAACTGGAATTGCGCGATGATGTACTGGTTCCCGGACGAAACGCCCATCTCTCATTCGTCATTTCTAATAATGGAAAAACTGAACTGCACCCCAAATTGCCATTCGAGGGGATGGCTCAAAGCAAAACCATTCCAATGTTTTGTTGCGCCGATTTTCCCCGGGACCTCGTGGTTCCACCGGGAAAGACTGTTGATATTCCAATCACCACGCTAACGCCAGCCAATGCAAAATCCAGTGTCCCGCACGCGCAGCATCTCTACGACGAGAACTTATCCAGGATGGCTATCGGAATAGGACCGCTGTTGGAAATGGGAAGCACTCTGATTTCAATTCCAGCAACTACGTTTGCCGATGTGGCGCCGGCGATGGAAATAACAAACATCAGTCCATCACCAGCCGTGAGGACTCCGCCCGACCGGAAGACTAAACTTCAAGGCACGATGGATTGCACGCTGCGCGACTTTGATTACAAAGTACGCTTGACCAATCATCAGTTCACGCCATTTTCCGGGCAGTTAATCGTCGGTGCGGGCTATTACAGAAAGGCAGCTTACCACCCCATCACGATCGCCGCACACGGCACGGCCGACCTCACGGTGTCGGTGCCCGGCTGTCCCCAGCAGATTGATCCCAAACGAGCATCCCAGGAGAAAGCAGCTCCGATTTCCTTCACCGTGGCTGGAAACGGAGCAAAAGAACCATTGGCCCGCCTCGAGGTGCCGATAGTCTTCGCTGACGCGCGAACCGCGCCAAACCTCCGCGTCGGCTACGTCCGTGGTTTTGATTTCAGTTTACCGAATGCTCTTAAGGCACTTGGCGTGGAATCAAAAGAGCTGAGTGTTGAAGAAGTTAAGACGGGAGACTTGCGGAAGTATTCGTCGATTATCGTCGACAATCGCGTCTACGAGTCAACGCCGGGATTGATTGCGGCGAATCAAAGGCTGCTTGATTATGCGAATGCCGGCGGGACGCTGATCGTTTTCTATCACAAGTCGTTTGAGTGGAATCCTGATGAACGACGTCAGCGGCCGCAGTTGGCTCCTTACAAATTGATTCTTGGCGATGAACGCATCGTGGATGAGAATGCTCCCATCACTTTTTTAGAGCCACAACATCCGTTGCTCAACTTTCCCAATAAGATTGGGCCGGAAGATTTCGCAAACTGGATCCAGGAACGCGGGCTTTACTATCCAAAGGAGTGGGACCCGCAGTTCCACGCCTTGCTGCAATCGAATGATCCCGGCGAGGCGCCTTTAAAGGGCGGCCTGCTGGTCGCCGATTACGGTCGCGGCCGGTACATTTATACCAGCATGGTTTGGTATCGGGAGTTGCGGGCGGGCGTGCCCGGCGCGTATCGCGTGTTGGCGAATATGATTAGTTATGGGCATGAGAGGTAAGCGGCAGTAAACATGGCTGCTATGAACATTGGTTGGCTGGCTCCGTAGGAGCCAAATATTTATAGCACCGTTAGCCCTTTGAAGAGTCGGCTCCTTCGAGAGCGACGCTTGTCGCTCTCGAAGGAGCCGAAGTCTTTGGTGGTGCTTGAACTATAAATATTTCGTCCCGATGGGACGAAAAGACGAAGCTTGCTGAGCACGCTGTGCGGACGGGAGGTCCGCGCTCCCAGCATCACGTCGCAGCGTCATCGCTTTCCAGTTTTTCTTTCACGCGCGACAGAAAAGTTTCGATGGCTTCGTTGATCCGACGTTCGAGAGCGGCGCTGAGTCGCGCCTCGCCCATCAAACCCACACCCGGATGCAGATCCCAGGCGCGATTCCGGCGTAATTCGACTTGCTGAGAGACGCGTACCAGGGTCGCCCCGTTCTGCTCCTCAAACTTAAGTTGATAGCGCAGCAGGTTCTGGTTTTCGTTGATCGCCGGTGACCACTCGATTACATCGGCGTGGGGCGAAGTCTCTCGCACCGGCAGAGAGAGACGCACGCGGCCCACCGGCGTATCAGTCGCGATGGTCCAGCGCGCGATGCCGCCGGACTCTCGCCGGATGTTGTCGACGCCGCCCAGCAAGTCGGTAAAGTTAGACAGATTGCGAAAGAAATCGCGCACCTTGCTTACCGGGGCTTCGATCTCAAGTTGAGTTTTGCAGGAAGATTTGACGCGAAACATTTTAAGAAGTCAGGAATCCGATATCAGACCGTTAGTTGATTTATCTCCAAAAAGCCCGCGTAGCGGGTGGCGGCATAAAGCCTGGGGTGGAGCGGGAGCCCCAGGGTAACGATCCAGAAATAAGACCGAGCGCGCGAAGCGTGCGATAGCTCAAAAGCTGCGATCCACTCTGATGAATGGCTCTCGCCGCGCTTCGCGGGCTTAAGAAAGTTTCCAACTTGTCCTGAGGCCCTCCTACGCATTCTGCTTCACTCCCGAGCTCTCTTCATACCAACATCTCGGGCACCATCGATGAGTGCTCTGTCGTACCTCGAGTGAATGGTCGGCCGAAGCCGGCAGACGCCGCACCACTTCGCGTTCTTCGTCGCTTAGTTCGTTCCACGCGCGCAAGCGGCCGGCGCCACAGCGCGGACATTGATTGCTGGTATCCATTTCAGACTCGCTCAGGACACACGATTCGTTCGTACGCGCCGCGAATGTCAAACATTTTCGCGGACAGTTCTCGGGTTAGCGCCGGCGCGTCGTCGTAAGCCAGGCGCCGAGCAATGTCCCGAAACGCGGGATGCTCCTCCAAAGGAAGCCACGCCGACCGGCCCAATATCAAACGCAGTTGATGATCGACTGAACGCAGCAGCGCGTAACCCTCATCCAGCGCCTGAAACTCCGCCCGCTCCAGCGCCCCCGCTCCAAGCAGCCGCCGCAGCGTAGCCCGCGTTGTTCGATCGTCTTCATCATCCGGTACGTTGTCGCGCAACTGCAAGTAGCGCGCGGCAAAGTAGACGTCGAGCATGCCGCCGGTGCCATGCTTAATATCAAGCCCGGAGTTGCGCCGCGCAGCCCTCTCCTTCTCCAGGCGATCGCGAACGCGCCGCGTCTCAGCGCGCAGTTGATCCTGATCGGCGCAATGCGCCAACTCGTGAATTGATTTGCGTGCCGACGCTTCCAGCACCCGGCCAAATTCCAAATCGCCGGCGACAGCACGCAGCTTCACGTACGCCAGCGATTCCCACAGGCTCGCTCGCCTTTTCAGATAAGTGATGAATCCTTCCGATCCGCTGACCAGACGGCCTTTCTGTCCGTCGGGACGCAAGCGCAAATCAACCCGATAGAGATAGCCTTCGCGCGTAATGCTCGACAGCGCCGTGACTACCAACTCAGCCAGACGCGCGTAAGCTTCATCATGGGTCAGGCCAGTCACAGGTGACGGAGCGGCCGAATCGTAAACGATCACGACATCGAGATCGGAGCCATAATCCATGCCGCCGCTTCCCAAACGCCCCAGACCGAGCACTGCGAGCCGCGGAAGGTTCGCTAAGGTTTCATAACGCCGCGCAAATTCCCGTTGCGCGATCTCGAAGGCCACATCAATGCTCGCTACCGCCAGGTCAGTCAACCAACGATTAACTTGAGTCAGCTCCAGGCCACCGCCCGCATCACGCGCGCCAATCTCAACCAGCAAAGCCGCCCAGGTCCGCCGCAGCGTGTCCAACTCGGCGCGGAAACTTTCCTGCTCGGTAACGCCGGCGCGGAGTTCGCGCAGATAGTCGCGCGTCTGGGTCATCCCGGGATTTACGGTCAAGGCATGAATCAGGGTCGTCCTGCTGGCGATCATCTCGCCGAAAAACTCGGACGCGCCACAGAGCCGAATGAGAGAACAAATCTCCGTCTCAGTAATGGTCTCTGGAACGCTTTCCTTGTCGAGCGAGCTGGCCACCCGCGTTGCGAATGAAAGAGCGCGATGCGAATTCAGCGATCGAGCGGCTTCATTTCGCAACCTGGACGTGAGCGCCGCGAGATCGATTATTCCATCGCCCGGCTTCGCTCGGTCGAGCAGGGTGAGGTGTTTCAGAAATATTGATGCCGCGAGGCGTGCATTACCCTCGTCAGGATTGGCGAACGCGTCATCCCGGTTGGATGTTTGCCGATCTAGAACGGCCGGTGAAGCAAGATTCGCCTGAGCAAAGACGCGCTCAAACGCGGCCCGGACATTGGTAGTGTGCATCGCCAATGCGCTGTCGAATTCCATGAGCGGGTCGTCGCCGGAAAAATTCATGCGTCGAGCCACGAGCTGGCGCCGCTCGCGATCGGTGGGGACCGAATGCGTTTGCAGCCCGTGCTCCATTTGTAGCCTGTGTTCGAGTGCTCGCAAAAACTGGTAAGCGTCGGAAAGCTGGGAGTACTCGCCTTCGGCAATCAGCCCACGTTCGGCCAGCCGGCCCAGGCTAATCAAGGTGTGTGGCGCGCGCAGCCATGGATCGCGGCCTCCAAAGGCGATTTGCAAGGCTTGCGCGATGAATTCGATCTCGCGAATGCCGCCGCGCCCAAGCTTCACGTTGAAACCCTTCTCTTCCCGCTCGCGCTGCCAATCAATCTTTTGCTTGGCCAGCCGGACGTTAGTCAACGCGCCTGGGACGCTGATCTCAGATTGGAAGATGCGGCCCATCACACGCTGCGCGAATCGTGCGTAGAGTGTTTGCGACCCGGCCGCAGCCCGGGCGCGAATCAGCGCTTGCAGTTCCCAGTCCTGGGCCGTTTGGTCATAGTAGCGCGTAGCCTCTTCCAGCGAACAGGCCAGCGCGCCATCGCGCCCGTGCGGACGCAAGCGCACGTCGATGCGATAAGCGGCGCCTTCGCCGGTCGGCTCGCTAACGACACGCAAAAGCGATTCGGCCAACTTCACGAAATGTTCTCGATTGGTGATCTGTCCGCGCGATCCGCCGGTTGAGGTCAGGCCTTCGTCTGAGAAAAGAAATACCAGATCAATGTCGGAGGCGTAATTCAGCTCGCGCGAACCGAGCTTCCCCAGCGCCACGATGCAGAACTCGGAGCTAGCCAGGCGTCCGCGCGGGTCCATGACTTGCGGCGCACCGTAAAGATTATCCAATCTTTGCTTTGACAGTTTCAATGCGTAATCGAGAATCGCGTCAGCCAGATTCGACAACTCTTCGGTAGTTTCGACGATCGTGCGCACCCGTCGAATGTCGTGAAGGTAAGAGCGCAGCAGCTCGCGCCGGCGAAAGCGCGCCAGCAGGATGTGCGGATCCAATTGAGAATTGGTTAGCGCAAACCGCGCCAGCGATTCACCCATCTCTTCACGCGTGCGCACGCGCGTACTGGTCCGTTCGCGCTGCAGCCAGGTGAGATAATCCGGATTTTGCTCCAGCGTGGTGGCCAAAAGCGGGCTCCAGGCGGCAATGGCCAGCACATCTGAGAGCAATCCCCGATCACGTTGAAACAGTCTCAGAATCGAATCGTGGCCGTCCACCAGACGAGTGAAGAGAAGTTGCGCTGTGTGAGACTCAGGCAGTTGGCGCAGCAACTGCTCGACCATTTCATCAGGAGTGGCTGACACGGAAATATATTAGCGGGCGGGCGGGAACGACGCGAGTCGGGCGCACTTGATCTGAGGTAGTGTAAGCGGCCAGACGGGGCAGTAGCCCGACCGTGAGGGAGGGCGTCTCGTCCGCATCAAGATACGCCCTCCCTCACGGTCGGGCCACTGCCCCGCTCGCTGACCGAACCTATGATCTTTCCTCAACCTAAACGTCGTAGTACATCGAGAACTCAAGCGGATGCGGCCGCAGACGCAGCGGTTGAATTTCACGCTCGCGCTTGTAGGTAATCCAACGTTCAATTAATTGCGGAGTGAACACATCGCCCTTGAGCAGAAACTCATGATCGTCTTCGAGGGCCTTGAGCGATTCGTCCAGCGAGCCCGGCAGGCTCGGCACATCTTTCAGCTCTTCCGGCGAGAGATCGTAGATGTCCTTATCAAGCGGCGACCCGGGATCGATCCGGTTCTGGATCCCGTCGATTCCAGCCAAAAGCATCGCGGAAAATGCCAGGTAAGGATTGCACGACGGATCAGGCGGACGAAACTCGAGCCGTTTTAATTTGGGGTTGGTGGAAAACATCGGAATTCTAATTGCCGCGGAGCGATTGCGCGCTGAGTAAGCAAGATTGACTGGAGCTTCGAAGCCCGGCACCAGGCGTTTGTAGCTATTAGTCGTGGGCGCCGCAAAAGCCACGATGGCCGGGGCGTGACGTAACAGCCCGCCAATGTAGTGCAGCGCGGTCTCTGACAACCCGGCATAGCCATCGCCGGCGAAGAGGGGCTTACCGCCTTTCCACAGGGACTGATGACAGTGCATGCCCGAACCGTTATCGCCGAACAGAGGCTTCGGCATAAACGTCGCGGTCTTGCCGTGGCTGCGCGCGGTGTTCTTCACCACGTACTTAAAGATCTGCAGGTTGTCAGCAGTGCCCAGCATTGTCGAGTAGCGAAAATCAATCTCGCATTGGCCTGCTGTGGCTACTTCATGATGATGACACTCTACGTTGATACCGCACTCGCCAAGGGTCATTGAAATCTCCGAACGTATGTCAATCAGAGAATCGGTCGGCGCCACCGGCACGTACCCTTCTTTCGGCCGGATGCGATGGCCAAGATTTGCGCCCTGCGATTCACTTGCGTCCCTGCCGCTATTCCAATGCCCTTCGTCTGAATCAATCGAATAGCCGGCGCTGTATTGCTCGTTATAGAACTGGGCGCTGTCGAATATGAAGAATTCGGCTTCCGGGCCAAAGTTGGCGACGTCAGCGATACCGGTGCTCTTGAGATAACTCTCGGCCCGCACGGCCACTGTTCTCGGGTCAAACGCATAACCCTGTCGCGAGAGCGGATCGACTGCCGTAGCAACGAGGCAAAGCGTCGGGATGCTGGAAAACGGATCCATCCAGAACCGCGAAGCGTCGGGAACCAGCAACATGTCGGACTCATGAATGGCGGCCCAGCCGCGAATTGATGAAGCGTCAAAGCCGAATCCATCTTCAAACTGGTCTTCGCCGAGTTCGCCGATTGGAAACGTCAGGTGCTGCCACGAACCCGGAAGATCTGTGAAGCGAACAGAAACAAACTTGGCGCCTTGATCGGAGGCATACTTCAACACAGTTTTAGCGTTCATTTAGTCTCCTGTACGAAAAAAAATGAGTGATGTGGTTGACCTTCGCCCCGAGCGGTGTTTGGTGCGAAGTCTGGTTGTAGAACGAACAGTCTGCGGAGCGCGAAAACGTCATGTAGCGGCGCGCAATAAAAACCGCCATTATAGTCGCGACGCGTTCGATGTCAAGCTCTTTCGAGAAAAAATCAAACGGTCCGTAGAATTGGTTTTCATTTTCGCCGAGTTTCTGTGTCACGCGCATTGGAGTGACGCTACTCAGTCTCCGCTTCAGTCCCGACTCGTGTATCCTCGGCTTGCTACCAATCCCAATCGCGGCTCCCTCGCTCTTTCCGTGAGGCACAGATGGAGCGAAACAAAGGCCCGCAAGGCCTTAGGCGGTTAATAGCTCGTCTGTCTGTAGTGCTAAGATGAGGAGACGAAACGGCTTGCAACCACAAATTCGGAACAAAAAAGTGATAGACCGACCTCGCGTTTTCTGTTACATTCTGGCGTTAAGGTTCCACCCCTAAAATCCGCTATCCGGCCGGAAATCGCAGCCATGCCAAGGGTTGCCGTGGCGGAATGCTTGCTGAAAGGGCATCCAGGAGACCGCTAGTTGACCACCGCGATCGAACAGACTGTCGAAACCTACGGGATCGAGAACTGGGGAGCTGGCTATTTCGATGTAAATCGAAAGGGTAACCTGGTCGTGCGCCCGGCGGAGGGCGATGCCCGCTCAGCCGATCTGAAAGAGATTATCGAGGACCTGGCCGGCCGGGGTATTACCACCCCGGTGCTGCTGCGATTTCCGCAACTCGTGTCGGCGCAGGTGCGAAAACTTCAGCGCGCTTTCAGCAAATCCATCCGCGAATACGATTACCAGGGCGCGCATATGTGCGTCTATCCGATGAAGGTCAATCAGCAACGTTCGGTGGTCGAGGAATATTTGCGTGAAGGGTCACGTTATGACTTTGGCCTGGAGGCCGGATCGAAAGCGGAGTTATATGCCGCGCTCGCCCTCGAACAAACACCCGACAGCTTGCTGGTACTGAACGGCTTCAAAGACGAAGAGTTTATCGAGATGGCTTTTGCCGGCGCGAAAGCCGGCAAGCGCGTAGTCATCGTGGTGGAAAAGCTGAGCGAGCTGGATCACATTCTGCGCATTGCCGATCAGACTGAAGGCGCCATGCCCATCATCGGCATGCGCGTCAAACTCTATTCGAAGGGTTCGGGACGCTGGGAGAAGTCCGGCGGTGAAGCTGCCAAGTTTGGCCTGACGACAACCGAGCTGTTGGAAGTGATCAATCGTTTGAAAGAAGCCGATCGCGTCGAGATGTTGCGCCTGCTCCATTTTCACATCGGCTCGCAGCTGACTGACATCAAGCGCATCAAGAACGCGATGAAGGAAGCCGCGCGCGTTTATGCGAAGGTGCATCAGATGAAGGTGCCGATTGAGTTGTTGGACGTCGGCGGCGGGATGGCTGTCGATTATGACGGTTCGAAGACGGCGTTTGATTCTTCGGCAAATTATAATTCGCAGGAATTTGCCAACGACGTCATCTACACGATCAAGCAGGTCTGCGATGATGAAAACGTTCCACATCCCACGATCATTCAGGAATCGGGCCGTTTTCTGTCCGCCTATCATGCCATTCTGGTGACCAACATCCTCGAAGAAATCGAGACAGTCGTCGAAGACATCACGCCGATTGAAATTGACGACGATGACCCGCAAGTCGTAATCGAGCTGGGCGACCTGCGCGAGAGCGTCACCATTAAGAATTATCGCGAGTATTATCACGACGCCCTCGAACATCGTGAAGAGTTGTTCACGCTCTTCAATCTCGGATTGATCTCTCTCGAAGATCGCGGCAAGGGCGAAGTGCTGTTCTGGGATGTGTGCGAGCGCGCTGACCGTTACGCG
The DNA here is from genome assembly GCA_035601635.1 of Pyrinomonadaceae bacterium. Classification (GTDB taxonomy): domain Bacteria; phylum Acidobacteriota; class Blastocatellia; order Pyrinomonadales; family Pyrinomonadaceae; genus UBA11740. The sequence goes on from DATNNY010000133.1 coordinate 13,925, forward strand.
CAGCAGGCCAAATATATTCCCGAAGAGTTCGGCGAACTCAGACGCCTGCTGTGCGCGAAGTACCTGGCCAACTTTTCCGTGTTCAAGTCACTGCCGGACCACTGGGCGCTCGATCAGTTATTTCCGATTGTGCCGATTCAGAAATTGAATAAGCCACCCACAGAATTCGCGACCCTGTGCGACATCACCTGCGATTCCGACGGCGTCGTCGACAAGTTCGTCGACCTGCACGACGTCAAGCATGTGCTCGAACTGCACAAGATCGATCCGGACGAACCGTACTATGTGGGTTTCATGCTGGTCGGCGCTTATCAGGAAGTGATGGGCAACAATCACAATCTTTTCGGCACGCCAAACGAGGCCCAGATTCATATCGACGAGGACGGCTATCTGATCAAGAAAGTGATTCGCGGAACCACTGTCGGGGAAGCCGTGGGGCGCGCGCGCTATGAGCGCGGCTTGCTCCACGACGGATTTCGCCGCCAGGTGACGCAAAGAATCAAGAATGACGAATTGAGCGAAGCCGAAGGCGCAGAATTGGTAAATTTCTACGAATCACGTTTCGATGCCTACACGTACATTACACTTAACGGTAACCGAACCAAGGGCCGGCGGCGTCATGACTATTAAGAATTGTTCGACAAATCGAAGTAGCCGGAGCATGAGGTCAATACCACCTGCGGGAGCGGGTGGAGACACTCAATGAGTCGGTTGGCCGTTCGACCCACCTGCTCACGCAGGTGGTACTGACTTCATTACGAAGTAGATCGGCACCAAAGATTGCCGGACATTTGAAAGAGGTTAACACGAGCTTATGGTGACACAGCGAAAACCAAAACCCAGCAAGTACCTGACTATTCCCACTCGCCCGGTCCAGGTCGACCGGGACCGTTCAGTCGCCGGTCTGCTGGAAAAAATGGAAGGCACCGGATTCGGCGGCCGCCAACTCGCGGAAGCGCATCGCATCTGGCTGGACATGCTGGGCGACAACACGACGATCATGATGGCGGCGGCAGGAGCCTTAATTCCCGCCGGCATGCGACGGCTTTTGGCTTATGTGGTTAAGAATCGTTTTGTCGATGTGCTGGTACTTTCCGGTTCTGTGATTTTCCACGATTTGCATGAGACACTCGGACGGCATCACTTCCAGGCTCATCCCAACATGACGGATGCCGAGTTGGAGTCGGCCCAGATTAATCGCATGTGGGACCTGCTTGCGAGTGAAGAGGAATATCACGAGGCCGAAGAGTGGGTAGGAGGTTTTGCCAGCCAACTCGATCAGTCGCGGCCGTACTCAACCCGTGAGTTTCTTCATCTGCTCGGCCGTGAACTCGCGGAGATTGCGGCTGAAGACGGCGTCTTGACGGCGGCCTACAAATCGCGTGTGCCGGTTTTTTGTCCCGGCATCACCGACAGCGGGATTGCCGTCGGCATTGCGGGTTCGCGCTTTGAAAAGAAGAACAACTTTCAGTTCGACATCGTGCAGGACGTTTTAGACATGGCGCAGATCGCCATCCGCGCCCGCGCTTCGGGAGTAATAAATATCGGCGGCGGCATCACCAAGAGTTTCCTCCGCCAGACAGAGATGTCCGCACACATCTTCAAGCAGCAGATTCACGGTCACAAGTATGCGATACAGATCGCCGCCGATGCGCCGCACCCCGGAGGGCGCAGCAGCGCCGTCGCGTTCGATGAATCGCTGGTCTATGGCAAGCTGGGACGTGGCGCGCTGACATCGTACGTCAACTGCGACGCCACGATCGCGCTGCCGATCATCATCACTGCCCTTTCACAGACG